>CAYSSF010000259.1:0-5460 GCA_964433455.1 uncultured Syntrophaceae bacterium
TGCCGGTTGAAGGTAAGGCGCCCGATCATCGCGGTCAGAACCCGGAGGGAGGCTTGCAGCGTATCGACCGCGTCAAACAGGGGCTCCTTGTCCTCCTGAAGATCTCGGTTGTAGGTCATCGGCAGACCCTTCAGGATCGTCATGATCGCAACGAGATCGCCATATACGCGGCCGGTCTTCCCCCGAATCAGTTCCGCCACGTCCGGATTCTTCTTCTGGGGCATGATGCTGCTCCCGGTCGTAAAGGCGTCGGCGATCTCGACATAACCGAACTCGTCGGTGGACCAGAGGATCAGATCCTCGCAGAAACGGCTCAGGTGCATCATCGCAAGCGAAGCGGCAAAGATGAACTCCGCGACGAAATCCCGGTCGGAAACCGTGTCCATGCTGTTTTCGGTCACCTGCGGAAAACCGAGCAGGCGCGCCACATAGCGGCGGTCGATCGGCAATCCGGTCCCGGCGAGCGCCGCTGCGCCGAGAGGCATCACGTTCACCCGCTTCAGACAGTCCCGGAGGCGGTCCTCGTCCCGGTCGACCATCTCCCGGAAGGCGAGCAGGTAATGGGAGAGAAGAACCGGCTGCGCCTTCTGCATGTGGGTATATCCGGGCAGGATCACCCCCATTTCCGCTTTCGCCCGTTCGACGAACCCGGCCTTCAACTTTCCGAGAAGGGTCAGGATATTACGGATCTCCGCCCGCAGGTAGAGACGGATATCGAGGGCGACCTGGTCGTTCCGGCTCCGGCCCGTGTGGAGTTTCCCGCCCGCCTCGCCGATCCGGGCCGTCAGGGCCTTCTCGACCGCCATGTGAATATCCTCATCGCCGGGATGAAAGACAAACGCACCCATCTCGATATCGCCCAGGATCGCCTCGAGTCCGGCCCGGATCGCCTTCGCCTCCCGCTTCGTGATGATCCCCTGCTTCGCAAGCATCCGGGCATGGGCAATGCTCCCCTCGATGTCGCAGCGATAGAGGCGGCGGTCGAAATGGAGCGACGTGGTAAAGGCATCCACCTGACGATCCGTCGGCTCGCGGAACCGACCGCCCCAGGGTTTTTCCTCTTTTTTCATCATCGTCTCTTCATCATCGCCTGGATCCTCAACCGGAGCGCGTTCAGACGGATAAAACCGGTCGCATCCTGCTGGTTGTAGACCCGGTCTTTTTCGAATGTCGCGAAGTCCTCGCTGTACAGCGAGAAGGGAGACTTTCTCCCGACGACGACGCAGTTCCCCTTGTAGAGTTTCAGCCTCGCGGTTCCCGTCACCCGCTGCTGGGTATCATCGATGAAACGCTGGAGGAGCTCCCGCTCCGGGGCGTACCAGAAACCGTTGTAGACGAGCTGCGCGTACTTCGGGATCAGCGAGTCCCGCATCAACATCACCTCGCGGTCCATCGTGATCGATTCGACGGCGCGGTGCGCGGCCCAGAGGACGGTGCCCCCCGGAGTCTCGTAGACCCCTCTCGATTTCATGCCGACGAAACGGTTTTCCACCATGTCCATGCGGCCGATCCCGTTCGCCCCGGCGATTGCGTTCATCCGGTCGAGCAGCGCCGCGGGGCTCATCGCAACACCGTCCATGGAGACAGGATCGCCCTTTTCGAAACCGATCTCGACATAGGCCGGCCGGTCCGGCGCCGCCTCGGGGGAAACGGTAAGGACGAACATCTCCTCCCGAGGCTCCGCCCAGGTGTCCTCGAGAATCCCCCCCTCGTGGGAGATATGGAGCAGGTTCCGGTCGCTGCTGTAGGGCTTCTCCCGCGTCAGCGGAATCGGGATCCCGTGCTTCTCGGCATAATCGATCATCGAGGCGCGCGAATCGAACGTCCAGCGGTCATCCCTCCAGGCCGAGATGATCCGGATCGCCGGATCGAGGGCCATGTAGGTCAATTCGAACCGCACCTGGTCGTTCCCCTTCCCCGTGGCCCCGTGGCAGACCGCATCGGCCCCCTCGATCTTCGCGATTTCCAGTTGACGCTTGGCGATCAGCGGCCGCGCAAGCGACGTCCCCAGCAGATAGGTTCCTTCGTAGATCGCATTCGCCCGCAGGGCCGGAAAGACGAAATCCCGGACGAACTCCTCCCGGAGATCATCGATGTAGATCTTCGCGGCCCCGGTTTGGATCGCCTTTTCCCGGAGTCCCGACAGCTCCTCCTTCTGGCCGACGTCGGCGGCGAAGCAGATCACCTCGCACCGGTAGGTTTCGATCAGCCACCGCACGATCACGGAGGTATCCAGTCCTCCCGAATAGGCGAGAACAACCTTTTTCACCTCGTTCACGATTCCTTCCTCCTTAACATATAGTGCTGAGTGCTGAGGACTGAGTGCGCAGCACTCAGCGCTTCCTGTCAATGCATCAAGAGTTCCATCACGGCCTTCTGGACGTGGAGGCGATTCTCCGCCTCGTCGATGATCACGGAGCGGGGGCCGTCGATCACCTCCGCGGTGATCTCCTCGCCCCGGTGGGCGGGCAGACAGTGCATCACGAGAACATCCTTTCTCGCCCGTTCGATCAGGGCCCGATTGACCTGGTAGCCCTGAAACCGCCTCATCTTCTCTTCCCGTTCGGCCTCCTGCCCCATGCTGACCCAGGTGTCCGTGTAGACGACATCGGCGTCGCGGACCGCCTCGGCCGGATCCCGGTGCAGAACCACCCCGGCAGGCGCCTCGGCGATCCCCCGCTTCAGGATCGCCGCGTCCGGATCATACCCGTCGGGGCAGGCCAGGTCAAGGTGAAAGGGCAGCTTTGCCGCGGCATTGATCCAGGAGTTCGCCATGTTGTTCCCGTCGCCGACATAGGCGACCTTCAGCCCCTCGTAAGCGCCCCGTTTCTCGATGATCGTAAAGAGGTCGCTCAAGAGCTGGCACGGATGGAGCAGATCGGTCAGTCCATTGATCACCGGGATCGTCGCATAGCGGGCGAACTCCTCCACCGATTCCTGAGAAAAGGTCCGGATCATGATTCCGTTCAGATAGCGGGACATGATCCGCGCGCTGTCGGCGATGATCTCGCCGCGGCCGAGCTGTGTATCCCGGTTGCTCAAGAACAGAGAGACGCCTCCCAACTGGAACATCCCGACTTCGAAGGATATTCTCGTCCGCGTGGAGGATTTGTCGAAGATCATCCCCAGGGTCTTGCCCTTCAGCAGAGGATGCTCCTTCCCCTCGCGGAGCAGCCGTTTCATTCGGTGCGCCCCGTCGAAAATGGCTTCGAAATCGTCCCGTTCCAGGTCATATTCGCTGAGCAGGTCCTTTTCCATTATTCCTCCAACACCCCATCCAGGATTCCGATGGCCTTGTCCACATCCTGCCGGGTCAGGATCAGCGGCGGAACAAACCGGAGGACATTTCCGTTCGTACAGTTGATCAGCAGGCCCTTCTCCATGCATTTTTCAACAAACTCCGCCCCGGGCACGGTCAACTCCACGGCAAGGATCAGCCCCTGTCCGCGGACCTCCCGGATCCGTGCATGCCTGCCTTTCAATTCGCCGAGCCGGGCGAGGAAATAGGCGCCCACCTTCCGGCAGTTGTCGAGGATTCCCTCGTCGAGGATGGTTCCCAGCGTGGCCAGCGCAGCCGCGCAGGCCAGAGGATTGCCGCCGAAGGTCGATCCGTGGCTTCCAGGAACGAAGGCCGCGGCGATTTCCTGCTTCGCAAGAAGCGCCCCGATCGGAAAGCCGTTCCCGAGGGCCTTCGCCAGCGTGATCATGTCCGGAACAACCTCCGTCTGTTCGCAGGCAAAGAGCGTTCCCGTTCGGCCGATTCCCGTCTGGACCTCGTCCGCAATCATCAGGAGCCCTTTTTCATCGCAGATCCGCCGGATCCCGGGGAGATAGCCGGGATCGGGAATGATGACGCCGCTCTCCCCCTGGATCGGTTCGACCAGGACGCCGCAGGTTTTCTCGGTCACGGCCGCCTCGAGCGCCGCAAGGTCATTGTAGGGGACATACCGGAAACCCGCCGGAAGCGGCTCAAAACCTGCGTGAAACCTTGGCTGCGCCGTCGCCGTCACCGTGGCCAGCGTGCGGCCGTGAAATGAGTTCTGCATCGTGATCAGTTCGTATCGACCTCCCCTATGCTCCGAGGCATATCTCCGGGCAAGTTTGATCGCCGCCTCGTTTGCCTCCGCCCCGCTGTTGCAGAAGAATGCCTTGTCGAAGGGAGAGTTCTCCACGAGGAGCTGCGCGAGCAGAATCTGCGGCGCGATATGGTAAAGGTTGGATACGTGGGAGAGAATCCCCACCTGCTCTTGGATCGCCGTGACGACCCCGGGATGGGCATGACCGAGGGCGCAGACGGCAATCCCTCCGACCAGATCGAGGAAGCAGCGGCCGTCGCTGTCCCAGACATGGACGCCCAACCCCCGCGTCAGGACGAGGGGGTGGCGCTTGTAGGTCGACATGATGTAGCGATCAGAGAGTTCGATCCATTCTTGTGTGGTCATGTTCTACTCCTTATAAAACGATCTCCGTCCCGATTCCCAGGTCCGTAAACATCTCCAGCAGAATCGTATGTTTCAAACGGCCGTCCACGATATGGGCCTTCTTGACCCCGCCCCGGAGGGCCTTCAGGCAACACTTCACCTTGGGGAACATCCCCCCTTCGATCGTCCCCTCCTCGATCATCCGGCGGGTGGTCGGTTCATCCATCGTGTGGATCAGCTCTTTCTGTCGGTTGAGCACGCCGGGAACGTCGGTGAGCAGAATCAACTTCTCCGCGCAAAGGGCGGAAGCTACCGCACCGGCCACCAGGTCGGCGTTGATGTTGTAGGTCTCTCCACCGTCCCCGACCCCCGTCGGGGCGATGACCGGGATGACGCCGTCCGCCATCAGCGTGGTGATCAGCCCTGCATCGACCGCCTTGACCTTCCCGACAAGACCGATATCGATGATCTCGGACGGCGTATCCTTGACCTTCTCGGCACTGAGATAGTATTTCTCCGCCCGGATCAGGTTTGCATCCTTGCCGCTCAACCCGACCGACCGGCCGCCGTGACGGTTGATCAGACCGACGATCTCCTTGTTCACCTTCCCGACAAGGACCATTTCGACGATGTCCATCGTCTCCTCGTCGGTGACCCGCATCCCCTGGACGAATTTCGATTCTTTACCCAGCTTCTTCAGCAGGCTTCCGATCTGCGGGCCGCCGCCGTGAACCACGACGGCGTTGATCCCGATATATTTCATCAGGACCAGATCGCGGGCGAAATTGTTCTTCAGCTCCTCATCCACCATCGCATGGCCGCCGTACTTGATCACGACGGTCTTGTTGAAGAACCGGCGAATGTAGGGAAGGGCCTCCACCAGAATATCGGCCCGCTCCATCGATCTCTTCATATCTTCCATCGATTTCTCCTTTACAGGATGTACCGGCTCAGATCCTCATCCTCAACGATCTCGTCCAACTGATCGGCCACGTAATCGCCGTCGATCACCACCTCCTGGCCCCGCATCTCCGGCGCA
>CAYSSF010000260.1:0-5399 GCA_964433455.1 uncultured Syntrophaceae bacterium
ATGGATCACCGTTCCCCGGAAGGAGTCGTACTTGGCATCAAAGATGAGCGCTGCGAGCGGCGCCGCGGGGTCCCCCTTGGGCGGCGGGATCCGTGCCACGATCGCCTCCAGGATCTCCTCGATCCCGATCCCGGCCTTGGCCGAACATTTCAGATGGGTGTCCGGATCCAGGCCCAGTTCCGAGTCGATCTGATCGATCACCCGTTCGACGTCCGCCGAGGGAAGATCGATCTTGTTGATGACCGGGATGATTGTAAGGTCGTGCTCCATCGCGAGGTAGAGGTTGGCGAGCGTTTGCGCCTGGACGCCCTGCGCGGCGTCGATCAAAAGCAATACCCCTTCGCAGGAAGCAAGCGACCGGGACACTTCATAGGTGAAATCGACGTGGCCCGGTGTATCGATCAGGTTCAGCGTGTAGAACAGACCGTTCTTCGCGCGGTAGGGAAGCGAGACGACCTGGCTCTTGATCGTGATCCCGCGCTCGCGCTCGATATCCATGTTGTCGAGGATCTGGTTTTGAAAATTACGCTCCTCCACGATGCCGGTGAACTGGATCAACCGGTCGGCGAGCGTGGACTTGCCGTGGTCGATGTGGGCGATGATGCTGAAATTTCGGATGTTATCCATAACGGCTTGTCCCTTTGGGCGGTTTTCTATCATGATTGTCTGAAAGAGTAAAGGAGGGAGTAGGACCGTAATCCACCACCAACTTTTGACGTCGGTTGAATTTACGGCATAAATTGCGATTATATTTACGCAGCGAGGTGAAAGAAAATTGTTAGCAAACTACCGTTCCCACGAGATTTGCTAAAAGTTGGTGGTGGATTTGGGAGGACCGCGGGTAATGAATGATAACATTTCGATATTACAATTGAGAAGGCGAGAGGCTGGCGCCCTATCACGGCAAGACCGTCACGGTGGGGATCAGGCCTGAGTCCGTCGGAGTCGGCGAGGGCAATGTCAAATGTCTGCTTGAGCATGCCGAACATATGGGGTCTGAGGTGATTCTTTACGTCACTGTGGGTTCTGAAAAAATCATCGTGCGCGCAGGGGCGGACTTTCGGCCGGTTCTGGGGGCGTCTTTGCGGCTTGCCCGGGATGCGCAAGCCCTGCATCTTTTTTATGAAGACAGACGGATAGCGAAAACTGCCGATCCCTGAGAGGCCCCGCGACCATGCCCGGGATATACTTCATTGAGTATTCCGGCGATCAGGGCGCGGCAACGCAAGGCCATGAATTTGTCGATGATTACGGGCGACCCGGGCGGCGTCGCGGAAAAGGCCGCCTCAGAGGATCATTTCCCGCGCGTGTAGAGGATCTTCTTCGTTCCCCCGTCGCAGCTTCCGACAACCTTTCCGTCCTTGACCTGTTCGTTGGGAACGATCTCCAGGGTATAGGCCTTCACGCCTTTTGCCTGAATTTTGGCGTCAATCTCCGCCTTGAGCTCATCGCAGTCCTTTTTGGCAAACACGGGTGTGGCGATCATCAGCAGGGCAACCGCAATGATCAGTTTTTTCATATCTCCGCCTCCTCGTAAAATGAATTGTTTAGGTGAAAATGCCCATTTTCGACTTTTTTTAGCGGTATCGGAAGGGCTAAGGCTCTCCCAGCTTCGCGAGGAGGGCTTGGGAGACCTCCTTTACGCCGGGTGTGCCGTCTACTTCGAGAATGGCGGCACGCGCCCTGAAGTAGTTCACGGCGGCCAGCGTCCCCGTTTGCGTGTCGTAGTAGATCTTGTGGCGCTTGTCGATTGCCGCCTCGTCCTGATCGTCCGCCCGGGTGGTCAGTTTGTCGCAGCCGCAGACGCGGCAGACCGGCTTGCCGTCTTTTTCTGCAGGCTTGATCGCGTCGATGAAGATGTTGTTGGGGTGGTTGTTGTCCGCGGCGCAGAGCCGGCGACCCATGATCCGCTTTTTGGCGATCTCACGGTCCAGGCCGATTTCGATGATGTAGTCAATTTTCAACCCGGCCTCCTGAAGCGCCTCCCAGAGGGCCTCCGCCTGGGCGAGATTCCGGGGAAAGCCGTCCAGGAGCCAGCCCTTTTTGCAGTCTCCTTCGGTGAGATGGTTCAGGATCATCGGGACGGTGATCGCATCGGGTACCAGCTCGCCGATGTCGATATATTCCTTTGCTTTTATACCGAGTTCCGTTCCATTCTTAATGTTTTCCCTGAAGATCACGCCGGTCTCGATGTGGGGGATGCCATAGCGCTTCTGAACCACCGCCCCCTGTGTCCCTTTGCCGCTGCCGTTCGGTCCGAAAATCAGAATGTTCATTTTCATGAACTCCTTTCGCGGGATGGGTCAAGCGGTCGCCGCCGCCTGTACGCAACAGAAAAAAATAGCAATTCCTCATGGCTCACGGCCATGACCGGTCAGTGTCCTCAGGAAGAGCTGCAACTCGTCGCGGCGCAGCTTCCGCACTCGGTGCTGCCGGCGGAGGTGTTGCCGATCTTTCCGGCAAAGGCGGATAAAAGCCGCTCCGCCTTCTTTGACCCGCATTTCGGACAGGTGACGGCTACCTTCTCCTCCCGATTCCGGAAGAGGACATCGTATATTTCTCCACATTTCGAGCACTTGAATTCAAATATCGGCATTGTTATTATCTCCTCCACGGACCCTGTCACACGGCATTTTACCATTGCACAGAACGAAAGGCCCTCAACCATTTTTTGCTCGAGAAATGTAATGGAAACCTTTGAAAATGTCAAGAGAGATCGCTGACAGACAGATCCCTGATGCTCGCCGTCGAATGATCGGAAACGGCAATGGCGGGTAGGGAGAGCAACCGGCAGGCCGAGACCGCCGTACATTTCCCTTGACAGCAGGAAGCT
This sequence comes from uncultured Syntrophaceae bacterium, assembly GCA_964433455.1. GTDB lineage: Bacteria > Desulfobacterota > Syntrophia > Syntrophales > UBA5619 > UBA5619. The sequence continues at coordinate 2,834 of CAYSSF010000260.1, forward strand.
GTCGTGACAGTTGAAGCGCAGTATCCCGGCTGCCCCGTTGAAGCCCGGGTATGAATTGTGGAATCATTCTGACAGGGGTTTGCCATGGCCATCGCGAAGAAGATCAGTGGATTTATGACGCAGTCCTCCTTCATCCGGAAGATGTTCGAGGAGGGGGTTCGTCTCAAGCAGATGTATGGAGCGGATAATGTCTTTGATTTCAGTCTTGGAAATCCGAATGTCGATCCTCCCGAGGCCGTCAAGGCAAGGCTGCGAGAGATTGTTTCCGCCGAGATACCCGGAAAGCACATGTACATGCCGAACGCCGGATATCCGGAAACCCGCGCGGCCGTCGCAGAGGAGCTGAGTGCCGGCCGCGGGGTGGAACTGTCGGCCGAGCAGATCGTGATGACCTGCGGCGCCGGCGGAGCCTTGAATGTCATCCTGAAGACGATTCTCGATCCGGGCGAAGAGGTGATCATCCCGGCCCCCTTCTTCGTGGAGTACCGTTTTTACGTAGACAATGCCGGGGGAGAAACACGGATCATCCCGTCACGGGAGGATTTCTCCCTCGATCTGCAGGCGATCGGTGAAGCGATCACCGAAAAAACCAAGGCCGTGCTGATCAACTCGCCGAACAACCCTACGGGGAAGGTCTATGACGAGGCTTCGCTCCGGGGGCTTGCGGAGCTTCTCGCCGAACGGGGAAAATCGTTCAACCGGGAGATCTTCCTCATCTCCGACGAACCCTATTGCGCGATCACCTACGACGGGGTGACCGTACCGAGCATAATGAAAATCTATCCCCAAAGTTTTATCGCCTCCTCCTACTCCAAGAGTCTCTCCCTGCCCGGCGAGCGAATCGGCTATATTGCCGTGAACCCCGCGATGAGCGCTCTCTCGGAGGTGTTGGGCGGCCTCACCCTCTGCAACCGGATCCTCGGTTTTGTGAACGCCCCCGCACTGATGCAACGGGCGATCGCCGGTCTTCGGGAGGTTTGCGTGGATGTGGAGAGCTACCGGAGAAAACGGGATCTCCTCTGCGACGGTCTCGCCTCGGTAGGTTACCGGGTAACCAAACCGGAAGGGGCTTTTTATCTTTTTCCCAGGACACCCATTGCCGACGATGTCCGCTTCGCCGATGCGCTTCAGAAACGGCGTATCCTGACCGTTCCGGGGAGCGGCTTCTACGGTCCCGGCCATATCCGGATCGCCTATTGTGTGGACGACGCCACGATCCTGGGCGCGATCGAAGGATTCGGCGAAGTCTGGAAAGCGTTCCAATAGGGAAGGGCGTCAATAGACGATATCGAAGCCGGTGAAGCCGTCTGCGGCACTTTCCTCTGCAACATCGAGATGATCCACCCTGGCGGGCGGCGTCCCGGTCCGGCACCAGGCGAGCATCGCCTCGGCGCTTTCCCGCTCCCCTTGAAAAACTGCTTCCACCCGGCCGTCCGGGAGGTTACGGACCCAGCCGGTCAGCCCCAGTGAGCGGGCGGTCTTCAGGGTGTTCGCCCGGAAGAAGACCCCCTGGACGCGGCCGGAGATGCGGACATGATATCTCTTATTCATCTGCTTTCCGTCAAAGTGAAAAAGGCCTCTTCATCGAGGATGGCAATGCCAGATTGCCTCGCCTTTTCCATCTTGGAACCGGCAGCTTCTCCTGCAACGACATAGTTTGTTGTCTTCGTGACCGTGTTGCCGACCGCCCCCCCCAACGACTCCACGAGGGTCTTGGCCTCGTTTCGGCCCATTCGGGAAAGTGTTCCGGTAAACACGAAAGTTTTACCCGCAAGAGGTGCAGCCTTCGGCTTCGCGGTCTGCCCCGGGGTTATGCCCGCGTCGCGGAGCTTTTGTATCACCCGAAGGTTGGATGCCTCTTGGAAGAAGCCGATGATGCTGGCGGCCACCTCGGGACCGATATCCCGGATGCCCTGCAGTTCTTCCTCTGTGGCGGCCATGAGGGCATCCAGTGTGCCGTAGGCCTGTGCGAGGCGCTTTGCCGTCTGTTCCCCGATGTGACGAATACCGAGGGCGAAAATCAGCCGGTCAAGCGGAGGGCTTTTCGCCCGCTCGATCGCCTCCAGCAGATTCGACGCCGATTTTTCGGCGATCCGCTCAAGGCCCAGAAGTTTCTCCTTCGACAGGAAGAAGAGGTCGGCCGGATCATTGATCAGGCCGCTCTTCACGAGTTGAGTGACCATTTTATCCCCCAGCCCCTCGATGTCCAGCGCCCCACGGGAGGCGAAGTGGGCGATGTGTCGGCGGATCTGTGCCGGACAGGCGATGCCGATGCAACGTCGGGCGACCTCGCCCTCCATCCGGATGACGCGGGAACCGCAATCCGGGCAGGTTTGCGGCATCATAAAAGGCTTCTCCTCGCCGGTTCTCGCCGTCCGGACCACCTCGACCACCTCGGGAATGACATCGCCCGCCCGTTGAATCATCACTGTATCCCCGATGCGGATATCCTTGTGGCGGATCTCGTCTTCATTGTGGAGGGTCGCCCGGCTGACCATGACGCCGCCGACGCGGACCGGCCTCATGACGGCGACCGGCGTGAGCACTCCCGTTCTCCCTACCTGGA
>CAYSSF010000261.1:0-5392 GCA_964433455.1 uncultured Syntrophaceae bacterium
AGATGCTGATCAACGCCGTCCACCTCGAACAGAAGCGCATGGCGATCGTGGAAGACGGCAAACTGGTCGAATTCAACATCCAGATGGCCGTAAGGGAGCCGATTACCGGCAATATTTACAAAGGGGTCGTGATGAAGGTGGAGCGGGGGCTCCAGGCCGCCTTCGTGAACTACGGCGGTCGAAAGGACGGCTTTCTCCCGCTGCGCGACGTCAGCCACAACTACTTCGCGGAGACTAACGGCGGCCGCGAAGGCGCGAGAACCATGCTCAAGCCGGGGCAGGAGGTCCTCGTCCAGGTCATGCGAGAGGTCAGCGAACGCAAGGGCGCCCTGCTGACCGCTTACATCTCCCTGCCGGGACGCTACCTGGTTCTGCTCCCCAACAAGGAGAGCAGCGGCATCTCCCGGAAGATCGAGGACGAAGAGGACCGCAAGCGGCTCAAGGAACTCGTCGAACAGATCAAGACCGAAGAGGGGGTCGGGTTCATCGTCCGGACGGCCGGGATGAACCGGACCAAGCAGGAGCTGGCCCGCGACTATCAGCACCTCTCCCGTCTCTGGAAGGAAATTCAGAAAGGGGCCGCGGAAACGACGGCGCCCGCCCTGATCTATCAGGAGAGCGCTTTCGGCGTCCGGTCGCTCAGGGATTACTTTACGACGGATATCGAAGAAATTCTCGTCGACGACCTGGAAACCTTCCGCCAGGTACGGGCCTACTGCAAGGCCGTTGCACCGCGGAATCTCAAGATGATCAAGCTGGACAAGGAAAAGACCCCCCTCTTCGACAAATACCAGTTGGAAGATCAGATCCGTGTGATCTATCAGGACCGCGTGGAGTTGAAATCCGGCGGCTACCTGATCATCAATCCGACGGAGGCGATGATCACGATCGATGTCAACTCGGGCCGGGGCTCCCACAAACGGAACGTTGAGGAAACCGCCTACCAGACGAATACCGAGGCTGCGGAAGAGATCGCCCGCCAGCTCCGTCTGCGCGACCTTGGGGGGCTGATCGTCATCGACTTCATCGACATGATGGACAACAAGCATAACGCGGAGGTGGAGAAGGCCTTCAAAAAGGCCATCGCGCTGGACCGGGCGCGGATCCAGCTCTCCCACATCTCCAAGTTCGGCATCATGGAGCTCTCGCGCCAGAAGAAGCAGTCGACCATCCAGGAGATCAGCTACACGGCCTGCCCCTTCTGCCGGGGTCGGGGGGTGCGCCCCTCTCTCGAATACACGGCCCTGAATGCCTACCGGAAGATCGAAACGCAGGCGGTGAAGGGTTCATCCTCCCTGATCGACGTCAGCGTCCCCTGTGAGGTGGCCGACTACCTCCAGAACCAGAAACGGGCGGAGATCAACCGTCTCGAAAACGACTACGACATGTCGATCCATATCTGCGGAAGCTCCAACATGGCATGGGATGAGTGGAAGATCGAAACGACGAAGCGGGAGACGCCGCTGGCGCCGGCACAGACCATTCAGCTCCGGAAGGCCCCGGAGGAACCGGAAAAACCGGAAACGGTGGAAACGGTGGAAACGGTGGAAGCGGAAATGCCGTTGCCCGAAGAGGCGGATGAGCCGGAGATCATCGAGCCCGTGGTAGAAGAGAAAAAAAGGACGCCGGCAAAAAAGGGTCCACGCAAAAAGGTTGCGCCGAAAAAGGTTGCGCCCAAGCCCAAGGAAGAAAAACCGAAAGAGGAAGAGCCCGCGCGAAAGGAAGAATCCCCTCCGGAAAAAACCGAACCCGCGCCGAAGGGGGAGTCCCTGGCGGAAAACGGCGAACCCGCGCCCGGGACGGTGAAAAAAAGGCCCCGGCGGCGATCACGTCACCGGCGAAAAACACCGGCAGAAAAACCGGCGGAAACCTCATCGGTCGCGTCACAGATGTCTACAGCGGAACAACGGTCCGAAGCGCCGCCGCGGGAAACGGTCCGGATCAAATCGCCGCTTGCCGCCGTTGAGCCTTCTGCACCGAGGATCGGCGCATCACGCCCTTCGGAGATCTCCAAGGGCGCCACCCCGCTGGAGAATCCGAGCAGGGGAAGCGGGAACTCCGACGATCCTTTGAACCGGTTGAAGAGGGTCTTTGAGGCGCTGGAGGAGTAATCAACGCCGTCCGGAACTTCAGATCCACCATATATATGGGATTATCGTTTAAAAGCCCCTCCCGAACCGGGGGGGGCTTAAACAGCGACGGTTTATTGAAAATGCCCCTTTCCTTGTATCCCTCCCCCAAGCCGAAAAATTCCCCTTTCTTGACTGAAAAGCTGACGCCGTCGACGGCGCTAAACGATCCGTACCTTTTGGTCAGACCGGTGACATCGACGGCCAGACCGTTGTCCGTTGCTGCGAAGGCCATGCTCGCGCACCTCTCTCAAATGTACTGGCTGGAATCACGTCCCGCGATCTCTGCCGATCTCTGCGGCAGCGTGAGACAGGGCTATCCCAGGAAAAAACCGATCACGCCGGCCCCAACGATGACCAGGGAGGCGTCCGCCTTGAATCGCACCAACGCCGCCAGGCAGGCCAGGGACAGGATCGCAGTCCACACATCCACCAGCGAGGCCCGGGCAATCGTGAATCCCGCCGCCAGGATCATCCCCACGACGGCCGGGCCGACGCCCTTCAGGAATGCACGGACCCGCAGGTTGTTCCGCAGACGGTGGAGCTGGTGGGCGGCGGCGATGCTGTAGAAGAAGGTGGGCAGCGAGATGGCGCCCATGGCGACCACCGCGCCCAAGAACCCCGCCACCTTGTAGCCGATGAAGACCGCGGAGATGACGATCGGGCCGGGGGTGATCTGCCCCATGGCGATGGCGTCGATGAACTCCCGTTGGGTGAGCCAGCCAAAGGTGTTGACGGCGTCCTGCTCGATGAAGGGGATCATCACCATGCCGCCACCGAAGGTGAAGGCCCCGATCTTCAGGAAGGTCAGAAAAAGGTCCAGCATCAGTTTGCCCCTCCCTTCGCCGCCTTCGGGCCGCCGGGCTTTCCGGCAGGCTGAAGGTCCGCAGGTTTTCGGAAAAGCAGCAGACCGGCCAGGCCCGCCAGGAGGACGAGCAGAACGACATTGACCTTCAGCAGCAGGAGCACCAGTAGGGCAGCCGCCATCAGGAAGGCCGTCTTGACGTTCTTGAGGTGGGGCTTTCCCATCCGCCAGGCGGCCGCGGCGATCACCGCCGCCACCGCAGCGCCCAGTCCTTTGAAAATCCCTGCCACCTGAGGGATGCCGCCGTAACGCAGATAGGCCAGTGTCAGCGCCAGCATCAGCAGAAAAGAGGGCAGGATGAAGGCAAAAACCGAGACGAGGGCGCCGGGCCATCCTCGAAGCCGGTAGCCCATGTGGGTCACCGCATCGACGGCTATCGGGCCGGGCATGATCTGCCCCACCATCACGGCCTCGCCGAACTCCTCCTGGCTGACCCAGCACCGCTTCTCCACGTATTCCGTATGGACGAGGGCCAGCATCGGCATGGCCCCACCGAACCCGGTGGCGCCGACCTTAAGCAGCACCTTGGCCATCTCCAGGAGACTGGGAGGTGCAACGTCTTCATTAACCTTGTTTGGAGAGTCCATTGGCATTTCCCTCTTTGCACCTTCCCCTCGGAATATGAGACCCTATGGCTTCGGGGGCTTCTTTTCATCGGTGCAGGGATGTCCCTTTTCGTCCCCATGGCATTCCTTGATCTGCTCAAGCGTGCATTCCCCTGGTTTCCCTTTCAACTTCTCCGGTTGTTGACACTTGCAATCGCACATCTTGACGTCCTCCTTGTAGTAATCGATTTTGTGGTCCAATGTCTTAATGCAGACGACTTCCGGGCATTGCGGAAGTACCGCCAACTCACTCAAGCACCCCGCCAGCTCGTTGAGCTTTTCCCTTTCGACCGAGTAGTGGGTCCAGTACCCGCGCTTTTCCCCCTTGACCAGGCCCGCTTCCCGGAGTTGCTTCAGGTGCTGGGAAATGGCGGCCTCCGAGACGGCCAGGCGCTTCGCCAAGGCGCCAACGCAGAGATCGTGGGTCAAGAGCAGTTTGACCAGGTTCAGGCGCGTTTCGTCGGCCAGGGTTTTGAGTGCTTGGACCAGTTCCATCGTCATTTCGTGAGATCCATATTGACTATTTTTGAATTGATTTAGTGTATGCTAAAAAGAATGTCAAGCTCTTTGTGGTAAAATCACCGCCGATCTATCCAGCCTGCCCTCATGTGGATACTATATATCCAACTGGATACCCTTGGTGTATCGTTAGTATCCACTCATCGTTGGTCATGTATAGTTCGCAGAGGCCTTTGATGAACTATAAATCTAACATAGACCTTACAATACAGAATGTTGCACAGTGTCAATTTCAGTTGGCATCACTTTTGCTGATATTCATGGCAGAGGAATCTTGTGTGATTCCCGATGCAGACCGTCCGGAAAAAGTTCGGATGGCGTAAACCCCGCAGGGCCGAATGAGGCCGGGAGTTTTTCATGTTCCGCCGCAAAAGATTGTTCATCCTTATCCCGACGCTGCTGCTTATTCCCCTTCTGGTGGGCATGGTCCCCATGAAGTTGGCGAACAAGATGGCGCGCGGGGGAACCTGCACACAGAGTGAAGGCAAACAGGGGTGCGGCGGCCACAAAAACTGCTCTGCCCAATCCCTCGTCTCGCAAAACCACTTAGACGCTGTAGCCGTCAACGTGTCATCTTTGGATCAGGGGCTGTCTTATTGCCAAGAAGCGCTCTGTGCAGTCCCGGAATCCGTCCATTCAAGTGATCAGACCCTTTCCATACCTCTTCGCTGTTGATTTTCACCTCTTCAATTTGTCCTGAAGGATCATCGCATCTTTCCTGTCCTTAAGTGACGGAGAGCAACGGCTGATCCTTTGAGACGCCCCGCTGCGTGCGGCGGGGCGGTTCGTGAAGCGGCGCGGATTCGCCTGTCTGAGGAATACTGCCGTCCGCCTTCTCCCCGGAGGTCAAGAAGCATGCACCGGGGATGATGAAACCAAGACGAAAGGAGGTGATATCCATGAAAAAGACCATCATCATCGGCTTATGCCTGACTTTGGCGCTGGCGCTCATCGGCACCGCGGCGCTGGCCCGGGGGCCGGGATTCGGCCGCGGCTTCGGTCCCGGCTCCGGCTCGGGACCGGGATCCGGCTATCCCGCAATCCCCAACCTGACGGCGGAGCAATCCGACCAGATCAAGGCGCTGCAGGAAGCCTCTCTGACGGAGTTAGAACCCCTTCAGAAGGAAATGGCGGTAAAAGGGGCGGAGCTTCGCGGTTTCCGCTTTGCTCCGAATGCGGATGCCGCGGCATTCAGGGCCAAGCAGGAGGAGCTATTCGGTCTCCAGACCCAGCTCCAGGAAAAGCTGAACAATCTCAGAGTCGAAGTGCAGAAG
>CAYSSF010000262.1:0-5377 GCA_964433455.1 uncultured Syntrophaceae bacterium
AGATCAGCGGGGAAACCACGATCGTCAATCCGTCAAAGATCATTCCCGGAATCTGATAGCAGAGGGACTTGCCCCCTCCCGTCGGCATGACGACCAGCGCATCCTTTTTCTCCAGGATATGGGTAATCACCTTTTCCTGAAGGGGCCAGAACGTTTCAAAACCGAAGACTTCTTTCAGGATGGATTGCGCATGATGCATGGCAACACTCATTGAACAAGCCTCGTCAACTGATTCCGAACGGTGCCGATGGTTGATCTTATGGATTGACTTGATGCCTGGATGACCTCACGCCCACACCGCCACATAAATGCTGCGCCCCGCGCCATAGTAGGCATCATAAGCCCCGCCCCGTAAAATGGGCCACCAGGTCCTTGGCCACCGCCTCCAGCCGGTCGTCACGGGTGATCAGGTGGTACTCGCGGGCGAATTCACGCTCCAGCTTCTTCTCCTGATCCTCGTCGAGCTCGGCCGCCTCCAGGAGGTGTTCCATGTCCTCGTTGAGGTTTTCAGTGACCAGTTGCAGTTCCGGGATGCGGTTCTCGTAATAGAGCGGGACGGTCGCGCCGTCGGCCACCGACTGCCGGAAGTCGTAGACGCTGACGTAATCGCCGAAGACCTGCCGGGTCTTCTCCTCGCCGACGATCAGCGGCGTGCCGGTGAAGGCCAGAAAGGCGGCATTGGGCAGGGCCGTGCGCATGTTAAGCGCCAGGGTGTCGTACTGGCTGCGGTGTGCCTCGTCGGTGATGACGATGATGTCGGACCGCTCCGAGAGCACCGGATGCGTCTCGCCCTGCTCGTTGCGGAACTTGTGGATCAGGGTGAAGACGTAGCGGTGATCCTCGGAGAGCAACTGCCGCAGGTGTTTGCTGCCTTCGGCCTGGGCGTGGTTTTCCGTGACCACTCCGGCGGAGGCGAAGTGCTTGTAGATCTGCCCGTCCAGTTCCTGCCGGTCGGTGACGACCACAAAGGTCCAGTTGCCCGGCAGCTTGCGCAGCACCTTCTGGGCGAAGAACATCATGGCCACGCTCTTGCCGCTGCCTTGGGTGTGCCAGAACACCCCCAGTTTGCCTTCCCGCTGCCGGATGTCGGTAAGGGCCGTGAGCGCATTGTTCACGCCCAGGTACTGGTGGTTCTTGGCCGTCAGCTTGATCAGGCCACCGGGGACCTCCTGAAAGAGGCAGAAGTTCTCCACCTGATCCAGAAACCGCGCCGGGTCGCAGACGCCGCGCAGCATAGTCTCCAGCGATACCCGGCCCGCCTCATCCTCACTGCCCACCTCCTTCCATTCGGCGAAGTGCTCCCAGCCGGCGGTGATGCTGCCCACCCGGCTCTGACTGCCGTTGGAAAGGATGATCAGGGCGTTGGGCCAGAAAAGCTGCGGGATGGTGTCTTTGTAGTCGCGCAGGTTGCCGGTGAAGGCGGTCTCCAGGCGGCGGTGGGCGGCCTTGAGTTCGATGAACAGGAGCGGCAAGCCATTGACGAAGCCCACCAGGTCGGCCCGCCGGGTGTGCATCTCGCCCGTGACCCAGAACTGCGAACAGAGCAGGAAGTCGTTATGGGCCGGGTCGTCCCAGTCCAGCACCCGCACCACCTCCACCGTCTCGCCGTCGCCTTCGGGATCGGGACGGGGAACACACACGCCGTTCTTGAGGAGGCGGTAGACCTCGCGGTTGGCTGCCGCCGCGCTCATCCGGGACCGGTCGCGGGTCAGCTCCTCGATGGCCTGATGGACGGACTCCGGCGAGGCCTTGGGATTGAGCCTCAGCAGCGCTTCCCTCAGGCGGCATTTCAGCACCACCTCATCCTTGGTCTCCCTGCCCAGACTGCTCGCGCCGTGATCAAACTCGTGATAGGCGTTGACCGTCTGCCAGCCCAGCGCAGCCAGCAGGGCGATGGCCGGTCGTTCGATCAGGGCGTCTTCGGTGTAGCCGGAGGGAGGGGTCATGGTTTCTCCTCATTCGCTTCAATCAGATCAATTTCAGGATCGGGAGGCAGAAAGTGCTAAAAATATCCCTTTACTTCTTCGTTCGCAAAGTTTATTCAAAAGCCAGCTCGGTTGCCATGTGCAAAAGGAGTTACGAAGCCGTCCCCTTGGGCGGCTTGAGCCGTTTCCGGCTTATAGCTATCGTGTCTTACGCTCCCTTCTTGTCCGCCTTTTCAAGAACTTCGAGACCGGCAGCAGTGGTGCGGTACCGCTGCCTGCTGCTCCGCGGTCTGTCTGGGCGGGTCATGTCGACAAGTTCCATCTCTATGGCAGGTTTGAGGTAGCGCTCTTCAAAATTTGCACGTCCCTTCAACCCCAGTGCCGCCTGGATCTCCACGCGGCTCATCTCGCCCGACATCGTTCCCAGCATCTTCAAAACCTCAGCGGAGACTTGCCCTGTGACTTGCCCTGTGGCTTGCCCTGTAGCTTGGGGGGTGCCTGGGGGGTACATGTGCGGTACATGGGCCTTCTCATGGGCCTGGACTTGGTCCCGACTTGGTCCCTTCTTGGTCCCAGCTTGCCCCGCGACTTGCGGGGAACTTGCGGGGTGCTTGTGGGGTGCTTGCGGGGTAGCGCCCGCCTGCGCCCGTACCTCCGGATTGGGATAGAAGATCGCGGTGAAAAAGCCGCTCTCTTCGAAGGTCGGCGCCGGGCAATGTTGTGCCCGTGCCTCCTCGCGCATGCGCTTGATGCCGGTCCCGGCCTTTTCAATGAAGGTGATGCGGTGGAGCATATCGGCAAGAAGGGCATTGCGGCGGATGCTCTTCCGGCCGAGGTCGGCAAGTTTCATCCCCTTGGGCAGGCCGCCGGGGCTGGAGATCTCGATCCGGTCGGTATAGATCTCCACGAAGACATTGGCCCCCTCCATGAACCAGTCGCGATGCATGACCGCATTGGTGATGGCTTCACGCAGGGCCTTCATCGGGTATTCCGGGACGTCCTCCCGGCGCAGCCCCTCAATCCGGTAGGCCGTGCGGGTATTACGCTCGATGAAGCGCAGGCTATCCTCGATATCCGCAACGATGCCGCCGGCAAAATCCTTGCGGTCCAAGATGTGCACCTTGTCCGTGCCTTTGGCCAAGAGACAGGTGACGTAGGCCTGGTTGAAAAAATGTCTCACGTTCTTGGAGAAGAAGAGAACCCCGGCATTGCGGAAAAGGAGTTTGGCGCCGGAACGCTCGGCTGATTCGATGTTGATCAGAACGTCCTCGGTGCTGGGACGGCCGGTGATGCCGCTCAGCCGGAGCCAGGCAGCGTATTTCTCCCGGTCGAAGTCCTGGGGGTAGCGGAACTTCGGACAGACCGAGGTATCGAAGCGGATAGCCCCCTCGCTGCGGAAAAGATCACGGATCTCGTCGCGGCTGAGCTTCTGGGTGACGGCGCCCTGCCGCCAGAAATAGCCGTCGCTGCACTGCACCGGCTTTGATTCGCTCTCGCGGACCGTCACCACGATGACCTCGCCGATCCGTTGCAGGAGGATCTTCCCCGGCGGATCGCAGTTGCGGGCGATGTCCTGGATACGGGCGCGCAGCGGGTTCGTATCGGCAATCCCCTTGACGGTGCCGTCGTCGCGCACCCCCAGCAGAATCTTTCCCCCTGCGGTATTGGCAAAGCCCACCAGCTCGCGGGCAAAAGAAGAGGACAGGTTCTCCTTGTACTCCAGCATGACGCCTTCGCCCTCCTGGAGCAGGATGTCGAGATCGGCGGCTTTCATGTCATGGGCTCCCCATTTTTCTGTTTCTGTTTGAGACGATAAGAGCCTGTTTTGGCGGAGCCTGCAAATTCTATCAATTCCAGCTTGCGCAACTTGGCAAGATCACGCTTGACGGTCGCCAGGCTGACCCCCCATCTCTGCATGATGTTTTCCGCCTTAACCGGGAAACGCTGACGCAGTTGCGTCAGGAACCATTTTTGCCGCTCATTTACAGGCTCATCTACAGGCTCATCTACCGGCTCATCTACCGGAATATCGGGATGCGGGCGAAAAATCACCCGCACGCATGAGCCAAGCTCCTGCCATTCCGGTTCAGGGTAGCCTACCTTCTTGCAGGCACTGACAATGCGCTGATATCCACTTCCCCACTCCTCCATCAACCCCATTTCGTGCAATACCCGGCAGATGACGCGGTTTCTGATCCGGCTGACGCCTGCCTTGAAGTTTTCCAGAGTCATGCCAAAGGGAAACATGCCCGGGCTCTGAATTTCCAGGCGATCGGAGAAGATCGATACGAAAAAGCGCATACCTGCGCAGGCATAGATAGCGTTGCCGTTATGGTTCATGTATTCTCCCGGGGAATGTTAAGGAATGTATTCAATGAGCTTTTTAAACGCACGAACTATGCGTCACAGCAGCCGAAGTGTCAAGGAAAATCCGGCTGTTTGTTATCATTACCAATTGAAAATACGTTGGAATTAACTATTGTACTTGGAAAGACCAAAACAGAGCGGCCTGATTCTGCGGTTATTGGAGGGTGCGCCGCATCATAACCACTTACGCTCTAAAGATTCATGCTTAACTGTCGTGAATGGCCATCACGAACTGCGGAGGGACCGCGCCTTAGTACTCTGCAAAAACCGTCAACCGGATTGGGGACGGTGTTGCAGTCACCGGGTTCGCGCCGCGGTGTCGCTCCTCACCGGCTTTGTGCACCGCTGCCGTCTCTGTATTCCCCCGCCCGCCCTCGCGGTTGCAATCGCCCGCCGGTGCCGCGTTCCCCGGCCGCCCTGTCAGGCGATTTGCACCCGCTCCCGTCCGCCCCCGTGGGGCTCCCTCTACGCCTCCGGGCCACGCCTGGCGACCGCTTCGCTACGACAGGCGCGACCCTCCGACTGAAGTCACTTTGTCTTGCCCGGTCCCGGCAGACCTCGCTGCACTCGGACTGCCGGTCTTCAGGCGTTGCGGCCTGCTCCCATGAAATCTATCCAGCTCTTCCACGGGGCGCTGAACCGCCCCGCCTGGCATATCCGCCGCTCAGGATCTTCTGGTTCCAAGGCCACGCCTTTGAAGAAGGGGTGGAGGAACATGACATGGACGGCATCCGTGCGCCCGGAGAAGACCCTGGCCGACTGCTTCAAGTACCGCAACAAGATCGGCCTCGATGTCGCCCTGGAGGCCCTGAAGCTCTATCGGCAGCGCAAACGGTTCAAGGCGAACACGCTCGTCCATTTTGCCCGGATATGCCGCGTGGAAAGGATCATGCATCCCTATTTGGAGGCGACGCTATGACGAATCCCCATCCCCCCGAGAGGGTCATTTGTTGCCTGCCTGGTGGGGATAGTGCTGGGGGAGGTGTTTTCAGGAAAAGAAAAAGGGGCCGGAAACCTTACCGAACCCCTTGCTTTCTTTATTGGTAGTCCCACGGGGGCTTGAACCCCGGTTTCCGGCGTGAGAG
>CAYSSF010000263.1:0-5369 GCA_964433455.1 uncultured Syntrophaceae bacterium
TCCGGAAGGCTTTCCAGTATCAGATCGACGGCCTCGGCTTTTCCCTGGTCGAGATCCTTTCCCCCTGTCCGACGAACTGGAAGATGACGCCGATCGAATCCTGCCGCTGGATCGACGAGGTGATGAGCAAATCGTTCCCGCTCGGCGTCATCAAGGATCTTCCTGCCGCTGCAAAGGAAGAGAAGAAAGGGGGAGAGCGCCATGATGGTTAAAACCATATTCTCCGGTTTTGGCGGTCAGGGGGTGCTGATGATGGGCTATACCCTGGCCCACGGCGCGATGAGCGCCGGTTATCATGTAACCTTTCTGCCGGCCTACGGTGCTGAGGTTCGGGGCGGAACCGCCAATTGCACGGTCTGCGTGTCGGACGAGGAGATCGCATCGCCGATCGCCTCGAAACCGGACAACATCGTCGTTCTGAACACCCCTTCCCTCTACACCTTTCAGAACCGCATCGCGCCCGGAGGCGCCCTCTTCCTGAATTCATCGATCATCGCCGTGGAACCGTCGCGGCATGATGTCCGGATCTTCAGGATCCCCTCCTCGGAGATGGCCGAAACGTTGGGAAACCCGAGAACGGCCAACACGGTCATGATGGGCGCTTTCCTGAAAATCACCGGACTCGTGCCGCCCGACATTTTTTTGCAGAGCATGGAGACGGTGATGGGAAGCAAGAAGAAATCGATCATCGAGATCAACCGCAAGGCCTTTGCGGCGGGACATGAGTTTTTGAAGAAACTGGAATAAAAGCGATCCTATTGGAGGCGTCGAAAAGAAATGGCAGTCAAACAAATCTCCGTCCTGCTGGGCAACGTCCCGGGAACCCTTTCGCGGCTGACAGGCATCCTCGACAAGGAAGATATCACAGCAAAGGCCCTGCTCGCCGCCAGCGCCGCGGAAAGCAGCATGGTCCGGATGGTGGTCAACGACCCTGAACGGGCGGCGGCAATCCTGGAGAGTTTTCAATTCAATTATGAGGTTACGCCGGTTCTCGCCGCCGAGGTGCCGCTCCATCCGGGCGGTATGAACGCGATCCTGAAACCCCTTACCAAGGCGGAGATCAACATCCACTACCTCTATACCACGATCAACCGGATCGGCGAGGAGACGATCGTCATCCTCGGCGTAGACAAAATCGACGAGGCGCGGGAGGTGCTCCGCCGGAACTGGATCCATCTGATCGAGGATGAGATCTATTCCCTCTGACCCGTACGGCCCTCCGTAACCCCGTGTAATCCATGAAGCCATGACCATCTCTCCGGAAAAAGATGCGGCGCTCCGGGAACGGATGGAGCGCCTCGGCGTGCGGGAGGAGGAGTTCCGCGAAACCTTCATCCGCTCCTCCGGCCCCGGGGGGCAGAAGGTCAACAAGACCTCCTCGTGCGTCTTTCTCGTCCACCTGCCGACCGGCCTCTCCGTAAAATGCCAGCAGGAGCGTTCCCAGGCGTTAAACCGCTTTCTCGCCCGCCGCATCCTCCTCGACCGGATCGAGAGGCTCCGGATGGGGCTCGTCAGCGCCGAGCGGATGCGAACCGAAAAAATCAGGCGTCAGAAGCGGCGGCGTTCCCGGCGGGCCCAGGAGAAAATCCTGGAGGCCAAGCACATCCAATCCGACAAGAAGGCCCTCCGCACGAAGATCGACCCGGAAAACGGATAAAATTGATCAAAGTGTATGGAAGGAGTGATGACCGGTGGCATATCTACAAAAAAACCCAATTGCTCCGACGGTAGACAAGTTGAAGCATCTTAAGGTCCTGGTCGTTGACGATTTCGTCAATTTCCGGAAAACGGTAAAGGGTATGCTGGCAAGCCTCGGTGTTGCCCATATCGTCGAGGCGTTCGATGGCGAAAGCGCCCTCATGAGGATGGCTGCATCGAAATACGACATTATCCTCTGTGATTACAATCTGGGGCCAGGCAGGGACGGACAGCAAGTTCTGGAAGAGGCAAAGCACTACAACCATATCGGTTACATGACCATCTTTATGATGGTGACGGCTGAAAACAGCATGGACATGGTCATGGGTGTCGTGGAATTCATGCCGGACGACTATCTGATGAAACCTTTTACGAAGCAAATACTTGAGAAAAAGCTCCTGTCCATTATGGAGAAAAAAAACGCCCTCAGAGAAATTATACAAACCATAGAGTCGATGGATTACGAAAAGGCCCTGGCGCTGTGTGACGAGGCGATCGTAAAAAGCCCGAAGCACATACGCGAAATTTTGAGGATGAAGGGGGAGATCTTTGCAAAAAGCGGAGATCATAAGCGGACGGAGGCGTTCTACAATGAAGTTTCGACAATGGGTAAGATGCCGTGGGCGTTGTTCGGACTCGGGAAATCCCAGTATCTGCAGGGCCGGCTGGAGGACGCAAAGGAAACATTTACCCAATTGATCAAGACAAACGACAAGGTCATGGTCGCTTATGACTGGCTGGCCAAAATTCTGGATGCCACAGGAAATCCGCAAGAAGCGCAACACGTTCTGGTGAAGGCGACGAAAATATCACCTCGCGCGCTCGAGAGACAAAGGGAACTTGGAGCCATCGCCCATAAAAACGAGGATCTTAAAATTGCCGCCAAGTCATTCAGGGCAGCAATAAAATATGGCACGAACTCAGCCTTTAAGGCGCCGTCCGACTACACGACACTGGCCAAGGTCTTGGTGGATGCCGATTCGCCTGAGGAAAGCCTCCGCGTCCTCGGGGATGCCCATCAGGTATTTCCTCCAAGCGACCTTGGAGCGACGGTCCAGATCGGTCTTGCGGAGAGCGTTGTCTTCCAAAAACTGAACCGGCAGCAGGATGCCAGGGAGGCCATCCATAAAGTGATCAGGGCGACCGGAAAATCGCATGTAAAGGTACCTGCCGATGTCGAACTGGAGCTGGCGAAAGCCCTTATCCTGAACGGAGATCCAGAAAAAGGTAAAGAAATCGTACGAAAACTGATTCAAAGCAACCATGAAAACGAAAAGCTGATTGCAGATACGACAAAGATGTTTGAAGGACTCAACATGGCGAAAGAGGGTCAAGAACTGCTCGGAGCGGCTGTCGAAGAGGTCGCTGAATTGAACAACCAGGGCGTCAAACTGGTGAAACAGGGCGATCTTGCCAAGGCGACCGCCTACTTCGACAAGGCCGCGAAAAATCTGCCTGACAACACGCTGATCAATGCCAATGCCGCCTATGCCCATATGCTGGATATGAAGAAAAATGGAAAGACGGCGGAGGGTATCCAGAAGATAAAAAAATATCTCGAGGGTGTATACCGTAACGATCCCCGGTATCGGGATCTTCCCAACCTTCTCATCGTTTACCGGGAAATTTCAAAGGAGCCCTTATCATGGATGACAGCGACACATTAGATTTTTCGGATATCCTTGCATCGACGATGCATGACACCAAGAACTCCCTGGGAATGCTCTACAATACGTTGGATGCACTGATCAGCCGATGCCAGGAAAAAGGGTGCCCCGTCCAGAAAGACCATTTCCTGCTCCAGTATGAACTGCGGCGGTTGAACCATAATTTCATACGGATGCTGTCTCTGTACAAGGCCAAAAAAACAGACTTCCCCATCAGCCTTGACTATCATTCAGTCGGTGATTGCCTGGACGAGGCCATCGTTGTCAATGAGCCCCTCCTCACTTCCAAGGGGATCGATATCGAGTTGCAGTGTCCTGCGGATCTTTTCTGGTCTTTCGACAAGGAACTCATCATGGGCATTCTCGACAGCATGCTGAATAACGAATATCTGTACACGAAAGACAAACTGATGGTCAGCGCGCGGAGAGAAGAGGGGTATCTGGTCATTCAGCTTGAAGACAATGGCCCGGGATACCCGGATTGTTTTCTGATCGACAGCCATCAGAAAAGCGGCCCTGTCGGAAGCCGCGTTTCTTTCCTGACCGGCAGCACCGGTCTCGGACTTTACTTTTCCGCCCTGGTCGCCAAATCCCACACAAGGGAGGGGAGGGTCGGTTTTATCCGTACCCTGAACGGAGGCACTTACAACGGAAGTCTCTTCTCCATCCATCTCCCTTAAGCGGGCAGGATCCGCACCCCCCCCGGTCAATACGGATGATGATCCGAACAGGCAGATGAATGAGGGAGAAGCACGCACCAACCGGATGAACAAAAAAAGGGAGAGAAAGCCGGTTGGCGCTTTCCCCCCCTGGTGGCTATGATAACGTCCTGCGTTCTACGAAAGTCCAATATACTTGAGCAGCGGATTGGCATAAAGAACGACCAGCGCAATAACCAGCGCATAGATCGCCAGGGATTCGATCATCGCGAGGCCGACCATCATCGTGATCAGGACCTTGCCCTGCGCCTCCGGATTCCGGCCCACGGCATTGACGGCGCTGCTCAATCCGTTTCCCATGCCCAATCCGGTGCCGATCGTCCCCAGGGCCATCGCCAGACCCGCAACAAGAAGGCTGCAACCAATCACGATCGCCTTCGTATAATCGACGGCGGAACCGGGCGCCGCCGCCATCATCTCGGCCGCTGCAGCCAGCGACGCCGAAGCCATAACCGCAAACATCGTCAAAGCACCAACCCCGAATGTTCTTCTCATCATTATACTCCTTAAGCAATTCATTATTTTGCAATGGTTCGACCGTGCTCCCAAGCTCACCTCCTTCCTTCCGTCATTTGCCGCCCCTGCCCGAGGGAACCGGTCTGGCCCACCCGGGAGGATCCATCGTCAAACGCTTCTTTCTTGTTGGATTCTTTAGCGGTCGCGAAAAAAGTTGTCAAGAAATATTTGGCGACGATGGGGGGTTTATGGTAGAGGGATGATCAAAAAAAGCATGGAGAATTTTGAAATGGAAAACCAGAGCCTCTTCTCAAGGGCACAGAAGGTCATCCCCGGAGGGGTCAACAGCCCTGTCCGGGCCTTTCGGGCCGTCGGCGGCACCCCGCTGTTCATCCGCGAGGCGGCCGGATCCCAGATCACCGATACGAATGGAAACCGCTATATCGATTATGTCTGTTCCTGGGGTCCCATGATCCTCGGCCACAGCCATCCGGCGGTCGTCGCGGCCATTCGGGAAGCGGCCGGCCGGGGCGCCTCTTTCGGGGCGCCGACCGAGTTGGAGATCGCCATGGCGGAGCGGCTCGTCGCCGCGTTTCCGTCGATCGAGATGGTCCGGATGGTGAGCTCGGGAACCGAGGCGACGATGACCGCTATCCGCCTCGCCCGAGGTTTTACGGGCAGAGAGAAGATTATCAAGTTTACCGGCTGCTACCACGGCCATGCCGATTCCCTGCTGGTGAAGGCGGGTTCAGGCGTGGCCACGCTCGGAATCCCCGGGAGTCCGGGCATCCCGAGGGCGCTTGCGGAACTCACGATTACACTGCCCTAC
>CAYSSF010000264.1:0-5367 GCA_964433455.1 uncultured Syntrophaceae bacterium
ACTATACGCAAAATCACAGTAGAAACCTACGACGAGGCTCGTGGTAAACGAGCATCCCGACTGATTTCCCGAGCAGACCGCGCTCGTCCAGCCGTTAAAGGAGGCCCCGGTGAAGCGGCGGCGCCATCAGGGTAAGGGGGGTGACTGCGGGGGGGACCCTGCCGTTTTGGGGGGAAAGTTTGTGAAAAACCTCAGTTCAAATACGATGACCTCGTCAAAAGTCCGAAAACCCTCTGTTTGTCATTCCTGTGAAAACGTTAATCCAGTTATTTCAGTTAGATCAAGGCTCTCCGGATTCCCGCCTATGCGGGAATGACGACTTTTGACGAGAGTCAAATACAGTTGCTTCGATCGTGTCGTCCTGCGGGGGTACATCCGGTGGCTGTTCTTTCCAGGCGGCGTGGTCAAGTTTCTCCGGTTGATGGGATTCAGGAAGCTCTCCAACGGCGTCATGCGCATCCTGACCGACCAGTTGAACGCCCATATCCTGAAGGTGGCCCAGGCGAAGGAGATTCACATTCACTGGCGGCCTTCGGTGGACGGTGGGAAAGACGGCGCCAAGCAGAAGTTTGTCCAGGAGAAATACGCCCGGAATGACGCCGGTAGAGGGGATCGCCTATATTGCATCCTGACGGACAAAGAACCGGTAAGAACCTTTGCATGCCGGGAACTCACCGGCCCCATCGCGGCTCCCAATCCAAGACCTTCTGGAGACTACGACAATAACGCCTGCATCAAACACGATGACTTCCCGCCTTCCCCCGCGACCGGGGAAAGGCGGGAAGATCATTCTCTATTTACGGCCGCAGGCCGCCCAGATACTGAAGGATATAGAGCAACTCGGCCCGGCCGACCATCCCGTCGTTGTTGACGTCGGCGCCGGAGATCGCGTAGTTCACCCGGATGCCCGCCGGGTTCATCCCGGCGATGACCTTGAGGGCCAGGACCGCATCGGTCATATCGACCCTACCGTCGCCGTTGACGTCGCCCTTGAGGAACGCCGTTCCGCCGGCCAGATCGCCAATACCACTCGCCCGGACGCCGATAAGGATCTCCCGGTAAGCCGCATCTTCGAAACTCGAGTTCAAGAGAATCGTGTTGCCGTTGTTTCCGATCACACCGGCATAGGCAGGCGACTGGCCGCCGAAAGCGGTTCCGAAACTGCCGTCGGCCGCCACGGAGAAGGTCAGATGGTCCGTGTCGATGGTCGTCGTTAAACTGCCGCTCCGGCGGTCGCTCAGCTTGCCGCTGCACTGGCCGAGGGCATCACAGATCAGCGTCCCGATCGAGGAGCTGAAGCCCTGGTTTGCCGGTTCCGTGGTGTTGCTGTCCTGACCGAAGCTCACAATGGCCCATTTGCCGGAAAGATCCGCCGTCGCGTAGGGACGGTCGCCCTTCTTCAGGAAGAAGTACGCGACCTGGTTGTCGACACCGTTCTGGAAGGCTCCCCCGCCGCCGCCGGCGAGGCCGTTGCCGGTAAACCAACCCTGGAAGGCGCCGCCGCCCGCCGTCATCGTGCCGTTGGCACTCACCGCGTAGGATCGATTCGTCATGCTCTGGTCGTCGAGCCAGATGAGGTTGCTGCCGTCGATCTTCACGGAGTTGGCGGTCCCGTAGTAGGTGTAGGTTCCGGCGCCGCCGAAGGTATGGATGCCGGAGATCGCCATGAACTTTCCGTTGCCGTTAAGCGGCGGATCGGCCACGCCGGTATTGTTCCGCTCGAAGCCCATATTGTAGTACTCTCCGTTCAGGTCGGCGGCGCTGTAGCTCTTGGCCGTATCGATCCGGTAGAGAACCATCAGCTTCTGCTGGCCCACCCGCGCCGTGCCGTCCATGATTCCCATCCGGCCGCCGTCGCTGATGACGAGGCGTTCGGTACCGGTCTGGCCGTCCATGGTGATGGACATGGCCAGGCTGCCGTCGGGGTTCGGCGCCATCGTGTAGGTGAACGGTTTGGTCTGGTCGATCAATTCGCCGTTGTGATCGTTCTTCTTGATCACCATGCTCCCGGTGCCGTCCTCATTGAGGGTCGTCCGGGCGACCTCGGCGTACCAGGGCACCGAAACATCCCCGACCTGGTCGTAACCGGGGTCGAAGTGGATGAGCTGCTGGGCGCCCCAGACCCCAACGTAGGGCGGGATGATCCCCGTCCCCGCCTGGGTGATCGTGAAGACCTGGCCGTCGACTGTGATCGTCCCCGTCCGCGACGCGCCATAGGGGTTGACGGCCACTGCGTAATTCACCGTGCCGCTCCCGACTCCTGAAACACCGGAGGTAATCGTGATCCACGGGGCGCTGCTCACCGCGATCCATACAAAACCCGGATCGCTGGCTGTAATGGCCAGGCTGCCCGTCCCCGACTGGGTGGCGGTGAAATCTCGGATCGGAGGCGTCGGCAGCGTGATCATTGCGCCCATCGGCTGTGGCTGGGCAAAGAAGTAGATGTTGTCTACGGTTGCGTCCGCCC
Source organism: uncultured Syntrophaceae bacterium (assembly GCA_964433455.1). GTDB lineage: Bacteria > Desulfobacterota > Syntrophia > Syntrophales > UBA5619 > UBA5619. Next base: position 2,468 of record CAYSSF010000264.1, read on the forward strand.
CAAAGACCAGCGGCTCGGCCCCCGAGATATCGGCGGCGTTCGGCCACCACTGCGGCTTCACGCTTGTGTTGCCGGGGGCGAACAGAATTTTGTAGGTTCCGGGCGGGATGTTCCCCACCAGGACCGGTTTGTTGCCGATGTGCATCGCATAAACGTCCCGTGAGAACTTCAACTGGTTGTCCGTCCCGTAGAAGGAGAGTTGGAACATCTCGGCGAACGCCTGGGGATCGAGGCTCTTGATGTAGAAGGAGAGGAGACCCGTTCCGAGGGCGTTGACCGTCGTCAGCGGGACAACCGCCTTGGCCCCTCCATCGGTCGTGGCGTAGAGGATCGTCGTCCCGATGTCGATCGGCAGGTTCTGGAGGTTGAAGGTCGAACTCGCCGACAGGCCGTCCTGGGATCGATTGAGCTTGTCGAAGAAGTCGATCCCGAAATTCATCATCCCCGAGGTGTCGTAACCGATCCAACTCAGTCGTGTCGTCCCCTGGGCAAACCAGTTGATCGGCGCGGTCCGGTTGTTGTAAAGCGGATAGATCGAGGGAGCGCCGGACGGAGTGGACAAGCCGATCGCGGAGACCCAGGAGGTCAATGGGAAATTCACCGTAATGCCGAGCGTCCGGAAGGTTCCATCCGGCGCCGTCGCCTTGAGCTGCGTCGTGCCGTTGTTCTGGGCGTAGAGGTCATAGCCCCAGAAGCGGTTGAAAATCCCCAGGAGCGGGGCGGAGACCGGAACCTCCGTCAGGACGGCGCCCGTCTCGCCGTTGAAGACCTGGCCGTCCGATCCGATCACCTCCTGGTAAATGTAAAATTGGCCTTGGGTCGTGAGGGTCTTCTCGGAGGTCAAGTCCACCCGGATCGACGGGTTGGGGTATGGTTGGGAAATCATTTCGTAAAATCTGATGTCGCTGACCATGACGACCTGGAGGTTCAGCGTCCCGACCGGAATGGTTTCGCTGCCGTTCAGGGCCGCGATGTCGGCCGTATAGTTCCCGGCCGTAAGATCCGCCGTGTTGATCTTCAGGACCACCCCGCCCTGCCCCTTGATCGGGACGGGGGTGAAGGTGGTCTTCCCGGAGAGGATCGCGGCGTCGCCCCCCAGGAGCTGCAGGCCGATCCCGGCCGTCGTCGTGAAGCCATTGTAAAAGTCTGTTTTGAAGAGATATTCCGCCTTCTGCCCCTTGATGACCTTGCGGTCCGACTCCAGAAGCGCCGTGACAAAGTAGGGCGATGTGACCAGGAAGGGCTGCGAAGGATTGCTCTCCACCCCGCCTGCAATGACCACAACGCTTCCGCTTCTCACCGGCGAGGCAACGGAGACGGTGATGGAGGTATTCCCCCATGAGGTGACCGCGGCCGTCATGCCGCCGATCTTGACGCTCCCCTGGGTCGTCCCGAAGTTTGCGCCGGTGATCGTCAGGGTTGTGCCGTAGGCGCCGCTGGTCGCCGAGAGACCCGCGACGGAAGGCGTCGGGCCGCTGGTAACGCCGTCGGCCCAGAGAACGACATCGTCCGCGTTGAAGGAACCGTAATCACCCTTGACAAGTTCCAGCTTGACGATTTTCTGCGCCCCGGCGGGAACGGCGAAGCTGCCCGTCACGATGGTGCCCGCCGCAATGTCGCTGTTGGCGGGATTCAGCACTTTTGTTCTTTGCAGGTTTCCGTTGCCGTCGACGTAGGTCAACCAGACGGACACGGTATTCCCCGCGGTATAGCCATAGACGTTCGTCAGCTTGATCGAAAGGCTGAGGGTCTTGCCGGCCACGTTCGTGAGGTTGAAGTTCTGGTAGAGGATCGTCCCGTTGAAGCCGTAATGCATGTCCGGATGCAGGCTCACCCCGGAACCGTCTCCCAAAAGCGGCCACGGAGCCGTTTCGGTCCGAAGCGCCGGGTTGACGATCCAGCCGTTCAGACTGCCGCTGAAGCTCCCGTTCTGGAGGAGGTTATTGGTCGTTGTTCCGACGACGCTTCCCTGGTGGAGGCTGTCGGCATAGGTGTGAAAGGTGCGCGGGTTGAATGACCAACCCTCTCCCTGGGCCGTGACGGTCACCGTATCGCCATTGTCGACATTCTTGACGATGAAGCGTCCCGACGTGGAATCCGTCGCCGCCAACGTGCAGGCGTCGTCATAGCAGACCTGATAAGGCGTCGCCGGATGGAGCGCGCTCTGCGCCGTCACCGTAGCGCCGCCGACGTAGGCGGTCTGGCTGACCTGGCTCCTGACGCGGCCGCGGATGATCCCCTTGCCTTGGGTTACGCCCCAACCGCCGGAGGAGACCGGATCGGTCAATTTGGTCGGCGGGAAGAGGTTGTAGTCGCCCATGGCCGGCGCATCCCCCAAGAAGGACATATCGGCCGAATAGGTCGGGGCCGGGACAGGTGGCGTGGCCTGGGGTTTGCTGAACTTGAGGTGGAAGACCGTCGCGGTCGGAACGTTCAGATAGAAGGCGCCGTCCGGATTGGAGGTCGTCGCGTTGATCGGCGCCGTCGCGCCGACCTGCTCGACGGTTGCATTCTTGATCCCGGCGGCCGGGGTTGCGCTGTTCAGGATATGGCCGCCGATGCCGGCCCGGCCGGAGACGGCGACGCCGCTGACGATGCCCTGGGTGACGGCATTGGCGTGGGTCTGGAATGGCTGCGAATGGAAGGAGCCATAGTTGGGATGCGTAGCCGAAACCGTCACCGTGTCCCCATCGACCACGTCGAGGATGTAGTATCTCCCCTTCGCCGTCGTCACGCCATCAACCAGATTGCCAAAGACGTCTTCAGACTTGACGCGGTAGGTACGCCCCTGCAGGCTCGTGTAGGTGACCGTCGCTCCGCTGACATAGCCGGCGCCCAGATTGGCGTCGTTCAGAACCCGGCCCCGGATCGCCCCCGTCCCGGCTGCCACGCCCCACCCC
>CAYSSF010000265.1:0-5364 GCA_964433455.1 uncultured Syntrophaceae bacterium
ACTTGAACCCAGGATTGAAACGACCCTCCGGGATCGTCTCAATCCTTATTTGTTAGGCCGCTTGATCTTCAATTTTTTAAATCTTTCGATACTTGATGCCGCTTTGCCAGCAGTACCGTGAACTTTCAATCGATAAAAACTCATTCCATCCATTCAATTTAGACAAGATTAGAGTCCATCAAAGGATCTATCTTTCTATTCCTGCGCAAGCCGTTTGCGCCTAGCCAACTCAGCTTCAGTCGGCGTTTCAAAGTCCGCTGTGCTGAATTGTACCGCCCCAGCTCTTTCATAAGTAGCCATGATGACTCCAGTACTAGATGAGGTGCTTTTCTTGAGTTTGAAGGAATGGGACTGCGTACCGTCGGCAAAGAGTTTTTTGCCGTTCCCGAGAGTAATCGGGAAGATCATGAGGCGAAATTCGTCCACAAGATCATTTTTGAGCAGTGTTTGGATGAGATTCCCGCTCCCATGCACTTGAAGTTCCGGGCCATCTTCTTCTTTGAGTTTCCGTATTTCTTGGACGACGTTATCCATAATAGACGTGGTGTTGTTCCAAGGAAGTGTGGGGGGTGCATCGGAAACAACATATTTTCTCGCTGCGTTAAGTGCATCCGCAAACGGGTCATCAAGCGCATTCTCTTTGGGATTTTCTTTATGTTTTTCATTTACGTATGGCCAATGAGCGGCAAAGATTTCGTAAGTTCTTCTACCAAGAAGAAGTGCAAACGGTTTTGCGGTAGATTCTCCCACAAACTTTATCATTGATTCATCAAAGTAGCTGACTGCCCACCCGCCATAAATGAAGCCTCCCGTCGGATCTTCATGTGGTCCTCCCGGAGATTGCATCACACCATCAAGAGTTATAAATGATTGTACAATAATTTTTCTCATATAGTTATCTTATCTCCTCTATTACGTCCTAACGAAAAGCTAAGCTGGAGCGGCCCAGGGGGCCGTGATCGGCTTGAGCGACGGTTAGGTGATCGATCCCGGTGGGAAAAAGCGCTCTGTGGTTGCCTCGGCTTCGGCCAACCATCCTCTTCTGTCTTCTTCAGTGCTCGTGACGACAACATTGAACATCCGTCGATATAATATAGGAACGCCGCAGAGACCGAAAATGCAGCTTCTCCATATTGCTTCAAGTGGATCGCCGAAGATGGTTCTCTCTCTGGATGTCTCGGTATTCGAGGTATTGAATATGATCACGCAATCGGCCTTGAGGAGACCTCGCGGGACGCCTTCGCCCGAGTCTCCTTCCTGGAACTCGTAGGCCACTCCAGGTCTGATTACCCTGTCCACCCACCCTTTCAATATGGCAGGGGGCTGACCCCACCAGTTCGGATGAACGATGACAATGCCGTCAGCCAGTGAAATCTCGTCACAGTGCTGCTGGATTTCTCGTGGCAATGATGCGTCTCTTGAAAATTCCCCGAATGGAAGAATCGGATTGAAATTCTCTTCGTAGAGATCGTGGACGATGACCTCATGACCATTGCCGATCAAGGTTTTCGAACATGCCAAAGCGATAGCATGGTTGAAACTGGCTTTATTAGGGTGCGCCACGATCATCAATATTTTCATCTCTCGGCTTTTCCTGTCTACTCCCAGCTAACGGGGCGGCTCACAGGCCGCGAGTGTAACGAGCGGTCCTCGTGCAGCCATAGGTTAGCCGGTCAATCGAGCCCTTCCACTTGGTTATTTCTTCCAACGAGCAGGATTCGAATGCCACACCGCTTGATCAGCGGTGCATTTCGCCAACGTTCGGCGAGTTGAGGAAATCGCGCGCTCTTAGGTACTGCCACAGCGATGACATCCTTCTCGTTGACTTCGTCTAAGGTGAGAAGATGGCCGAGAACCGACCTGAGCAGCGGATACTCTGGGGAGCCGTTCACAAGAGTCAAAGGACCCTTCTTGCATTCCACGCGAAGGATATTCCCGTTCTTCAATTCCGCCACCACATCTCCTACCCCTGGCTGGGAATGAATTTCGATTCCTCTCTCATTAGACCTGCAACAATAATTTCCTTGCCAACGATCGGTCGGCTTGGAGCAAGCCCATCCCTTGGACTTCATGAAGTCGATTAGTGGAAAATGAATGACCTCACCGGTGGCAACCTGGGCACCGTCTATTGCGATGCGGACATCGCTCTTCACTCTGTTGGTTTCGATTAACCAAAAGGCAAGCCGCAGACTTACTTCAGCTTCCGGCATTCTTTCGGGCATAGGGTCCTTTCATCAGGCTAACGACGGGGCCAGGGGCGTAAAACCACGCGGCCAGAGACTTTCGGATAATACGCTGGATTTGCTCCGCGTGGTTTTTGGTCCGACTCTGCCCCTTTGTTAGTCGGCACGCTTCGGCTTTGCAACCTTTTTTTCATGCCGTTCAAAAGCATCCAACGTCTGTTTGCCAAACGGGTGTACTCGACGGAATTCGGGGTCAAAGAAACCCAAGCTCTTTGTAATAAAGTCAGTTCCTGCTTTGAACCAGTCAGGATTTTCCACTTTGTACGAGGCCACCGCGCTTTCGGCAGCCTGTACTGCGTCATCAATATCTGCGAGCGTTGTGTATTTTGCTTGATTTAAATCACGTAGGAGCAATTCTTGAATACGGTGATCCACGGGAAGCCTTGGGTAGTTCCGCGTCGTATAGGCTTCCAAGGTCTCCCGGTCAATCGGCTGGGACAGCAACTGATTTACGTTCGACGCACTTTTCTGGACATCGGTGATGTACTGTTTTCTAGAGGACTCAGACCTGTCGAAAATATTCTGTGCTATTTCTAGAAGGGAAGAAACATTTTGTATTTCCCGACGTAACTGCACCGGCATTGAAGCTTCACTTTTGTATACAAGATTATGACTTATTCTCGCCCATGCATCTTGTAGCGTCGTACGAACCTGGATCTCTGCGCGAAGGTTATTAAGATTGTCGTATCTCGGCCCGGTATGGTTCCTCGCAAGAGTGACCACGTAGTGACGGCCTTGGTAACCCATCCGCTCAACGCCTAGCGATTCGGTCTTGTTTTCACTGGAGATGACATCGAAAAGCGACCTGATCGCATCCTCAATCACATCTAGATCTGTGGAGAACAAGCAAACCAAACGAATTCCTGCTACATCATCTATTTCGTCCCAAGCCTGTTTGTATGCCTTCCGTTCAATTTTCTCTAGGAAGCTCCCAAGCGGCTTAACACGGCCTTCCGTTGCTGCGATGGTGACGGCGGCATCTTTTAACCTTGTAGCAAGTCCGAACTGAACCTCCTCGACCAGCTTTTTGTAGTCAGGAGCCCGACGTTCATATTCAGCTGCGAGATCGCTTGCCTTTGATTTAGTCATGCGGTTCCTTCCTCATGTGATGGCTAACGATTGAACTCACTGGTTTTACGAAGCGCAGCGGAGTAAAAAATCCAGTGCAGTGATTTGTTAGCCGTCTGTTAGCCACATTTACGGGATACATGAATTCAAGATGGGATGCAGAGTTTTAATATCAGAGGTCTTGATGGCACACCCAATGCCCAAATTCAAATTCTTTTGCATCTCTTCGATCAAAATCTGTATTGCCTTTACAGGATCAATGCCACCAATGCTCATCATTGCCATAGGCTGAGCGTTCTTTATTTGCGTCAAGAACTGTGAGAGCGAGCCGTGTTTTGCATTAACTACCCCAATCTGTTCCCCTTGAAGATTGAAAAGTGGGCCTCCGCTATTTCCGTGATTTACAGATGCATCAATGCGAAGGCCAGATGGAGTAATGCTGGCAATGTGAGCAGAAAATAATGTCTTCTCGGTTACACCCATTGGAAAGCCAACTACAAATGCGCCATTGCCGACAGCGCAACTAGAACTATTGGCCAATGTTGCCGCCGGGCCAACGGAATTGGCAAATTCCAAGATTGCAATATCCGCGTTTGGATCGGAGAAAATCACATTTCCAAATATAGCCCTGCCTGGAGTTGCTGGATCGGCAATCGACATTTGCATGGCAGGAATCACGCAATGTGCGCAAGTGAGCACGAATTTGCCGTTCGAAATGATTGTACCGGAACCAAAGCTAACAGGATTCTGCCCCTGCAGGGCCAACACTTGTACTACAGACCGATTTACTTGTTGATACACTTGGGTTAATGGCATGAAATTCTCCTGTGGCAAACGGGAAGCTCACCCGGAGCGCGCTGTTTGCGCGATCGGGTGCAGCGCCGGGTTATGCAAATATGTTGGCTCCAAATACGTTGTAAAATTTCTCTGTGACATCGGATACCTTTCGTCTCAGTTCGGCCAGAAAGTCTCGAAAATATAGAGATGTGAAACTGAATTCGTCTCCAAGGTCTGCGAGCCTGCCTTTGGCCTTCTCAATATCTTCGGGTACCGCAATTGCGAACTTGGGTGAGTATCTTGGAAATTCAAAGAATGCCATCGATATGCCAAAGTCGAAGTAGCGTTCGAGGAGAATGTGGAACTCCTTCTGTTTATTCTCATCAAGTTGGCCTAAATGGCGTTCTCTTCGAGAATTTATAGGTTCGACGTACTGAGTGAGGGCGTCGACGATGTCACCGACTTGTGGAACGAAGAACCTTTCGTACCACACAGAGAAATACCTCCGCTGAAACTCCTCATAAGTTAAGCCAACAATATTAGTGCTCTTGGTATACTCAACCGCACCTGCTTGCAGCCCTTTTTGCGAAATAATGTAGCCAATGTTACCGCCCACCTCGTGCATAACTGTGGTAAAGCTATGGACGACGGTTTGTGGAACTGCCGTTAACCAATTTTTGCACTCGACAATATACCTAATCTTATCCACACTATTCTCGTCCACAGCATATACGTCGATTTCTACTGTTCCCCGCGGAGTAGAAAGAACCTTGCCGACTTCGGCATTAAGACCGATTTCGTTAAACAGCCGACATACTCCGTCCTGCAACTCTTGCCACGTGTGAGGAAATGGGTTCTCAATCATTGGTTCCCTATTCTCAATTGCCTAACGCCGAGGGTCAGGCGCGAGCTATTGCGAGTCGCCTGGACCCTCGGCGTTAGGCATGATTGGATCCTTCCCACTTTCTGAGTCGTCCGGCAATCTCTTCATCACCGCGCCATCAGCGCGAATACCCCCCAACCCAAGTATTCACGCGTGTACGCGGCGTAGCGTCCGGGTTCCGATGTCAGTTGGGCTCGAACTTCTTTCGCGAAGTCGTCATCGGGATTCGCTTCGAGCCATCGGCGCATTGTGAGCCACTTGGCTGCCTCATATCTGTCCCAGCCGTTTTGGTCTGCCAGAACCATTTCCACGACGTCGTACTCAAGGTCGGCGAAAGACGCGAGCAGTTCCGGGAGCAAAAGAAAGTCGGCTATCGAGCCGGCCTGGCAACCC
>CAYSSF010000266.1:0-5343 GCA_964433455.1 uncultured Syntrophaceae bacterium
AGGCAAGCGCAGCCGGCGGATGATTTTTCCGATCCATGATGTTCTCCTGGGGAGCGCTTAGCAAATCGGGACGATGACTTCAAGCCTTTTAAATGGGGTCAGGTCTTGGGACTTGAATCGGTTCACCCTTAACAAACAGGTGAAAAGCTGCCGCGCGGAGTTCTTCCGGGAGGGGGAGGATGCCTACTGGACGGTGTTCATGGAGTACGATCCGCTTCTGGAAAAGGCGCCCGAACGAAGCCTGGAAGGGCTGGACGAGCCGCAAAAGATGCTTATGGATCGACTCCGCGCTTGGCGCAAGGAAAGGGCCGCAAAGGACGGCGTGCCGGTTTACATCATTGGGACGAACCGGGAAATGGCGGATGTCGTGAAGGCAAAACCCGGCAGTCTGGAAGCCCTCAAGGTGATCAAGGGTTTCGGAAAAGGCAAGGTTGACAAGTACGGCGAGGAGATTGTCGCGATGATCCGGGGATTCTACGAAAAGAGATGAAGGAGGATTATCCCATCTTCGTCAAGTGGCTGGCTATAGAGCTTACATAATCGCGATCGGCGGGCTCGGCAGGGCTTGCGGATAACAACAAAGAATGATAAGGAAGTTACCATAATATTTAAAAGACGGGAGGTAACCGCTCGTGAAAACGCTATCGATCACCGTGCCGGACGATCTGGCCGAGCGCATCCATGATTATGTCCAGTCCGGTTTTTTCATGTCCGACCCGGATGTCGTCCTGGCGGCCATGTCGGAATTTGTCCGTCGCAACCGGGTTGACCTGATGGAGCGTTTCGCCCGGGAAGACATCGCCTGGGCCATCAAAGAGGCTCATGCGGCCAAATGAGAACCGTCGTCTGCGATGCCGGCCCTATCATCCATCTTTACGAGGCCCATTGCCTGGACTTGCTCAGGCAAACGGGCAGTCTTTACCTGTCCCAGCGCGTTTTAAACGAAGTTCAAGCCGCCCTCCGGATGAAAGACCCCTGGCCTGAGTGGCTTCGGGTTATAGGCCTATCCCCCCATGAGCAACAAGAAGCCGTGATGTGGAAAGAAGTCGGAGATCTTCATGCAGGCGAGGCGGAAGCCCTTGTGCTTGCCCGCAGAGAAAAGGCCGACTGGTTTATCACCGACGATTCGGCGGCACGGCTTTTTATCTCCCTCTTGGGCATGGAAGTGCATGGATCTCTGGGCGTTATCCTTTGGAATGCCGCCCACAGGCATTTGTCACGGGCAGAAACGGAGCGGGTGTTAAACGATCTTGAATCCTCATCACTCTGGCTTTCCGCCAGGATCTATAAGGAAGCCCGGCAGTCCCTCGATGATATTTATGCCACAGGCCCATAAAGCAGTCAAAGTCTCCGGGATCCTTTCCTCCCCGAATCATTTAAAATGTCTTGCTATTTTCCCACAGGCGATATATACGACGCCATCCGTTTCGTGTTTCAAACCCGATATCACCTGAGGGGATCTTGCAGATGCGAAAACTTCAAATTTCTCTCTACCTGACCGTCTTCATCCTTTTTTTCCTGTTCTGCTTTATTCGGATATCCGCTGCCGCCCAGTCCACCATCGCGGATGTCGAAGGCAATGCCTGCATGGGAGACGACAAATCGAGAAAACAGACGGAACAGGCGGCTTTTGCCGACGCCAAGCGGAATGCCGCGGAACGGGCCATGACCTATCTGAAAAGCGAAACGCAGGTCAAGGATTCCGCCGTTGAGAAGGATCTCATCGATGCCTACTCGCAGGCCGCCGTGAAGGTGATTCAGGAGCTTGAAAAGGCCTGGTACAAAGACGCTGCCGCCGGAGATTGCTGTCGGATCAGGATCAAGGCGGAGGTTGTTCCCGATGGAAAAGCGATGCAAAAAGCCGCTCAGGCAAAGGATTTTGCCGACGATCCGGCGGCGCCGCTGAAGGTAAAATTGTGGACCGACAAGAGCGAATACAAACAGGGTGAAAAGGTCAAAATCTACCTCAAGGGCAACAAACCCTTTTACGCCCGCGTCCTTTACCGGGACGTCCAGGGCGAGACCGTTCAACTCCTGCCCAACCCCTACCGGCGGGATGCCTATTTCAACGGCGGGACGATCTATCAGATCCCTTCCGGCAATGACCGATTCGATCTGGAGGTGAGCCCGCCCTTCGGCGAGGAGAACATCGTCGTTTACGGGAGCACGGCGGAACTGGGATCGATTGAGACCCGCGCGGAAGGAAGCGTATATCGGGTGACGACCCGGGTGCAGGATATGGGTGTGAAGACGCGGGGCATAACGATCACGGACAAACAGGGCAAAGCCTCTACGGCGGAGTTCTGTGAAGAGACGCAAAGCATCCGGACAAGCCGCTGAAGGTATCGATGGTGCGTCCGGCGCCGGCCTTAAAACGAAACAGCCTTACCCCGGAGTTCAGGAGCCGCGACTTGGGGTTCTGCCTCGTCAGGACGCCTTGACTATTTGATTTTTTTTCTTACCTTCTGGAAGCCCGCTGGCTGCCATCGCATACGACGGTAACGCCGGGGGTGCGATCCGGGCAGGCGCTCGCCGAATTCAAATCCCAAGACCTGACCCCAGCGACTTCTTGACAGATCCCTTTCGGGGGCGTATAAGTATCCAAAAATCGTGCAGGAAAGCGTTACGTCCCTCCCGGCCATGGTGTCTCATCCAAGGGCCGCTTACGGAAGAGAGCCCCCTGTCCATCGAAAGAGAGGAATCATGCAAGAGGAACCAATGGAAAGCGGCCCCGTGGCCGATGTAGAACCGCAACCGGCGACGGCGGAGAACCGCCCGCAGCAGGCGGGCGGGGAACGGATTGTCGAACCGGAGAACGCACTGCAGGAAATCACGCTGGATGAGCTTCCCGAACTGTCCCGTGCGGCCTGCGCCAAGGCAGGCTGGGCGAAACTGCTGCCGGTCCAGGCTCGGACGATCCCCTATATTATGGCCGGACGGAACATGATGGTCCAGTCGCATACGGGAAGCGGCAAGACGGGCGCCTTCCTTCTGCCGATCCTGCAGCGGATCGATCTGGCGAAGAAGGGGTGCCAGGCCCTCGTCCTCGTCCCAACCCGGGAGCTCGCCTCCCAGGTCTCGCGCGAGGCGGAACTGCTGGGCGGCGACCTCGGTCTCCGGACAGCCGTCGTCTACGGCGGCGTCAAGTACGGCCCGCAATTGGACGCCTTCCGCGGGGGGGCGCAGCTTGTCGTGGGGACGCCCGGGCGCATCCTCGACCATCTGCTGAAGGGGACCCTGATCCTCGATCATCTGAAGATCTTTGTCTTTGATGAGGCGGACCGGATGCTCTCGATGGGGTTCTATCCCGACATGAAGCGGGTCCAGCAGTTCCTGCCCCAGAGGCCGATCAACGGCTACATGTTCTCCGCGACCATTCCCTCCTTCGTGATCCGCCTCGCCGCGGAGTTTCTCCGCAAGCCCGAGTTCCTCAGCCTGAGCCGGGACCATATCCATGTGACCGGGACGGATCACATCTACTACGTCGTTCCGGGGATGCAGCGGGAGCGGTCGCTCGTCCGGATCATCGAGATGGAGAACCCCCTTTCGGCGATCATCTTCTGCAACATGAAATCGACGGTGCACTTCGTCTCGGTTGTCCTCAAACGGTTCGGCTACGACGCCGACGAACTCAGCTCCGATCTCGCGCAGGGGGCGCGCGAAAAGGTGATGGCGCGGGTGCGCAAGGGAACGCTCCGCTTCCTGGTGGCGACCGACGTCGCGGCCCGGGGGATCGACATCCCCGATCTGTCGCATGTGTTCCAGTACGAACCGCCGGAGGACCCGGAGCTCTACATCCACCGGGCGGGACGAACGGGCCGCGTCGGGGCGAGCGGCACGGCCATCACGCTGGTGGCGGGTATGGAACAGTTCACCCTCAAATCGATCGCCCGGAGCTTCAACATCACGGATCTGAAAGAAAAAACTGTTCCCACAGACGAGGATGTCGAAGGGATCGTCGCGCAGCGGGTGGTGGCCTCACTGGAGGCCGAGCTCCGGTCGCGCGGCAGCCTCGAGCGGGAACGGATGCGGCGTTTCATCCCGCTGGGCCGGAGTCTTACCGAGGCGGAGGAGGAGTCGCCGCTGATCGCGATGCTGCTGGATGAATATTACCAGCGCACCCTTCAGGCCGCACCGCAGTCGCCTTCGGGGGAAGCCGCGGAGGAAGAGCCCGAACCGCTCACGGTGGAGCCGGCGCCCGCCGGCCGGCCCATTCCTGAAGGTCAGAAGAAACGCCCCCGGCGGCGGACCGGGCGGAGTCGCGACCGCGAACGGGTGGGGCGTCCGGCGTAATCCATATATTGAGAACGCTTTGAAAAACACGCCATGGGTCATTGCGAGAAGGCCGCAGGCCGACGAAGCAATCCCTCAACCATCCGATAACCCATGAGATTGCTTTATCGCTCCGCTCCGCGCAATGACAGTAAGGGCAGAAATTCAGATCTCATTTTTTATTTCAGGAAGATTAAAACATGCGAAAAACGAATATCCGTAATATTGCTATCATTTCTCACGTTGACCACGGCAAGACGACCCTTGTGGACGGGATGCTCCGGCAGACCGGGACCTTCAATGACCACCAGGTGATCGAGGATCGGGTGATGGATTCGATGGATCTCGAAAAGGAGCGGGGCATCACGATCATGGCCAAGAACACGGCCATCCGCTTCGGGGATGTGAAGATCAACATAGTGGACACGCCGGGCCATGCCGATTTCGGCGGGGAGGTCGAGCGGAGCCTGAACATGGTGGACGGGGTGATGCTGCTGGTCGATGCGAGCGAAGGCCCGCTGCCGCAGACACGTTTCGTGCTGAAGAAGGCGCTTGCCCGGAAGATCCCCGTCGTCCTGGTCATCAACAAGATCGACCGCCCCGACGCGCGGATCGAGGAGGTCGTCAACGAGGTCTACGACCTCTTCATCGACCTCGATGCGACGGAGGAGCAGATCGAATTCCCGATCCTCTACACGAACGCCAAGCGCGGCGTCGCCCACCGGAAGCTGGGAGACGATTCGACGGATTTCAAGCCGCTCTTCGAGACGATCCTGACGGCGATTTCCGGACCGGAAGGAGATGATCTGGCCGTGCCGCAGTACCTTGTCACAAACCTCGACTACGATTCCTATGTCGGCCAGATCGCGATCGGCCGCCTGATGAACGGCGTGCTGGAGATGCGCCAGGCCTACAGCCTCTGCGGCGAGAAGACGATCACCCCGGGGGTCAGGTTCTCCGCGCTCTACACCTTCGTCGGGCTGAAAAAGGTACCGGTGGAACGGGTCGAGGCGGGCGACATCGTCGCCTTTTCCGGCGTAGAGAATCTCCAGATCGGCGACACCATCTCCT
>CAYSSF010000267.1:0-5324 GCA_964433455.1 uncultured Syntrophaceae bacterium
CCATTGCATCACAAGCTGGAGCACGCCGCCCGCCATGACGCCGATCGCAAGCGCCGTGATCGGTTCCCGAAAAAATCCCCGGAGCGTCAGCGCGGCCAGGATCATCGTGAGATTGAGGACGACCGGGGCAAGGGCCGGCGCCGCGAAGTGCCGGAGCGAATTGAGTATCCCCATGCAGAGGGCGACCAGCGAGATCAGAAAGATATAGGGGAACATCAATCGGGTCAGGAAGACGGTGAGCTCATACTGGGCGGCCGTTTTGACGAAGCCGGGCGCCATGACCGTAACGATCAGCGGTGAAAAGAGGACGCCGAGCAGTGAAACGGCCACGAGGAGGATCGACAGCGCCGTGAAGGCGATATCGGCGAGCTCCAGCGCCTCTTCCCGTGAGCGGTTTCTCAGGTATTCCGTAAAGACGGGGACGAAGGAGACGGTCAGCGATCCCTCGGCGAGGAGACGCCGGAGGAGATTCGGGATCCTGAAGGCGACGAAAAAGGCGTCCGTCGTGAGCCCGGCGCCGAACAGACCGGCCACGATCATGTCCCGGAGGAAACCGAAGATGCGGGAGAGCATCGTCGCCACCCCGACAACCCCCGCCGCCCGGACGACCCGTGAATTTTCGGAGCGCTGCCCATCCGCCATATCGACATTTCCTTGGAATAGTTTACTTTACTGCCAAACGTGATGGAATAAAATTATCAACTATGCTGGACTGCAACTATAATAGAATCATTCGTGTACGTTACTCTCCAGCAAACGGGTGATGTCATTTTTTCATGCTCTAAGAGCTTCTCCGCAAGCTTTGCCTCAAGCAAACGCTCAACCGTCCGGCGCAGCTCTCGTGCCCCGAATTCATGGTTATAGCCCTCCTCGGATAAAAATTCCTTAACCTGGTCGTCGATCTCCAGGGTGATGCCATGCTGTTCCGTGAGTCGCTGGCAGATGACATCCAGCATCGACGCAAGTATCCGCTGGATGTCTTCCTTTTCGAGAGCGCGGAACAGGATTTGTTCGTCAAGCCGATTGAGCAGTTCAGGGCGAAAGACCCTCTTCAGTTCCGACAGGATGTCATCAACCTGCGGTGTGTCGTCCTGAGCGCCGAAACCCACCCGCTTGTATTCAGTCGGCCTTATGTTTGATGTCAGAATAATAATGCAATTTCTTGCATCAACTGTTCTACCCTTGGCATCGGTTATCCGGCCTTCATCGAACAGTTGCAGAAATAGGTCAAAGACCTTGGGGTTGGCCTTCTCCACTTCATCAAGCAACAGGATCGAATAGGGCTTCGTTCGCAGCTTGCCGGTAAGCTGACCGTCCTCTTCGTAGCCGACGTACCCGGGAGGTGATCCGATCAATTTGGATGTGCTGTGTTCCTCTCGATATTCAGACATATCCAGGCGGATCATAGCGTTATCGCTGCCGAACAGTTCATTGGCCAGTGACTTGGCAAGCTCGGTCTTGCCGACTCCGGAAGGGCCAAGGAAAAGAAATACTGCCAGTGGACCTTTCCGGGCCGATATCCCACTGTATGCCATGACCAGCCGCTGGGATACCGTGTCTATCGCCTCGTCCTGGCCGATGACGCGCTGTTTTAATCGTTTGCCAAGCCCTTGCAGATGCGTCTTGAAGTTTCCGCTGAGTTGACCGCAAATGACATCCCTTGGAATTCTGACTTTTACGGCCAGCATTTCTGCAATAGACTCTGCGGTGATTGTACCGATAATTTCCGGATGCCCTACCATGGTCAGTCGTGGTGCCTGCTCACGCGCACCGGCTCGGTCCAGCAAATCAATGGCCTTGTCCGGCAAACGGTGGTCGGTGTCAAAGCGGATAGAAAGGTCAACCGCGCTGGTGATGGCATCATCGTTTATCAGGCAGCCATGATGTTCTTCCAGTTTGCCACGGATACCTTTCAGCATTTCAATGCATTCATCCCGTGATGGCTCTTCCACCATCACCTTTTCAAAGCGTCGCTCAAAGGCCGGGTCGGATTCGATATGCCGGCGATATTCGGCAATAGTGGTTGCACCGATGCAGCGAAGGTCGCCTCTGGAAAGGGCGGGTTTTAGTATCTGGGCAGCATCCATACCACCGCTGATTTTTCCTGTCCCGATGAGCGTATGAATTTCGTCAATGAAGAGGATAACCTCTTTTTGTGCCGTCGCCTCCTGGATGATTTTGGTCAAACGCTCCTCAAACTCCCCCCGGTACGACGTGCCGGCCACCAGAACGCCCATATTCAGTTCGATGATTCGGCTCCCTTTGAGGAAGTCAGGTCCTTTATTCTCAACCAACCGCATTGCAAGGGCTTCCACGATGGCGGTCTTGCCCACGCCAGCTTCACCCACCAGCACAGGATTACTCTTGGTGTTGCGGGCCAGAGTCTGGATGACCTGCAATAGTTCCTGACGCCTACCGACAAAAGGACCAAGTTTGCCTTCCTCCGCAAGCAGGGTCAGGTCACGTCCGAACTTTTTGAGAAATGATTTCGGCTTGACCTCCTGCGGACCCTCCTCGACAGGAACCTTGAACCCTTGGGTAGCCCTTTCAATAAGCAGTTTCTTGAATTCAGAGGTTTTGATGCTCTGTTTTGCCAGAAGGTTACTCATTACTGCGCCCGGCTCCCCCACAATTGCCGCCAATAGATGAAGAGCTGAAACCTCGCCGGCATCTTCGGCAAGCGCGTCGGCAATCTGGAAGAATGCCTTGCATTCCGGATTTCGATGGATGACGTTTTCAGTGTGCGGATGAGATCCCTTGCCGAGCTTATTTCTCAACCCACGACGCAGGCTGGTTGCATCAAGGGAAAGCACTGTAAAGACCTCATGAAGCGCAGCCCATTCAGCTCGAATGATATTCCACTGGTTTCGGTCCAGCTTCATATCCGCGGGCGTACGGGCCGCAACCTTTGACAGACTCAAAATACCGATGACAGCATGTTCTTTCTCGATAAATTGAGATGCTGCTGCTGACGCTTCCCACACGGAAAGCCGCCAAGCGATCTTCACAGCTATGGAAAGAGGTTTCATGCAAACTCCTTATTGACAGGGGATTTCATATTTTAACCAGCACTGCCGAGACGTTATCTCGGCCGCCCTTGATGTTTGCGGCCTCAATAAGGCTTTTGGTGATACTGTCTATGTTTAAATTCACCCACTTAATAATGGTTTCAATCTCTTCATCCGTCAACATGTCCGTCAGGCCGTCTGAACAAAGCATGATTATATCGCCTGATACAAGATCCACCTGGTTAAAATCCGGCACTGGTGGAGCGCCAAAGCCAACCGCCTGGGTCAGGGTATGCCACTGCTTTTCCGGTATCCGTTCACGGGGAAGGGTTTTGTTCTCCAGAAGATGATCGCCCATTGTGTGATCGTGGGTTAGACGTCGCAGAATATCACGATAATGATAGGCACGACTATCCCCGGCATGGCAGATAAATGCCTTATCATCCCGGATAACGACCTCAAGCAGTGTGGTCCCCATACCCATCAAGCTCAGGTCATTCCTGGCTTTCGTATTTATTGCCTCATGGGCTGCATACATCGCTTCTGATAAAAGGGTCGAAATCTCATTGTAACTACCGGATGATAATCGCTCCGCAATGTAAGTATGAGCAGTCTTTACTGCTACCTCACTCGCTACCTCCCCGGCATTGTGCCCGCCCATGCCGTCGGCAAGAAGGTAAACACCCAAACCATCATCGGCAAGGATGAAGTCTTCGTTGTTCTGACGGACAAGGCCAGGATGAGATAAATGTGTTGATTTGGTAATCATTTGTTTTTTAATCTATTTTTTAAAACATGAATTCTGCTCTCTACATCGGCTAAGTTTTGTTTATCAGAAGCTGTTGTTTTCATTAATATTTCATGACATTTTGTTACTGCCTGTAAAGCGTCATTGATATCATCATGCTGTTCGTGAATAGTTGAAAGCACATACCATAAGGAATCAAGATGTGGCCGTTCTTGCAATATATTTTTTAGCAACGCCACCGCGCCATCATAGTCACCAAAATGTGACATTACTAACGCTTTATTACCGAAATCAGTTATATAATTTGTCGTTTTTATGAGCATGTCGCAGTAATATAAGGCTTTTTGTTTATCGCCAGCATTAATATACATTTGGCAAATCTGTCTAATTGTATCAACATGCGGTTTCTGCTTATAACACTCAACTTCAACTTTTTTTAGCTTTTGAAGTGCTCCCTCAAAGGACAATATCATGGATTTTTTTCTTACGGCTTCTTCAACATGTTGCTTAGCATTAATCAGCTTATCACAATACTTAATGGTTTTATCTGTATCTTGTTTTTTGAAAAAAATGTTCATCAATCCGAACCACGCACCGGTATCATTCGGATTTAGTTCTTCAACTTTTGAAAAACACTCATATGCTTTTTGAATATTTTCAATTTGCAAATAACATAATCCTAAATTATACGAATCATCTATGGTGTTATGCTTTAATCCCAGCAACTTACTTCTACTCCGACATATTATCTTGCATCGTTGAGAAGGATGTGATATGCAGCTTTCATGGAAAAAGAAACCGTATTTCTCGGGATAGACGACTACATGGCGATGTATTCTCCGTACATTAAGAGAGCGGAAGCCAGAGAGCTGGCGCAATGTTATGTCGTCGGGCTGATGATGGATGGGGACAGGAAGTCTGTCGAGCCGATGTCGGAGAAGGTCCACGCCTCGGAAAGGGGGATGCAGAGGTTGTTGACAGAGGTAAAGTGGGACCGTGACGGCGCATTTGGCGAATACAGGAGACGGATGCTTGCGGAGACCGCTGATCCCCAGGGGGCATTTCTTATTGATGATACAGGATTTCCGAAGAAAGGTCGTCATAGTGTCTGTGTGGCCAGGCAGTATTGCGGATCTCTTGGGAAGGTTGACAACTGTCAGATTGGGGTCAGTTTGACCTACGTGGGTCAAGGGTTCGCCTGGCCATACGCAATGGAGCTTTTTGTACCTCAGTCCTGGGATAATCCGGATGATCCGGAATGCGCCGACATGCGCAAAAAAACCCACATGCCGGCGGATGTTCATCACCGGACGAAGTGGCAGATGGCGCTGGATTTGATTGATCAGGCCAGATCTGATGGGGTGCCTCACCGGGCGGTTGTAGCAGACAGTTGGTACGGAGACATAACAGCTTTTCGCCAAGGACTTGACGACCGGCAAGAGTACTATATCCTCGGCATTTATTCGGATACACAGGTTTTTTTGGAGTCTCCGGTCTTTGTTCAACCCGATCTCCAGGAGAAGAAAAGAGGAAGAAAGAGAAAATACCCGAATCTGATCGAGACGAAT
>CAYSSF010000268.1:0-5267 GCA_964433455.1 uncultured Syntrophaceae bacterium
AATTATGGCACAGCATACATTTTGACTATATATTTTCTACGATACTTTTCAGTATTGACAAATAATTATTTTTGGCATCTCATCTCACAACTGCCATTCTCCATCATCTGCTTGGAGGGGAAAACCGCTTCTAATTTTATTTACGAATAGGCTCCAGGTTATATCTTTCGTGCCTAACAGCTGAACAGCAAACATTTTCCAGATATTCTCTTTAAAAGCTTTCTTTCGAAATACTCACCAAGGAGTTGCAGAAACAAGAAAATCTACGGCTACAAACATATTCAGGGGGTGAGCAATGAGACCGAGATCTACTTTATCTGTGTGTGTGTGTGTTCTGATTGCTTTTTTGAGTGGTCCGATCATTCCATCCATAGCGTCGGCCGACAAGCACGAACTGGATCAAGTTACGAAAGCCATAGAAAGTGTTCGCCGACGGCCTTTGCTTCAACGCCTGCCCCAATTGGGGAACGGACACCTATAAGATAAACGCCTGGTACAGGGTTAAACCGACTGTCGAAGCGATGAAATCCGCCTTGTATAATCTCGGGCCACTCGTAACGATGATGGCGGTGCAGACGGATTTTTACTATTACCAATCGGGCATCTACTCCCATTCCTGGGGCGCCTTTGAAGGCTACCATTCCGCTGTCATCGTCGGATACGACGATGCAGAGCAGTACTTCATCGTCAAAAGCAGTTGGGGCACCGACTGGGGTGAAGCAGGTTACTTCCGAATCGCCTACGGTTAAATCAATAGCGAGACGAAGTTCGGGTTTTTTACCGCCGCCTATAATACTGCCTTTCCGGCCGATTTTCCTACCATTGACGGCGCCGTACGAGATGCGGACATACAAAATGATAAGAAAAATGAACAAGATGACACAAGCGAGGCCAACAATAATGAATGGAATAAGGGAAAGCCGTGGGATATGACTGGAGGCACTAATAATGAGCAAACGACAAACAGCAACAGTTACAAAAAGGAGAAAAACAATCCTGGGGTAATCGCATCTTCGTTAATCGGCTTCGTCAAAGATGAAGTGGGCAAAGTTCTGGAAGGCGTTGTTATTGAGTCGGGTAAATACAAAGCAACAACGGATGGCATCGGGTTTTATCAAATAATGTCAATTCTCCCCGGCGACCACATTTTAAAAGCAAGCAAAGCAGGCTACGCCACTGCGGCCGCACACGTGACCATCTCACCGGAGTCGACTCTGACAAAGGATATTGTCCTTGCCAAACAGGAAACTGCCAGGCCAGGCTGGAAAAGAGGTAAAACGGATGCAATCAGCCCTGCGAAAGCATGGGCGTATTATGCAGCACTGAACCAAAAACAGCGTTTAATGAAATCAACGGTGCCACTGGCAGGTCTATCAACCCCTGCGGCTATCACCCCAGAGATTCAAGAGCTTGCCCGCGCTCTTCGCTATGACCCGACGTTGATCTATGACTATGTCAAGTTGAATATGGATTATGTCCCCTATTATGGTTCGCACAAGGGAGCCGTGCTTACATATCTTGAAGGAAGCGGCAATGATTTCGATCAGGCTTCTTTACTGATTGCCCTTCTCCGGGAAAGCAAACTGCACAACACCGCGATTGGCGACGTGAAATACGTCATAGGGGAACAGACTTGCACCGATGGGTATCTCGGCTGGTGGTTGGGAGTGAACTCAGGAACGCCGATCATCAATGTTCTCACAAATGGCGGAATACCGGTGGTACGAGCTGGCGATGGATCAATACATCTTGTCCGGGTGTGGGTAGTGGCACAAATCAATGGAACGCCGTATCGTCTTGACCCGGCCTTTAAATTTTACAATTCTGCAAGCAGAATGGCGCTCGGCACAGCCATGGGATACGATTTGAACTCTTTTCTTACCGCGGCAACCAGCGGGGCCACAATAACGAACGACTACTTGATGAATTTAAGTGAAACGAATATCAATAACCAGCTCAGCACTTATTCAAACAATTTGGTCAATTATATCAAAAACAGCGAGACCTATAGGAATAAAGAGGTAAAAGATGTGTTTGGGGGCAGGAGCGTTGATCGTGAAAATACCTCAATGTTTGCAGACTACGTGGCGGGAACATTCACGGGTGTGAGTTATGTGGACGAACAAAACGGAAGCGGGCAATTTGGAATCGATACCTTAAGTGCCAAAATACGTATCCAATACGGCAGCATGAATTATGAGACCACGACCGCAGAGTTGGCAGGAAAAAGACTCACTATTACCCACACCGCCGCCAGCCCTGCATTGCGTTTGGGCGGCGACGTTTTGGCTACCGGCGCTGCCCTTCCGTCAGGGCCAAACACTCTGAAAATCTACATCAACCATCCTTATCCGGGACCCTATGATCAAGATGGAAACCCATTGGGAACCTATGCCGACGATTCTCTTGTCGCTCCTCCTCAATATTCGCTGATCAATACCGGCACCTATGCCATTGCCTATAGTTTTCGAGGAACACCCAACGATAAGCTGTTAGCAAAGCAGCAGGAGCGCCTGGATAGTTATTTGTCCCAGGGGCTGTCAAGCACGTCTGAACCGGTCCTCGGGGAAACGCTTAGCCTGATCGGGGGCAACTATTTCAGAGAGCATCATCTGATCCATAAAATGATTTCCGGCTTGAATGATACAGTCTCGGTGAATCACCACAGCATCGGGCTTGTAGCCAAAGAATCAAATTATTATGTGGATATGAGAAATACCTTTTATGCTATGACCTCCGGAATCGACGATGCGAATGCAGACACGCGAGCAAAAGCTCATTTTGAACTATTCGGATTCTTTTATAGCGCTTTGGAACATGGCATTTTGGAGCAGCTTCTGGGTGTGAATAATGCAGCTTCGACCGTCAAGCTCCTGCAGCGGGCCAATACAGCGGGCGACAAAATATTTTATGTCGATACCGCCAATTACGGAACGGTTCTAAATCAGGACCCTGGCAATCAGAACCCCCACGTGGTTGGCTATTCGAACATAAACGAATTGACCTCTCTGGTGCAAAATAACAATAAGCTGATCTTACCGGAAAACGGCGCGATGACCATGAACGCATGGTCCGGAAACGGCTATATCGCCAGATACTTTCCACCGCCCAATTCAGGATATGACGAAGCCGTGGCCTATGTCATCGGCGGCCATTATGGTGGTATTTGGACATCAGAGGTTGATCAGTTTATGATAGATTACCTGCCGGATATGACATCGACCATGACGGACATCAGCTATCGTGGCAATCCGGATTCTTCCAATAGTTCCAATTCGTTTACGACGGCACCTATCTCCACATCAAAGGATCCGGTGGACATGGCCAGCGGTGCTTATCTCTATGATCATACAGACCTTACACTGGGAGGAGCTGCACCGCTGGGGCTGAATTTCGGCCGCTCCTATGACAGCAGAATGGCCAATCAAAAAGGGCCGCTTGGCTACGGTTGGACCCATAACTATGACATATCCTACAAAATTACCAGTGATGCGGTTCCTGCGCTCGGCAATCGCCAGCCCGTGGACGCGACGGCCTTTATCGCCGCCTTGTATGTGGGGCTCGATGTCATTAAAACCGACAGCCTTTCGAGCTGGGTCATGGCATCGTTGATCAGCGAGTGGGCCGTGGATCAACTGGTCAATAATGCCGTGTCCGTCAACATCGGGAAAAAGACCATGGAATTCGTCAAGCTCCCCAACGGCTCCTACGCCCCCCCTCCCGGGATCACGACCCAATTGATCAATAACGGCGGCATCTATAGCCTGGAGGAGCGGTTCGGCACGGCGATGAGTTTTAATACAGATAAAAAGATTTCCCAGATAACGGATATCGATGGAAATGCAATGACGTTCACCTATTCGGGTGCCAACCTTGTAGTGAGAGACGCCTTTTTCCGTACCCTGACCATTAACTACACCGGTGACAGGATCAGCTCAGTCACCGATTCGGCAAGCCCGAGCCGTTCCGTCAGTTATGGTTACGATGGAAACGGCAATCAAGACAGCTATACCGATCCTGAAGGCAAGATATGGCGTTATGCTTACGAAGATCCTTATGGCATCCACCGAATGACCAAACTGACCAACCCGCTGAGCATTGTCACAGCGACAAATACCTATGACAGCCTGGGCCGGGTGAAGACCCAGACAGCCCCCCGCCAGGGGGGAACGGATGCCACATACAATTTCTATTTCTCGGGTTACCGCAACCAGGAGGAAGATCCGAATTCAAAAACCATTACATACTATTATGATCAAAAGGGGCGGGAATATCAGATCACAGACCAACTCGGTCAAAGAATCAGAAGAACCTATGACGGCCAGAACCACATCGTCAGCATTACCGATCCTCGCGACAAGACCACAAATTATTCTTATGACGGGAATCATAACCTGAAAACCGTGACAAACGCACTGAGTCAAGTCACCACGAATACTTATGATCTATCCTTCCCCTTCCGTCTGACGGACGTTACCGCCCCCTGGACGCACAACACCCATTTTGACTATAACGGGAACCACCATCTCACGGGGACCCAGGATGCCGAGGGGAACACGACCGGGGCGACCTACTACACCAGCGGCTATAGCAAGGGCCTGAAACAGACAGCCACGGACGGCAGGGGTGCAGTCACGACGCTGACCTACGACGGCTACGGGAACCCTCAAACCTCCACCGCCACGGGCCATCCGGCCGTCACCTATACCTATGACAGCATCGGCATGATGAGGGCGCTTACGGATCAGGTGGGCTCGACAACCAATTTTGTCTTCGACAAGCGGAATCTCCTCACGAGCAAAACCGATCCCCTCGGGCGAGTGTCTCTATTCCATTACGACGATAGCGGGAGACTGGACTCGAAAACCGACCGGAAGAACAACACCGTCACCTACAGATACACCCCGACGGATAAGCCGGACACGATCACCTATCCGGATGCGTCAACGGTCCATTTTACCTACACCAATATCGACAATCTCACTTCCATCCAAGAGCCAGCCGGCACCACGAGCTTCACCCTCTATGATGCCGCCAACCGGCTGAAGTCCGTGACGGACCCCCACGGGTTTGTCGTTTCCTATAACTATGATGAGCAAGGCAATACCGGCCTCCTCACCAAGATCACCTACCCGGGAAACAAGACGGTAGAATATCGCTATGACAACCTGAACCGGCTCTGGAAGGTTATATTCAATGGTTTGACGACCGCCACCTTGTGTTCTTATGGAGTCAAGAATGTTGTAAACTACCCTGGGACGCCGGGG
>CAYSSF010000269.1:0-5257 GCA_964433455.1 uncultured Syntrophaceae bacterium
ACGCTGGCCTCTCACGCCGGAAACCGGGGTTCAAGCCCCCGTGGGACTACCAAAAGAATACAAGGGGTTGGCTGAAACGGCTGACCCCTTTTCCGTTTTGGTTGCGGCTGGGTTGCGGATAATTGCGTCATCGTCCAGTCTGTCCACGGCTGCCTTGTTTCCCTCCGGGGCGAGATGCCCGTAAATGTCCACCGTAACCTTGATGCTGTGGTGGCCCAGTTGATCCCGGATATAGGCCAGCGATTCTCCGGCCTGAATCAGCATGCTGGCGTAACCGTGCCGCAGGTCGTGGATGCGGATCCTCCGCAGCCCCGCCTTTTCCAGCGCCTTCCCGAACACCCGCTCCCGCCAGTGGCCTTCGATGAGCGGCGTCCCCGTCTCCGAGATGAAAACCCACTCGGGGACCTTCCCACACCCGTTCTGGAGGGTTTCGATCCGCCGCTGGTTTCTCAGATTCGAGAGAACCTCCGACAACTGCATCGACATGTCCACCCTGCGGCTCTTGCCGCTTTTGGGCGTTCCGATGATCCCCTTCGAGATATTTCTCTGGACGTGGATGAACCGTCCGTGGAAATCGATGTCCCCCCACTGGAGGGCCATCACCTCTCCCAGCCGCATGCCCGTGCGGGCCAGGGTGAGGGCCATCGGATAATGGCGCGGCAGATGTTCCCTGAAGGCCTTGAGGAGCGCGGCAAGCTCCTCGCGGTTCAGCGGATCCGCAACGAGCCTCAGACTCTTCTCGCGGATGATCCTTCCCAGCCTATGGGATGGATTGACCGCAATCGCCCCGTCGTCGACGGCCAGGTTCAGAACCCCGCCGATCACGTTCTTCAAGTGCGTGACCGTGCTCGAAGCAAACCCTTTGCCGCTCTTCTTCATGAGGAATTCCTTCACCATGAGCCGGGTGATGTCCGTCACCCGGTACGAGCCGAAAACGGGTTGCACGTGATTCTTGAGAATCCCCCGGTAATCGCCGACGGAAGAGGGCTTGCACGTCGCGGGGACGGTGATTTCAATCCACCGTTTGGCGTACTCCCCGTACGTCGGGATCTGCCGCTTCTCGTCCACGATTCCGAGGTCCCCCAGGGTCAGCCTGGCCTCGATCTTCTTGGCGATGTTGAGGGCGGCCCGCTGATCCCGCCCCACCTTTTTCGCCTTCCTCCTTCCCTGGTGGTCGATCATGACCCACCAGACGCCCGACCCTTTCGGGCGCTCCCTTACCTTTACCCCATTATTCACCTGCTCTTTCCACCCTCGTAACGAGAGGCGCGGGAAGGGGTTAGGGTGGCCCCTTGTCGGTATGGAGCGCCTATCCCGCGGCGATGGAAAGGCCCAGGTTCGCAGGAACCTTCCGGCCCTTTCGAGCGGCGGCTTCCGTGATGTCTTGCGAACGTCACTGTCGGGAATGACCGCCGTCCTGCGGATTCGAGCGCCTTAAAAATACACGAATCGGCAGGAAATATCATCTTTTTTTCACCGCGAATTCCTTCACGACATCGTCCACGATCCGGTTGATCTGGTGGTCGCTTCCGCAGTACTGCTCCAGATAATCGTCGATGTCCCGGTAGCGGATCAGGATGGTCCCGGAGGGGATCCGGGCGTGGCGGAGCCCCTGCTTGAGCCAGTTGCGCATCGTCCGTTCCCGGATGCCCGCATACCTTGACGCTTCCTTGATCTTTCCCCATCCGTCCATTCGGCGTCCCCCCCACTGAAAAACGCACTCCCTCTACCTGTAATATGTGGAAGAATTTCCATTTCGAGACAAAATATTTTTATTCCGCCGTGAAAACGATAGCTTCCGCGACGGGTACCCCCAGCGAAAAAGGCCGTTTTCGCGCCGAACCGGGGAGTAAATTTCCCCGCTGATGACCGGTCGGAAATCTTCTGATGTCTGATCGGCAATAATCTTCTTGTTATGTCCGACCGAAAATTATTGAAGATGATTTATCGTCTTTTTTCTTTTGTAAATTCAGTGGAATGGTGGTATCTCTCACAACGTTTTTCTTTTCAACAACGGCAAACGATTCCATAAAACGATGACACATCGGGGCCGATGTTCCCGCAAAAGCGCTTCCGGCCGCCTCGTGCGGCCTTGTTATTTTGAATCCGCATCAACCGGAAAGGGGGTGAAGCCAAACGCTATCCGATCTGATTCCAAACGGATCCTGCTCTAATCCTGCCCTGATCCTCCCCTGATTTATCTGACATCCCGTCCGCATGCCTCTCCCATTTAGCGCCGATCCTTTTGCAGACCAACTTGATTCGGTTGTCCCATGACCGGAAGGTGGTTTTTCCCTGAAAGCGTGACAGAAATGGTCGATCATCGGAGCGACCTTGGTCCTGGCAGCCGCAATTCATAAACGTTACGGCATTGGCTCGTTGTATATTCTTCCAGGTCGGCCTCCGTGCGCTTAACGACGCTGGAAACCTTGATCGTGGAAGACCGTTCATCGCCCGAAGATCGAAAATGAAAATAGTATTCAAGAGATCGCGTCGTTCATGACGTAGTGTCAGACTTGTTTCCCCCGCTCTTGAAGCCCATGCCGACACGGACGCATGGGCTTTTCCTTCTCCGGCATCCGCGAGGAGCTGGACTCCAAAGAACTCGGAAAGCTCTATAAGCGGCTGCAAACCGATTGCCGCTACCTCGTCGCGTTTGCCGATTGGAAAGCCGTTGTCGCCTTTCTCCACGACCAGAAGCGCGGTTATCGCCTGAAGGACCGGGTTCTCTGGCGGCTGATTCAGTATTACCGCCAGGGCGGAGACTACGAGCGCCTTGGCGCTGTATTCATCGCGATCTTCACGCCGGCGATCTTGGGCCGCTACCGTTGCAGGTATCCGCACAACCCTCCCCGCAGCGGCGACGATTTCTCCCAGGAGATCTGCTTGACCCTCCTGGCCATCCTCAAGGAAAAACCGATCATCGCCGAGAGGGTCACCGGGCAGGTCAAGGGCGCGTTGCGGAACCGGCTCAAACCCTTGTTGGATCATGATGCCGAGGAGGACCGTATCTGGTCAGGCGTCGGGTCGCTCATCGAGCAGTTCCAGGCCGACGAGATCGCCGGACCGCCCGACGATGATTTTGCCGAGAACATGAAGGTCCTGGACATCCTGGGAGTCTCCGACGCTGGGGAGCTTCTGGATCTTCTGGCGCGGCGGCGGGTGATCGACTGGGAAGAGAAAAGGCTCATCGAGGCCGCCCTCATCAAGGGCAAAATCACGAAAGGGATCTCCCGGACGGGGAGGCGCAAGGGGCTGGATCTTCGGCGCGAAAACGCCCTGAAAGCCCTGGGGTACCATCTTCGTAACCTAATGAAATAAAAAGCGAATAAAAATATTTTGTCTCGAAATAGAACTTTCCCCACATATTACAGTAGAGGGACCCTCTTCCGAGGGGTTCCGGGGAGGGATCCGGCGACACGAAAAATCCGATCGGGGGCTGTCCGGGAGGTTCAACCTGATTAGAAAATGCAACGGTTGCGAGCGTGGATATCCTCCGGCAACCATTCGGAATGAAGCGGCTGGGTATGACGAAGAAACGAAACGGAAATCCGCAGATGGAAAACGGGTTTATCCGGATCTCCAATGAATTGTGGGACGCCTGGATGTGTTCCAGGTTCACCGCCAGGGAGGAACGGATGATTAAAGTGGTCATACGCTTCAGTTACGGGATGAACCGAACTTTCGCCCTGCTCAGCAAAAGCGACCTTGCCCGCTTCATGAACGAACACCTGCCGAACGTGGACCGGATCATGAAATCGCTCCTGGCCAGGGGCGTCATCCGGGTAGAGACCGCGGGTCCCAAGGTGCCCCTTCGCATCTTCCTCAACAAACATTACCGCGAATGGCGGGTGGACCAGGCGCTCCAAAAGGATCCGGACTTCTTCGACAAGGTGGTCAGGCGAATGTTCGGTGACGAGGGCGCCGCGGATGAAACAGGTTATCAATCTGATAAGTCATGTTATCAAACTGATAACCCCGAGGTTATCAAATCGATAACATGCAGGTTATCAGATCAAGAACATGGAGGTTATCAAAGTGATAACCTGTTACCGGATCAAGCATCCGAAACCGTTGACGAAAATCCTCCCGGAAGACATAAGAAGACAATAGAGAAGACAATAGAAGACATAAATATATCTACGACGTTGGTCAATGCGCCGTCACCCGTACCGGACGACAACCCCTTCTTTGCCCCCCTGGCCGACGATCATGCCTTCTGGAAAACTCTCTCATCCGCCTACCCCGACCAGGACATCGCTGCCCAGGTCCGGAGGATGACCGCTTGGCTCATGGCGAATCCCCACCGAAAGCACAAAAACTACAAGCGCTTCATCCAGGCATGGCTGGCCCGTGAAGAGAGAAAGGAGAACGCACATGGAAATGAATACCCCGGCACGCGTCGAAGGGATCGGAACGATCATGAAGAGGAGCCGGCGCCCTTTTCTGATTTCCCCCCGGAGCTCGTCATCCGATGAGGAGCGGCCCCCGATGCCGGAGAAGAGCTGTCCCGATTGCGGCAATCCCCTCCGGGCCGTCTTCATGGACAGCGCCGCTTATCTTGAGGCGACGGAGAAGATGCCCCACTGGGCGGAGCTCCCCTGCGATGTCTGCGAAAGGAAGCGCGTGATCGCCGAGATCGAGCAGCGGGCGACGGCCTGCGAGAAGGCCCGCCTCGGCAGCCTGTTGGAAAACAGCATGCTCAAGCGCCGCTTCGCCGAGAAGACTTTTGAGAACTTCGTCCTCTACGGCGCCCACCAGGAAAGGCAGGAGAACGTCCTGTCGTACGCCAGGGAGTTCGCGGACGATTTCGCCCGGCACCGGAAGGCGGGCACCTGGCTTCTGTTCGTGGGCAACACCGGCACGGGGAAGGGGCACCTGTGCGCTGCCGTCATCAACCGGATCGTCCGGTCCGGCTACTCGGCGCTCTTCACCAAGACGCCGCGGCTCCTCCGGGAGATCAAGGACACCTTCAACCGGGATTCGGAGGTGACCCAGAGCGAGATCCTCCGGAGGATGGGGGAGCTCGATCTGCTGGTCATCGACGAGGTGGGCGTCCAGTTCGGCACGGACACCGAGCGGATGATCCTCTACGAAGTCCTCGACCTGCGTTACGAGGCGATGCTCCCCGTGATCCTGACCAGCAACATCCGGAACATGAAGACCCTGGAGAAGCTCCTCGGCGAGCGGATCATCGACCGGCTCTTCGAGGGGGAGTCGCGGATCCTCTTTTTCGACTGGGAGAGCTACCGGCGGT
>CAYSSF010000270.1:0-5255 GCA_964433455.1 uncultured Syntrophaceae bacterium
AGGCAACACTTCACAAAGATCAAAGACGTTGCGCTGAATCAGGTCGTAAGCGACAGTGGGTGATATGCGGGGCTTTAGCGGTAACGTCGTCAGGATGGCGTATAATTCGGCAATCGAATGGGCGGATACCAGACCTGAATCTGAACCCGTCTTGATTCGCTGAAGCCAGGGAAGGGACTTTTCGTGCGCCGGGTGCGCCTCGACCATGGCGGCTACGAGAACGGATGTGTCCAGGAGAACTTTCATCGGTTGGCTCTTTGGAGCAGATCCGATACGCGGCGGTCGCGCGTGCGCCGGGTAACGTTTGTCAAATCTTCCGATGATTCGGCTCTGACGACGATGATGCCCTGTTTGTTGACCAGCTCCGGCGATTCTACCCGCAACCGCAGGCAAACCCTCTCCTCATCGTCCTCTTCAACGATCATGGTCATTCCCGGCAACAGCCCAAGGCGGTTCTTCAACTCCTGGGGCAACAGAATGCCGCCATGGTTATCGATCGAAACTTCGATAGTCTGTCCCATTTGTCTCTCCTTTCCATGAAATCTATTGGAGATGTGCCGAGGGATGTTTCTCCGATATTGGTGATCATAGAGGAATTATGCATATTTTTCAATACTATTTCAGGGATTTTCAGATTGCAGGTGAATAACAAAGGGTTTTCTAGCGCCCCTTTAATACTGACAAGCATCCGCTTTCCAGTGGGGAAACCAAAACCGATAGGAAAGCCGCCAAATTGATCAAGCCCGCGGCAATCAGGACCGCCGGTCGATCCGATACCGGCAGCCACGACCACCAGGTCAGATCCTTTAAAAACAGGGTCGCCAACAGGACGAGGGTGATAATTCCAAACAGGAGAGAGGATGGCGATCAGGCGATGGATCATCGAATATCTCCTGACGGTCTATCCGGACCCTCCTTCATCAGGGCCTCGATGCCTGCCGCGTTCCCGGCGCGGATCAGATCCTTCAGCGCGGAGAGGTTCTTTTCGTAAATATCCAGGACCATCGGCATGTTCGGGTTTCCGGTGATGAGCCCTGCATAAAGCTCGGGGCGGGCGCCGAAGACCTTCTCGATGATCGCCCGCTTGGTCCGGAAGACGGGTGTGGAGAAGGGATCGAGCGCCGATGCCTCCACGCCGGAATCCTGGAGCGTGAGCCCCATCAGGATCGTCTCCAGGTGGGTCAGCCCCTGGACGAGGGACATCATCCGGTCATGTTCCGCCGGCGTCGTCACCGTGACGCGGGCGCCCCCGTTCGTGAAAAGCCGCTCCATCCGCGCAAGCCATGACTCCCCCCGCCCTGGACAGAGGACGACGTTCTGACCTGCAAGAGAGGTGCAATCCGGACCGAAGAGGGGATGGCAGCCGACCACCTCCGCCCGGGAGGCGGCGAGCATCGTCCGGACCGGCTCCTCCTTCAGCGAGGTGAGGTCCATCAGCAGCGTCTCTTCCGGGAGAAGCGGGCCGACCTCGCGGATCACGTCGAGCGTGGACGCGATCGGGACGGAGACAATCACGATGCGGCATGCGGCCGCCAGTTCCGGGAGGGCCATCCCGGTACTCCTCCCTGTGACATGGACGGTATGCCCCTCTCCGGCGAAGAAATCGGCGAACCATTTCCCGATTCCGCCCCTTCCGCCGATGATGCCGATGGTGAACTTATTCATCTCGATATCGCTCTTTGTCGGAGCAGATGATCCGCCAGGACGATCGCCACCATGGCCTCGCAGACCGGGATGATCCGCGGGATGACGGACGCGTCGTGCCGGCCGCCGATCGTCACGACGGCGGGGTTCCCGAGGAGGTCGACCGTCTGCTGCGGGTGCGCGATCGAGGGGATGGGTTTACACGCCGCCCGGATCACGATCTCGCTCCCGTTTGTAATTCCCGCCAGGATCCCGCCGGCGTTGTTCGTCCGGAATCCCTCCGGTCCGATGGGGTCGTTGCAGGCGGACCCGGTCATTCCTGACGCCGCGAAGCCCGCCCCGATCTCCACCCCCTTGACGGATCCGATTCCCATCAGGGCGCCCGCCAGATCGGCGTCGATCTTGGAAAAGACGGGCTCGCCGAGGCCCGCCGGGCATCCCCTAACGACGATCTCCACGATCCCGCCGAGCGTATCCCCGGCGGTCCGGGCCTCCTCCAGCCTCTGAACCATTCTCTGCTCCGCCTCCGGGTCGGGGCAGCAGAGGGGGCTCGACGGGGCCGCGACAACGGAACCAGGCCCAATGGCGATCCCGCCCAGTTCCCGCGTGAAGGCGAAGACATCGATCCCCGCCTCGTCGATGACCTTCCGGGCGACGGCCCCGGCGGCGACGCGGCTCGCCGTCTCCCGGGCCGAGGCGCGGCCCCCGCCCCGGTGGTCCCGGATGCCGTATTTTGCCTGGTAGCTGAAGTCCCCGTGGCCGGGCCGAAAGAGATTGCGGAGGCCGTCGTAGGTTGCGCTGTCCGCATCCCGGTTGCGGATCAGAAGCGAGATGGGCGTCCCTGTCGTCCTCCCCTCAAAGACGCCGGAGAGGATCTCGACCCGGTCTTTCTCCTGGCGGGGGCTCGCCGACGGGAGTTTCCCCGGCCGGCGCCGGTCGAGTTCCTGCTGGATGTCGGCCTCGGCCAACGCAATCCGCGGCGGGCAGCCGTCGATGACGGCCCCGACCGCCGGACCGTGGGATTCCCCCCAGGTGGTCACCCGAAACAAAGCGCCGATGGTGTTTCCGGACATGGTTCATTCTCCTTCCCGTGGGGATGCAGCTTCGGGGACAGATTTCAAATTCCCCCCCCGAAAGAGCCCCGATGGTTCTACGTTTTTGCGATGTTTCCGCGATCCCCTTCGCCTGCGAGACCGGACTGAATTTTCCCGAAGCCTGGCAAATCGTTATTTCCGCCCCCGCTTTCGCGAGGGGATACTCCAGCAGAAATTAAGTTATCTCAATCCCTTCTGGATTCCCGCTGGAGTTTACCCCGTACTTGATACGGGGCGGGAATGACAAACCGGGAGTTGTTTAAAATCTCTCAGGTCTCTCTGCGGGAACCGTTTCCGCAGGCCGGCGCAGATCGCCTCCGCGACCCGGTCCGCCTCGATCTCCGTTGTATCGACGGCAAGGTCGGCCAGACGGCGGTAAAGCGGTTCCCGCTCGGCCAGCACCTCATCGATTTCACTGATGCTGGTCGCCTGTGTCAAAGAGGGCCGTTTGCTCCCGCCGGCCTCATCGCTTCGCATCCTTGCGGCGATGGTCTTTGCGGCGGCGATCAACCAGACAAAAACCCCGTTTTTTTTCAAGGTTTCGACGTTTCGGGCATCGAGGACCGCGCCTCCCCCCAGCGCGATCACGGCGCGATCCGCGCCGGAGAGTTCCCCAATCGCCTTCCTTTCCGCCTGGCGGAACGCGTCCCACCCCCGTTCGGTGACGATCCTCGGGATCGGGAGGCCCGTTTGCCGTTCGACCATCTCATCCGTATCGTAAAAGGAAAATCCGAGGCGCTCCGCCAGCCGTTTGCCGGCGGACGTCTTGCCGGTGCAGCGATATCCCGTAAGAATGATGTTCATGACCGGCGTTTCCTATCCATAAAGCCCTTCCAGTGTTTTCCAGAAGCCGGGAAAGGATTTCCCGACGCAGCCCTCTCCTTCAATTTCCATTCCCGGCGCGGCCAGACCCAGGATCGCGAAAGCCATGGCGATCCGATGGTCGTTGTAAGTCTCGATCCTTGCGCCGCGGGGGCGCCCGCCATGGATGACCAGGCCGTCCGCAATCTCTTCCACCGCAATGCCGGTCTTGCGCAGTTCTTTGACCAGCGCGGCCAGGCGGTCGCTCTCCTTCAGCCGGAGATGGGCGACGTTCCGGATGACGCTCCGTCCGGGCCGCAGCGCGCAGAGCACCGCGAGCGTCGGCACGATGTCCGGCATCCCCCCGAGGTCGAAGTCCATCTCCCCCGCGGGCAGTTCGCCGCCCCGGACCTCCACATGGCGCTCCCCCCGGAAAACCGTGCCGCCCAGCCGCTCCAGGATCGCGAGGAAACCGATATCCCCCTGGCGGGTGCGCGGATCGATGTTTTCCACCCGGATCCGGCCCTTCAGCAGCGCCGCGGTGAGAAAGAAATAGGAGGCGCTCGACGCGTCCCCTTCGACGCGGTATTCGCACGCCGTGTAGCGCTGCCCGCAGGGAACCGCGTACCGGCCGTCGCCTTCCGTCCGGACCTCCACGCCGAAGGCCGCCATCGTTTCGACCGTGAGCGCGATGTAGGGGAGGGAGGGGATCCGGCCCTCCAGAACAATCGTGGTCTCTGCGACGGCGAACGGTGCGACGATCAGCAGCGAGGAGACGTACTGACTGCTGCCGATGTCCCGGAGCGCCACGTTGCCGCCCCGGAGAAGACCTCCGCGGATCGTGACCGGTGGGTAGCCCCGCTCGCCGTCCGTATGGATCGCGACCCCGAGGTTAGCCAGGGCGTCCAGAAGGGGTTTCATCGGTCTTTCGCACAGACGCGGATCCCCCGTCAGCACGAACGGCCCCTCGCCGAGGGAGACCATCCCCGCAAGCAGGCGGATCGCCGTGCCGTTGTTTCCCAACTGGATCTCGTGCGGCGGACGGGTGATCCTGCCGCCGGCGCCGCGGAGCGTCATTCCCGCGTCCGTCGTCCGCACATCCGCCCCGAGGAGGCCAAGCGCCCCGGCGAGGCCGAGCGTGTCTTCGGAAAGCAGGGGGTCCCGCAGCAGCGATTCTCCCTCCGCCAGCGCGGCGATCACCATCGCCCGCTGCGTGTAACTCTTCGAGCCCGGCATCCGGACGACGGCGTCCACTCCGCCGAGCGGCCTGATCTCCATCATCCGCTTCGATCCTTTCCATGCCCGCATTCCACGGGCCGCTCCGCAAGGGTTTTCCCTCAGAAGGGGTTTTCTTCCATGCCCCGGGGGTAGGAACCGAGGGTCTTCAGGAAGGCGGTTCGGCCTTCCAACTCATGCAGACATTGCCGCGTCTTTTCCTCTTCGACGTGACCGGCGAAGTCGGCAAAGAAGAGATATTCCCACATCCGGTCCCGCATCGGGAAGGACTCGATCCGCATCAGGTTGAGCCCCGCCTCGGCGAAAGGCGCGAGCGCCCGCTGGAGGGCGCCCGGAACATGGGGCGTTCCGAAGAGGATGGAGGTCTTGTCCCTGCCGGTAATCCCTCCGCCTGCCTTCCCCGGCTTCGGCCCGATCACGAGAAACCGTGTCGTGTTGGCGGGATTGTCCTCGATCCCTTCGGCAAGGATCTTGAGGCCG
>CAYSSF010000271.1:0-2608 GCA_964433455.1 uncultured Syntrophaceae bacterium
AGAAATGAATTCTCAAGCGGCATCGCCGGTTCGTTCATGCTCATCGGATTCCTCACTGGGGTGGACGGGTTGCGTTCTTACTGCCGCTCCCCCAGGAATGAGGGAGCAATAGCCATGTTTGCCGTAATGCCTGCGGGACAAAAATGTTCAATAGAACACACTGGTCGAATAGCTACAATAAAGCTCAGGCGCTTGTCAAGGCAAAACTGAATTCCCAAGATAATTATCCCCTATATAATTATCTTGACACGCAAGCACCATTTTCATATAGTCTCGCCGTTTAAAAAACACGTTCTTCGTGCGCCGGGTAAAGCTTGCGAATATCTTTTTACTCTGATTCCTATCTGTAACAGTAAAGCCGTATCCCCTTAAATGTTTTTAGGGGGCGAGGGAGAGAAAGTCTAAAATGACTGATGACAATAATCATCCAGTACTCATTATCGGTGGTGGTATCTCCGGTATCGTCTGTGCTCTGGAGCTTAATCGGATCGGAGTGCCGGTGACGCTCATAGAAAAAGAGGCTTCCCTGGGCGGGCTTGCCGCCCGCTTCTGCTGCAAGGCATCGGAGGCATGCAACAAGTGCTTCGCCTGTGTTGTGGACAAGAAGCTGAAGGAGATCAACGAGCAATCGCAAATTCCCCAATTAACCGGCACCGAAATTACGGGAGTGGCGGGAGGTCCGGGAAACTATAAGGTTTCCCTCACGAAGGCCGGCAAGGTGTCGGAACTTGAAGCGGCGGCCATTGTCGTCGCTGCCGGGATTGATCCCTACGAGGCTTCCGGAAAAGGCGAATACGGATACGGCGTCATCAAGAATGTCGTTACGGCGCGCGACCTTGAAGAAATGCTTCGCTTTCAGGGGAAGATCTACCGTCCTTCCGACGGCAAACTGCCGCAAAATATCGCGTTTATCCAATGTGTGGGAAGCCGTGACGAGTCGATTGGGAACCTCTACTGTTCGCAGGTTTGTTGCGCATATGCCCTCCGTCTGATCCGGGCAATCCGGCATAAATATCCCGAGGTCAACGCTACATTCCTGTACATGGACATCCAACCGGCCGGGGCGTCCTTTCACGATTTTCTGAATGCCTGCCGTGCGGACCAGGGTATTCGTTTTATCAGATCCATTCCTTCCAAGGTCTATCATTCCCCGGTTACAGAGGATCTTCGGGTCCGCTTGGCAGACACGGAGCGGGGCGAGGTCGTGGAGGAACCTTTCGATATGGTGGTGCTTTCCGTCGGTATGGTCCTGAAAAAAGAGACGAGAACACTGGCAAACCTTCTCGGTCTTGGTCTTAACGAGGAGGGTTTCCTGGCCGGCCCGGCGCCGGGGAAAGGAATTTTCGTCACCGGCGCGTGCGCCGGCCCAAAGGATATCGACCGGTCGGTGACTCAGGCCAAGTCCACAGCCGCTTTGGTTCACAATTATTTGAATGGCAGGTAATCCATGTATCAGACGGTTTACGAAAGCAAAACCACTGCTCCGGCGCCCATCCACCTGAAACCGGAAGTGCTTATCATCGGCGGGGGAATCGTGGGCATGACCGTTGCCCGGGAACTGGCCCGGGAAGGGGTGCAGGTCGTTATTGCAGAGAAGGGGGAAACGCTGGGCGGCGGCGCCGGAGATTTGCGCTTCTTTTACGACCGGCCTGCCGACGTCCGGAAATGGATGGGAGAGTTGATCTCGGCTCTTGAAGGCGAGGGGAATATCCATGTTCTGAAGGGGGCGAAACTGAAACGCCTCGACGGCCAACTGGGTCGCTTCCAAGCGTTAATAAGCACGGGCGACGGCAAGGAAAGAACCCTGTCGCCATCCGCAGTGGTTGTGGCGACGGGCTGCATCACCCTGCCGGCCGAAGCGATGGGCGACGGAAGCGGATGTATCGGATCGTCCGAAATGGAGAAACTTCTTGCCGAAAGCCGCGACTTGCCTCTTGCCTGGAAAGGGCAGCCGTTGAAGACGGTGACATTCATCCTTGATCTGACCAACGATGATATCAAGATCCATACGGTCAATGCGATCAAGCAGGCCGTCATCCTGCAGGAAAAGGGCTGCCGGGTGGCCGTCGTCGCCAGGGATCTGAAAGTATCCGCATCCGGCATGGAACGCCTGTATCGCCGGGCGCGGGAAAAAGGGGTGCTTTTCTTCAAATATGACGATCCTCCCGTGGTATCTCGCTCGGGCGACGGGATCAGCGTGGAAGTTCAAGATATGACCATCCTGCGCAAGGAGGAGCGGGAGACCGTTTCTCTGCCGTCCGACCTGCTTGTCATCGGGGAAACCTTTGCCGCCGATCCGGAGACACTGGAACTCTGTCGCGTGATGAAGCTTCGCGCCGGCGCGGACGGTGCGCTGATGGAGGACAATCCCCAGTTCCTGAGGGTCATGTCCAACCGGCGCGGCATATTTCTGGCTGGGGCCTGCCGTTTTCCCCAAGTGATTACGGAATCCCTGAGCGAGGCGCATGCCGTGGTTCAGGAGGTGAAGGCCCTTTTCCACGGCGGGGCATATGCCCCGGCAAACCCCGTTGCCGAGGTCGATCCCCTAAAATGCGCCGTCTGTTATACCTGTGTGCGGCTCTGCCCCCACAGGGCCATCACCATGGAA
>CAYSSF010000271.1:2618-5228 GCA_964433455.1 uncultured Syntrophaceae bacterium
TTGTCCCCATGCCGCCATCGGCGTGGAACGGTACGGGGAGCGAAATGTCTATTCTGCGCCGGCAGAAAAGGACGGCGATACCCTTTGGGGAGCGGCTCGAGTCGACACCGCCGCATGTTTCGGTTGCGGAATCTGCGTGGCCGAGTGTCCGGCCAAGGCCATAACGTTGTACCAGTAAAACATTGCTCCTTTCCTGCAGAGGAATGGTTTAAGCGGGATATTGATTCAGGGAGAGACCATGTCAACCTTCGAACCCAAAATTGTTGCCTTCTGCTGCGAGCAATCGGGGTTTCCCGCCGCAGAAATGGCGAAGACATTGAAATTGAAAATGCCCGACAATCTGGAACTCGTTCCCGTACCCTGTTCCGGCCGCATCGAGACTCTTTACTTGCTGAAGGCCCTTGAAAACGGCGCGGATGGCGTTGTCGTTTTTGCCTGTTATGAAGAGAATTGCAAGTACCTGCAGGGCAACGTGCGGCTCAAAAGCCGTGTCGGCTATGCGAAGCAGATCATGACAAAAATCGGTCTGGAGCAAGAGCGTCTGGAAATTTTCCATGTGGCGACAAACAGCGGCGTAAAATTTTCGGAGTTTCTTATGCAGAAAGCGGATCAATTGCGACTGTTGGGCCCGAACCTTGGTAAAATAGCGTGACCGTTTTCTCTCATTTTCATATCGAGGAGTGACCGCAAGATGATTAAAGCCGAACAGAAACCTTTTGAAGAGATACTGGAGTATCTGGCCCCGTACAATAAAATTCTGCTTTCGGGATGCGGCGCCTGTGTGACGGTATGTCATGCCGGCGGCGAAAAAGAGGGCGCCCTGCTGGCTTCCGCCCTCAGAATGGCCAGGCAAAAAATCGGGAAGCCTTTGGAAATTCTCGAATCTACGCCCGCCCGGCAGTGCGAACCGGAATTCGCCCAGGAGCTGTCGGATACGATCGGCAGGGTCCAGGCGGTTCTGTCCGTTTCCTGCGGCGTCGGTGTGCAGACGCTTGCCCGCCATTTTCCCGCGACACAGATTTTCCCAGGGGTCAATACCTCATTCATGGGAGAAACCGTAGCGCACGGAGTCTGGGAGGAACGCTGCCAGGCATGCGGCGACTGCATTCTGGAAAAAACGGCAGGCGTTTGCCCGATTGCCCGCTGTGCCAAACAGTTGTTGAACGGCCCCTGCGGCGGCTCCTCAAATGGGAAATGTGAAATCAAACGCGAGACCGATTGCGCATGGCAACTGATCTACGATCGCTCCAAAACCCTGGGGCAACTGCACCGGCTTACGGAAATCATTCCTGCCAAACAATGGGGTGTGCAGTCAAGGGATAGCGGACCGAGAAGGATTGTAAGGGAGGATCTCAAAGTATGAAATCGGGCAGCAATTTAGAGAAAGTATTCGTGAATGGACATTTTGCCGTCACCGCCGAGTTGGGGCCTCCCAAGAACAATGACGTGAGTGTAATACAGCGCAAGGTGGACTTCCTGCGCGGTTATGTCGACGCGGTCAACGTCACGGACAACCAGACGGCCATCGTGCGCATGTCCAGTATCGCTACGAGTTCCTTTGTTATTCAGATGGGAATGGAGCCGGTCATGCAGATGGTTACCCGCGACCGGAACCGTATCGCCATGCAGAGCGACCTGTTCGGCGCGACCGCGCTCGGCATCAAGAATATCGTCTGTCTCACCGGCGATCATCATACCTTTGGCAACCAGGTCAATGCAAAGAACGTCCATGATCTGGATTCCGTGCAGTTGATCAACATGGTAAAAACAATGCGCGACGAGAAAACACTGATGGGCGGAGAGGAAAAGATTGAAGGCGACGTCAATATGTTTATCGGCGGAGCGGCCAATCCTTTCGCCGATCCCTTCGAATTCAGGGCGCTGCGCACGGCAAAAAAGGCTGCGGCCGGCGTCGATTTCATCCAGACCCAGTGCATATACGATATGGAACGCTTCAAGGAGTGGATGAAGATGATCCGGGACCTGGGCGTCCATGAAAAAGTCCATATCATGGCGGGCATCACCCCCCTGAAATCAGCGGGTATGGCGCGTTACATGGCCAAGAACGTGGCGGGGATCACCATCCCGGACGCTCTTATCGACCGCATGGCGAAGGCCGCCAAGGGTTCCGAAGAAGGCATCAAGATATGCATAGAGCAGATTCAGGAAGTAAAAGAGATCGAGGGAGTTCACGGGGTCCACATCATGGCTATCGAATGGGAGCATATGATAAGCAAGATCACGGAAATGGCCGGTCTGTTGCCGCGTCCGAAAGTTGAATAGAACAGCGGCGTAAAAAGTGATTCAACCCCCCATGTGGATTTGAAGATGTTACAGTCCATTGTTGAATTGGCGAATGATGGAATACTGGTCTTCAATGACCGCTTGGGGGTAGAGTATGCAAACCGTGCGATCTCGATGATTACCGGCTATGAGGACCCCCTGATACTGGAGATGACCATAACCGATCTCCTCGGCAACGAAAGCCGGGCTCTTCTCGAAGGCATATTTTCACATCCCGAGAAGTACGGTGAAAAAACCTGTACGGAGATTCAGCTTCCAACCGCCTCCGGCGAGATCCGAAACGCAGAAATCTGTATAGCCCTTGCA
>CAYSSF010000272.1:0-5112 GCA_964433455.1 uncultured Syntrophaceae bacterium
CCCGTCCCGCGGTGTCCAGTTGATGGGAAGAGACCCCCAGATCGAGGATGATTCCTGCCACCTTGCTGATGTTCATCCCGGCCAGAATGGTTTTCATTGTGGCGAAATTTCCCTTCACCAAGACCACCCGGTCTCCGAAAGGCGCCAGATGTCGCTGTGCTTCCCGGAGCGCATCCGCATCGGCGTCAATGCCGATCAATCGGCCGTTCGGCGCCGAGTTTCGCAGGATTTCAAAGGCGTGTCCCCCGCCCCCCACCGTGCCGTCCAGATAGACGGCCCCGGGGCGGCATTGAAGGGATGCCGCAACCTCTGCAACCAAAACCGGTCTGTGGAAGATGTCCATCTCATGGTGCTTTCACAAATAGTTTGAAAGCCGCCCCTTTGGGGTTTTCTATATCCCGAGATCCGCCATATAGTCGCTGAAGCCGTCCAGGTTATCCCCACTTTTTTTCATTTCGGCTTCGAATCTTTCTTTGCCCCATATCTCGATCACCTTGATCATGCCGGCGAGGACGATCTCCTTCTCCAGTTTTGCAAATTCCCTGAGATTTGGGGGAATGAGGATCCTTCCTTGACCATCCAGAGTGCAGTCAACCGCCCCGGACATGAAAAACCGCTGAAAGGCGCGGACCTCTTTCCGGAGGAGCGACTGGTGAGAGACCTTTTCCTCGATGATACGCCACTCATCGTAAGGGAAAACCATTAGATAGCCGTCCCAGTTCGTAATGACGAGACGGTTGTCATATTTCTCGGCGAATACCTCGCGGAGTCGCGAAGGAAAGATGACTCTCCCTTTGTCGTCAATGGTGTGGTAATACTGGCCCCTGAAGACGGACATTGAAGGTTTTTCCTCCACAACAATCCACTTTGCCCCACTTTTGGATCAAGATAGAGGAGGATTATGCCTTTGTCAAGAAAATTTTTTACTTTTTATTCCTGTTAATCTGATATTTTAAAACGGCTTGGTTGTGGCTGGCGAGGTTATTGGAGAAATGATGTGTTCCGTCATTCTTGGCAACGAAGTAGAGGTAATCGACTTTGGCGGGGTAAAGGGCTGCCCGAAGGGAATCGATGCCGGGGTTCGCGATGGGGCCCGGCGGCAGCCCGCTGATCCGGTACGTGTTGTGGGATGTGTCTGATTTCAGGTCTCTCAGCAGGATGGTTTTCCCCGGACCGCCTTCCTGATGTAAATTGTAGATGGCCGTAGGGTCGCTCTGCAATTTCATTCCCAGTGCCAGACGATTGTGAAAGACAGCGGAAATGATCGGTTTTTCAGCGTTGTTTCCGGATTCCTTGCCGATGATCGAGGCAAGAGTTATCCACTGAGAGAGGTTGAAGCCCAGTTCCTCTGCCCGTTTCCGCATCTCCGGGGTAACTTTCCTCCAGAATTGCGCTACGAGGATCCGGATAATTTCGTTGACCGTCATGGATCGGTCGAACCGGTAGGTATCGGGGTAGAGGTATCCCTCGATGCTGTCCGACTCAATATCGAGAGAGGCAAGAAAGGATGGGTCAGTCGCCAACGTCATGAATTCCTTTTCGTTGACCAGTTTAAAAGCGGAAAGTCGTCTGGCCACCTCGTTCACGGTGATGTCCTCGGGCAGCGTCACAGGATATACCTTGATTTCCCCCTGGACCAGTTTGTCGATGATCGCCGAAGGCGTCATCGCACTGGTTAGTTCATATTCACCCGCGCGGATGTGCCTTGCCGCTTTTTTACCCAGGGCCAGCAACCAGAAGAAAGGCCGGTTCTGAACCAGACCGGCATCGTCGAGAATCTCCGTAATCCGGAAAAAACTGGATCCTCTCGGGATGTCGACCGTTTTGGTAATGATGTTGTCATCGACGGGGGTTGTTGCGTAACGGTAGAACGCCGCTCCGGTCAGAAAAAGGATCAGAAGGAGCAGGAGTGCCTTCGTTCGTCGATGATTCCGTATGATTTCCAATCTCTTTGTAAGCCATGCCATCATGTTCATCGGGGCATCCGTCCGTTTCCCCCTTTATGGGGAAGAGCATCGAGATAGCCTTGAAGGATAATGCAGGCGGCCAGCCGGTCGACGACGGCTCTTTTCTTTTCTCTGCGCACGCCGGATTCCCGAAGGAGCTCCTCCGCCTCCTTCGTTGAGAAGCTTTCATCCCGGAGAATCACGGGTAGCGAGAGACGGGCCTCCAGACGCCGGGCGAACCGATTGACCTTATCGCACTGGATCCCTTCGCTGCCGTCAAGGCGAAGCGGATAGCCGATGACGATCTTTTCAACGCCGAAACGTTCGACGAATCCGGCGATTGCCGCGAGATCCGCATCGCGATTTTTCCGGATGATGGTGGGAATCCCCTGGGCGATCATCCCAAGCTCGTCGCAGATTGCAACGCCGATCCTCCGATCTCCATAGTCCAGTCCCAGTATCCTCATTTTAGATCCTTTCAAAAGCCGCGTATTTATAAATCATTAGCGGCAAAATTCCAACGATTATTTATGGTGGGGGCATGGATTGGTGAGGTTAGGATGATCGAATCGTCGTGATCAGGTGTCGGAAGAGAAAGCGATGGCGCCGATTTTCAATTCAGCCGGCAGGGTCGGGATTGGAGGATGCAAGAGAGAGGGCTCAATGCTTCGAGGGGGATTCTTCCGGCATTTCTTCAAAGCCAACGATCATGGCCTTGATATGGTCGAAGATGTGGTGCCCCATCGTACACATGTACAGATGGACGATCAAATTTAAGAGGAACAGGTAGCTTGCCACGACATGGAGCGCATCGAGAAACCTGATTCCGCCCATCCAGTCGATTACATTTCGGAAAAAAAAGATGTCGCTGAAGAGGATGCCCGTGATCACAATCAATGGGGTAATCACGAGCATGACGGAGCCATAGGCGATCTTCTGCAAAGGGTTGAACTTTCCATTTTCAGTGGGAATGAAGGGGTTTTCACTTCCCTGGAATACACCAACGAGGTAGTAGAATGCCTGCTTCCCCAAGATTGGCAGATCCGCCGGCCGCATCATGTAATGGGTCCGGAAGCTGCCGCTGGCGAGGATATAGACACACCAGAAGATGAAGGAGAGGGCCATCGCATAACCGACATACTTATGGATCGTTACGGTTAAACCGTATTCGGGGATCCAGATGGGCGTCTTGCGGACGATCTCTTCGATTCCCGGCACCCTGAGCTGGAGTCCGGTAATCAGCAGCGCGATGACGATCAGCGCATTGATCCAGTGCCATATTCGGATCGTCAGTGTATGGAGGAAAACCTTTTTCATCGTTTCACCAGTAGCCTGAGCAGCGCGTGCGCCAGAAGCGAGAGAATCACCAGGATCACCAGGATCACCCCGACAAGGTCGATCAGCTTGAAACCGAGGCTTTTCGCGTAAGCGGCTGAACCATCCGGCGCTTTGCCGAACAGGGCGAAAATGTCATCCTTCGTGATTTTTTGCTCTCCAAGGAGGTAGATATCCAAGGCCATTCCGATGGGGTAGACGGAGAGCAGCGTGCCTTTGACCGGGACATAGATATGCCGGTCTTTTTCAGGCAGAATAAGGTACATGGAATTGTAGAAATGGGCCTGCGGCGAGTGACATGTGACGCAGTTCCTCTCTTTCAGCCTCGTGACCGAGTAGTCGTGATGCACCTTCGTAACGATAATTTCGGCATTGACGAAGACCTTTTCCACCATCTTTTTCTGCAGATCCACAACGAAACGGCCGATCTCTTCCCCCTTGACCATGTTTTCCGCGTAGTTGTTGATGACCGACTTGAGATGGATATCTTTCCCGAAGACCCGCTCGAGAGCCTCGTATTGCAGCGGGACTTTCTTCTTGTCCTTCTTTTCGGCAAAGAAGAAGACCATGCTCTTTTCCGAGCCCGGGCTATGACAGGTCGTGCATTCAAGGTACTCGAAATGGAGTGTGGTGTTCGGCAGCCATTCGTGCCGGGTGATATAGTCCTTGTGGCAGCGGGAGCAGATTGCAACCCGTTCCTCGGCGTTGAATTCCTTGTAGGTCTTGATCAAGTGAGGGTTATGGCAGTCGGTGCAGGCGGTGGCCCCCTTCTTGGCATGAATGGATTTCTCATAGGTATGGTAGACCTGCTCGTGGCAGCGAACGCATATCTTGTCGGTAATCTTCTCCTGGGAGGTATG
The DNA here is from genome assembly GCA_964433455.1 of uncultured Syntrophaceae bacterium. GTDB lineage: Bacteria > Desulfobacterota > Syntrophia > Syntrophales > UBA5619 > UBA5619. The sequence continues at coordinate 4,142 of CAYSSF010000272.1, forward strand.
GCAGTCGGTGCACTGGACCCCTTGCTGTCCGTGTACGGTTTTGGGGAACTCGAGGAGAGACGGAAATTCAGGGATGAAAACCGAGGGTGTGATCTGCACGCTGTAGCCGGTCGCGTCGTTGATCCTCCCCACCGCACTGGCAAAGCGGGTCCTCTTCTGATGACACTCGCCGCAGTCTGCGGCTTTGGGCATGATCTCATGGCTATCGCCATAGGCCCAGTATTGCTTCTCCAGCTTGTAGCCTTTAAACTTCTGATCAAGCAGGGCTTCAAAGGCGTGCCACTCGGCCGGATTGGCAAAACCGTTCTCATCCCGATCAACGGTCTTCCTATCCAGAATTGCCCCCTTGGGCAGTGTAACCGTCGTCGTAATCCCGCTCTTATCCAGCTTACCGTGGCAGGCGACGCAATTCAGTGTGGCAAGGTGTTTGTTTCTCGAAGGCAGCGTCTTGTGGGCGGCATCGGCGTGACAGGAGGCGCAATCCGCTCCTTTCCCCTTTGTTTTTCCATGGAGTTCATGGCATTGGGTACAGTCAAGCCCCTTGGATTTGTGTATGCCGGCAGAGAAACGCTCGACAGTCTTATGGTGGCAGGCATTGCATGTGGGAGACGCGAGCTTCTCCCCGTGAGGGATCTCTTTGATGCCGGTATGGCAGTCCGTGCAGGCGATACTTTCGTGGGTGGTCCTTTTTTTGAAATCTTCGTGGCAATTGAAACAGTCATCCGACGGGACGGCTGCCCAGACGGGGGAACTCAGAATCAGGAAGATGATGACAAGAATCGGCATAGTATCCCATATCGAGCAAGAGAGACGATCAACGCGGGGAATAATAGATATTTTATCGTTTTTGTCAAGAAAAATATCGGCAATGCGCCGTTGCACCATGATGGAAAAGAGAAAGGGGCCGTGTTCGTTGATTTCTAAACCATCAGGACTTCAGATCGGATATAATTTTTGCAGCGATCCGATCG
>CAYSSF010000273.1:0-5105 GCA_964433455.1 uncultured Syntrophaceae bacterium
GCCCGCCCGGCGAATAGGTGTCCCATCCGAAGGCCTTGTAGGAGGGGCAGTTGAAATCGACATAATCGCTCGGGAATTTACAGTATCCGCACCGGAAACACCGGTGGACGATTTCGGCATGTTCTATCGTATGGGCGTAAGTCATCAGTTCACCTCCCAGTTGCCGGGATTCATGATCCCCTGGGGATCCAGGTTTTTCTTGATCATCTGCAGGAGTTTGAGGGCGTTTTTGTCCATCTTCTCCATGACCATCTTCTGTTCCATAAAGTTGGGTTTCCAGGGGATGCCGCCCATCTCCAGTGCAAAGGCCGTCGCCTCATCGAGGGCATGCTTCACCCGTGTCATCATGGCCGGATCGTTCCGGTTGAAGGCAAAGGAGATGCTGAACATCATGCAATGGCCTCCCGAGATGAGGCGCGCCGAGCTGGCGTACAGGACATCGTATTTCGCGGCCAGTTCGACGACCTTGGCGGCATACCGGGGGTAATGCTCGATGATGGTGATCGGTCCCGAATACTCGAAGCCGCCCCCCTTGGGCACGTCGGCAAAGTCGGCAATGCCGCGCTGGGGCATCTCCATGAGCATCTCCTTCATGTACTGGACGCTCATGAAGCCGCCATCCTTGGAATCCATGTATTCCTGGAGGGCGTCCCAGACCATTCGCCGCTTGAAGGTAATTTCCGCTTCCGTGTCGCCCGTAAAGTAGAGGGTGATGTGGAAGTTGCCCTGAAACATGAGCGGCTTGGGCTGGAACCAGACGTTTATATCTTCCAGGATCTCCAGGTGGGTGAGCTTGTAGAGGATATCGGGAATCAAGTCGACCCGGTCTGTCACAAACAATTCGACATCCCGGATCTTCTTGTTGGGGTAGAGGCGCAGGCCGATCTTGGTGATGATGCCCGTCGTTCCCAGCCAGCCCAGAAAGAGGGCCGACAGGTCGGGCATGGTAGGCCCCCGGGAGAACCAGTACGGCCCGAGAGAGGGGGAACCGATCAGGCAGATCTCGCCGGTCGGCAGGACGACCTCCAGGCCGGTTACCATCTCGGAATTGAATCCGTACTGCTGGGTCAGGCGGCCCTGGCCGTGGAGCGCGGCGTTGGCGGCGATGGTCGTTGTCGGGGGCGCGTCGGGGATGCTGTGGCGCAGTTGCGGGTAATGCTGCTGCAGGTAGGCCTTCAGGACCCCCTGGGAGGTTCCCCCTTCCACGACGGCGTAGCGGGCCATCGCGTTCACTTCCAGAATCCTGTTCATCCGTTTCATATCCAGGACGATGCCGCCCTTCAGCGGGATCACCAGACCCGTCAGGGCCATGCCGTTTCCCATCGGCACAACGGGTATCTTTTCCCGGTTCGCCAGAAGAACGATCTTCCGGACTTCCTCCGTCGTCCGGGGAGCCGCGACATAGTCCGGCAGGTGAGGCGTCATGACGCCGGGGTCCCGCGAATAGAACCAGAGCTCTTCGGGAGTATTGGAAACACCCCGCTCTCCAACGATCTCGATGAGGGCTTGCAGGATATCGCTCATCTTACCGCACCTCCCGTTCCTTTTCTCCAATGGCCATCTTGCAGAGGTCGATGATATGAACCGGCTTCAGCCCCTTCCGGGCGACCTTCTCCGACAGACTGGACCGGCACGCCGGGCAGTTGAAGACGCAATACGAGGCGCCTGTCTGCGCCATGTCGTTCAGGTTTCGTTCCTGAACATCATCCGCCAGCTTGTAACCCGAAACGGAGCGAAGGATCTCGCCGCAGCACAGGCAGTTCTCGCCCTGGTAAACACGTTCGGGAAGCTCCACTCCGATAAGGTCCAGAATTTCCTTGACCAGGGGATGCTTGTCGGGGATGAGACGGTTGGAGCAGGGCCGCTGATAGGCGGCCTTGATGCCGAGGGGCGTGATCCGGTCTTTCATTTCCTTCATCCGCGAAAGAAGGAAATCCATGTAGTAGACTGGTTTGAAGGGCACATCGATCCCATAGGCGGAGGCGATGGCGGTGAAGGTGCCGTAGCACTCGTCATGGAGACAGATGACCTCCTTCGCGCCCAGCTTGACGAAATTCTCGATGACGACGGGCAGGCGCTCCTTGATGACGGACATCCGGGCGAAATGGGTGTGGACGGCGGGACACATGAATTCCGCTCCGAAGGCGGCGGCCGAGGCCACGTCCTTGAAGATCTCCCCTGTCCCCAGGATCCCGAGGTCGGGAATGAAGCAGCAGGACAGGGCCTTGTCCTTCACCTGGCCGACCAGGTACTTGCCCTGCATCCGGGTCATGTTTTTCCACTGGTTGGTGATGGGCCGGGGGGCGGTGAACATACCTCGTTCTTCCCGGCGCTCGCTGATGAGATAGAAGGGATGGTTGCCCCGTTTGCAGTACTCCTCGCAGGCATAACAGGTAGCGCATTCGTGAAGCACCCGGGAATCCTCCCCCCGGACAACCTTCATCATTTCTCCATGGGCCTCGTCATGGCGAACAAAAGAGATGTATTGGCAATTCAGCAGGCAATTGGCGGAGGAACAGGTGGCGCAGACCGTCTCTTTCCATTTCAGGGCATACATAAAGACCTCCTCTTTCGTTTTTCCGGACAGGCATTAACCCTCCGAACAACGGCAAGGCGTATAAAACCGATTATTTTCAATGATCTTTACGAATGGACACTGGATCGTCAACAGGTTGTTATTGCAAGGAGTTCAAAATTATCCGAAAGGAACCACATAAATTCGGTCACCCTCTTTATGCCCCTTCACCAGTTCACAATGCCTCATTACCGCCAGTTAAGAAGAGGTACCCCGTTCCACCCTTCTCATTGACCATGCCCCGCAGTGCTTGGTTGATGAGCGCGATGGTCTGCGGACGGACCGGCAGGGTACCCATTTTCTCCGGATTGCATCTCTTTACGACATGTACGTCCGAAGATTCAAGCTGTTTTATGAGCAGGAGCCCTCTTAAAGGGTTCTGTCAGGGGAAAAGGAAAATTCACGCATCAGGGTTCTTGACAGGCGAGCCCTGATTCATTTAGAGTCCGATGGTCTTGCCGGAGGAAGCTGCTTCATGACGCCGATCGACCGCCTTGCCCCATTTCCCGCTTTTTTTATCCGACGGAAGATATTCAGGGGAAAGGTCCCCCTTCTGGCGGATTTCAAGCTGACCTATCGCTGCAACCTTGCGGAGGGGTGTTCTCGAAGATGTCATCGCAATGAAGAAGCAAGGTTAAAATAACGGTGTCTTGCTGGAGCTAACCGTATGAAAAAGCTATTTATCTTTTTTGTCAGCGTCTTGTTGATATTGGGCGCCGGACTCTATTTCGCTTCCGGCCCCATTTTAGCGAGGGTTTCCAACAAGATGATTGATTCTATCATCGGGAATGTCCGGATACCCCATCTTGAATATACGCGGCCCGCTTTCAAAAATGTCAGGCTCCGTTCTTTGAGTGCGGTTACGTGGACGGACGTTTCACTGAATGCGCGTCTGGTGCGGAATGAAGCGTTCAAGACGTCCGAAGAGATCTCCGTGAACATCGGTGAACTGACGATCAGCATGGAAAGTTTTTCACAGCGGACCTTTCTGTTGACTGCGGAAGGATTGAGCGCCGTGGCGAAAGAGAAGGGGCCGGGTATGGGTGTTGCCGGGGCCGGAAATCGCATGGAGGGCGGCTATCTTGAAATCGAGCTCCGGTTGACGGGTTTCGGCGCGGCGGACATGCATGCAGAACTCCGGAACCTCAAGGAGGAACTGTATCGGTTTTCGACACTCGGCGTTACGAGGATTCCGCTGTCCTTTGCGGCGACCCAGACGTTTGAGGTCCAGGGGAAGCCCTGTACCGCAAAATTCTCGGTGGTCAACAGCGGGGAGGAATACCGGCTTGTGATGGACGAGGATGATTTGAAAAAAATCGCCGCCCTGCTGACCGGCAAGAAGCCCAACCCGGTGGACATCGCTGTCATCGCCCGTAATCCGCTGAAGGCGCCGATGCTGCTGAGAATTCGCGATAAGGCCGAAATGGCCGCCCAACGGGCTGCCCCGCAGGATCCGAACTTTCCGGAAGACGCCTATCGGCATACCCTGTGGAGTTATCTGCTGACCAAGATGTATGGCGAAAAATTTGCAAAAGAGGCGACGGACGCGCACGAGGCCTATGCAGACGAGGAGGAGATCCAGAAGATGGGCCGGATCAGTTGGGAGAGCGCCAGTTACCAGGATCTCGTCAACAATGCCGTCGGGAGACAATATGCCACCATGGGCTATCCGGAATCGACCATTTTGGAACGTGTGTTGACCGATCCGGCGATTATCCGGGACAATGAAGCCGTGAAGAGGTTTAATACTCTTGAGTATGAAAGATTAAAACCGGTAAACTCCAAGCCGGAACAGGGTAGCCGATTTCGCTGATTCCACCGCCCGATTCCAAAAAGAGGCCGCCATGCCGCCCCGAAGTTCAGATCGCTTGTCGCCGACGTCCCCGATAAGGAGCTTGCGGCACTCCCACAATCTGCCGTGCGCCTGGATGATCTTCCCCGGACTTTGAAATCAGGATTGCAAAATCCGGATTGCTCCGTTGACAATCCGGCTGGACGGGCTTAAAATATCAACCGAAATGGTGACAGAGGGGAAAAGCAGGCGATTCATGCCTGTTGGCAACCGGTCCGGTTCTTGGTTTTTTTAAGGGAACTTTGCCGTTAGCCCGGCGATTCATGGCGCCGTTTAACGGAGAAAATTTAAAGGAGCGCATTATGTGGGAATACACGGACAAGGTCAGGGAGCATTTTCTGAACCCAAGGAATGTCGGGGAGGTTGAGAATCCGGACGGTATAGCCGAGGTCGGTTCCATCGCCTGCGGGGACGCCTTGAAACTATCATTCAAACTCGATGAGAACAAACGGATCCAGGAGGCGAAATTCAAGACTTTCGGGTGCGCCAGCGCCATTGCCTCCTCTTCGGCGCTTACCGAGATGATCAAGGGAATGACGATCGAAGAGGCAAGGAAGGTGACCAACAAGGATATCGCCGCCTTTCTCGGCGGCCTGCCCGAGGAAAAAATGCACTGCAGCGTCATGGGGAAGGAGGCCCTCGAAAAGGCGATCGAAAATTACCAGGGGGCGCCGGCCA
>CAYSSF010000274.1:0-5091 GCA_964433455.1 uncultured Syntrophaceae bacterium
GGGGCGGTTGCGGCCAGATTTTCCAGCATCAGCGCCTTGGGCTCCCCGACGCTGAGGCCGCCGATCGCGTAACCGTCAAATCCGATGGCCGTCATCTCCTCCACACCCCTGCTGCGGAGATCGGGATAGACGCCGCCCTGGATGATCCCGAAAAGGGCCTGCGCCGGGTCTTTCCGGCTCTGCTTGCAGCGGTCCGCCCAGCGGGCGGTTCGGGCGAGCGCCCGTTCGACCTCTTCCCGGCCGGCGGGATAGGCGATGCACTCGTCGAGGCACATCATGATGTCGCTGCCGAGCGCCTCCTGGATCTCCACGGCCGTCTCCGGGGTGAGATGGTGCTTCGACCCGTCGATATGGGATTGAAAGGTCGCTCCTTCTTCCGCGATCCGCCGCAGCGCGCCCAGGCTGTAGATCTGGAATCCGCCGCTGTCGGTCAGAATCGGGCCGGGCCAGTTCATGAACCGGTGCAGCCCTCCCAATTCGGCGATCAAACGGTGTCCCGGCCGCAGATAGAGATGGTAGGTGTTGCAGAGGATGATGTCCGCCCCGAGGCCGCGGACCTGCTCAGGTGTCAGACCTTTTACGGTTCCCTGGGTACCGACCGGCATGAAGGCCGGCGTCCGGATCTCGCCGTGCGGCGTCCCGATTTTCCCGAGTCTGGCTGCGCAGCCGGGGTCTTTTGCGATCCTCGTAAATTCCATCTCGATTTTTTCCTACAGGATCAGCATGCAATCCCCGTAACTGTAAAAACGGAACCGGTTCTCGATGGCAATCCGGTAGGCCTCCTGCATCCGTTCCGTGCCGGCAAAGGCGCATACCAGCAGAAACAGGGACGATTTCGGGAGGTGGAAGTTCGTCAGCAACGCATCGACCCGCCGAAAACGGCTGCCGGGATAGAGGTAGAGGCCGGTCGAACCGGAAACCGGCCGGATCTTGCCCTCGTCATCGGCGACGGATTCGAGGACGCGGGTTGAGGTCGTCCCTACGGCGACGACCCTTTTCGCCCCGTTGACCAGCCGGGCCGTCTCCCCGTCGATCGTGAAATGCTCCTCTTCCATCACGTGCTCCTCCACGTTCTCCGCCTCGATCGGGAGGAAGGTGCCATAGCCGACATGGAGCGTGACGGGGGCGATTCCTACCCCACGGACTCTTAAAAGATCGAACACCTCGGCGGTAAAATGAAGTCCCGCGGTCGGCGCCGCGACGGAACCGTTAACCCGCGCATAAACGGTCTGGTAGCGCTCCAGATCCTGCTGCGACCGCGCCCGGTCCTTCTTCCGCTTGATGTAGGGCGGCAGCGGCGCCCTCCCGAACCGGACGAGAAAGTCAGCGAACGGGATTGCCGTCCGGAATTCCAGCAGCCATTGCTTCTCCGACAGCCGCCGGACGATCCGCGCCCGGCAGCCTTCCGCAAACGTGATCGTCGTCCCGACATCGACCCGCTTGGCCGGACGGAGCAGCACCTCCCAGCTCTCCCCAGGAGGATCTCCCGGTTGTCGCGTCAGCAGAAGGATCTCGATCAAGCCGCCCGTCTCCTTCCGGCCGATCAGACGCGCCGGAAAAACGCGGGAGTCGTTGACGACAAAAACATCCCCTTCGCCGAAGTACCCCGGAAGATCCCGGAATGTCCGGATCTCGATCTCCCCCGTCTTCCGGTGAACCACCATCAGCCGGGAGCGGTCGCGGAGCGCCGCCGGTTCCTGGGCGATCAGCTCCTCCGGCAGGTCGTATGCGAAAGCTTCCAGCCTCATCATCCAATAAACCCCATCTCCGCGAAAGCTGCGGCACATAATCAGAATCGAGATGAAAAGTCAACCATTCTTGCAATATGTTACACAAAAGAGAAAATCCAGGCATCTTGAAGGATGAGAGAGCAAAGAAAGGAGGGCGGAAAATGACAGTCCGGGGGGGAATAAACCGCACAGTTGGTCTTCATGGTAAGAACTGAATTATTGAGCAAGTTCTAATTGCATAATTTCAACTGGCGATTCCGTTCATTGACAATTGTCAACAAAGCATCTGCCTGGTTTTGGACAGTCTTGTTCTCGGTCTCACTAATGCTGTTTCTCAACTCTGTAATGGCAACCAGGATCTGTGACTCCAAAGATGATACATTTGGATGCGATTTTACCGGGCTGGAGTTGATAGCATCATAGACCTTTTCAACTTTCTTCTTGGTCTCCCGGTCACTTATTCTGCTCAGCAGTGAAGCCATTTCAGCCGTCGCATTCTTTACATAATCAATTTCAAACTGCCTTTTCTCCTCCGCTTCTGCTGTATGCTCATTTGCAATCATATTTGAAATCAAACAAATAGCATAGATGCCTGCAAAGCAAAGTTGTACCAAGAAAGCCGCTTTGTAGCCTTCCGGCGAGGCGAGTATAAAAATCACACCTGTAATAAGCTCAATGAAAAAATACACAGATGAAATCGAATATAACGAAAAGCCAAATACTGCCGCACTCTTTCCTTTGCGAATTAAAAAAGGAGTCGCAAGTAGCATAAAATACGCAAAATGGATAAACCCATACGAAATCCATGCAGACATTGTGTGGTCGGTTCCACCAAGCATAAAAAACATTGCATTGAAAATGATGAGGAATATTAAATTCATCATCATCCAAAGTGTATTCGTCTTTTTCAAGAATTTTAGCTCCTTTCCGTGTTTTGATTTATAGGCCGAGTAACTTTTTCTTCATTGCATCAAATTCGTCCTGTGTTAAAACACCTGCGTCCAATAGCCCTTTTAATTTTATAATCTCATCAGCGACACTGGCACTTGCTTTATCATCTGCTGGCGTTGCCGACTTTTGAGTGAATCTGCCGGACGTTTGTGGCTGTGCAGGTTGCGGTGGTTGTTGCTGCTGCATTGGGGCAAACATTTGTTGTGCCATCCCACCAAAAACGCTACCGGCTGCCATACCCATACCAAGCCCTGCACCGGCAGCCGCGATGCCGCCTGACCCCGGATTGCTAGCAACGTCGTGTAAGATTTCAGTTGCTTGTTGCCGACCCCAATCGGCTCCCAATATGTTCATGACCCCCTTACTTGCAAAAGCATCTTCAAGTTTCTGTCTATTGGGGTCGTTTTCGGGTATGTCAATTCCGGAAATCGAGAAGGTTATGAGCTTGACTCCATAATCGTCAAGTATCTCTCGTAGGATAGGCTGAATATTTTGTGCCAGTACATCCTGCTCCGCACAGATGCCCAAAATTTCTTTCTTAGCATTCAACATCGCTTTTGCAATGCTGGACTTGATATATTGTTGAAACTCATTACTAAAATAATTGGTGAGTTCGTCTTGAAGTGCAAAGGAAATATTATTCCCGAGCAATTTAGTCAAAAATTTTGCTCCGTTATCAATATTAACTTTGTAAGCGCCTCTTGCGCGAACACTTGTCATTATCATCATGACCGGATCGCGCACCTGGATGGGGGAGGCCGTCCCCCACAGGATCTCCATGCTATGCGCTTTGCGGACGAAATAAACTACGCAATTAAAGGTGCTGATGCCGCCGGAAAATACGTTTCTCAAGCGGCTAATAAATGGATAGTTCTCTGTCGATAACTTATGGGTCCCATTTTCGAAAACCTGCTCAATAACGCCCCCCTTGATGAAGATTGCCTCTTCACCGGGCATTACAATTACGGTAGAATGAGTATTAAAGTCCTCTTCCGGTTGCCGCCATATCAACAGCTCACCAGACCCAGAGTTTTTGATAACATCAGTCCAATGCTTTTTGCCACCCACATAATTGGCTTCGTTTGCGTTCTTGCTGAAAAGTGACATATAGCTTCCCTCCTTACGATAATTGTTTTTCCTGGTCTCTTATAAATTTCATACGAAGCAGCAATTCGTTACAGGCGGCATCCTCGGTATCGAAAGTCTTTAGTTCATATTTACCACCACGTTGGCTATAATAGACAGTCCATTTATTGTCGATCAATCTAAGGACAGTCTTGTTATCTGTGATGCCTTTATCCCCAATTAAGAACCAACGACCGGGGATACCTAATTTTTGTAATTCGTTTAATAAGTCATTGCAATTCATATGTTATATCCTCTTTAGGAATTTATCATGAACTAAATTCCTTGCTGAATCCGGCAACTTCTGCTGCGTTCCTCCACCATCTTGATTAAATGCTGGAGCTGTTTCCCCTTGCAACACATCAAGGGGCTTCTCAACCTGGTAAGCATGATACTCCTGAGAAGCTTCATCAAAAGGCAATGCGCGATCTTGATATGGAGTTCTCATCGGTGATGAAAAACGACCACCTTCATCCCCATATAAATCAATCATTTCGCCCGTCGGTAACGTTTCCTTTTGGGGTTCACCTTTAAACCCATCATTTTCTGGCCATTTAATATCCCCGTTTTCATCAATAAATTCTGGATTATCTTTTATGTCATCGCGTAATATATCCTGTTTTTCAATTTGCTCGGCAAGAGGTTCTTTTTCCTCTTGATCCTCAGGAGAGTCTTGCGCTGTTCCGTTTGAGGTATCTTCTGGCACATTTTCGGGTATATCCACAGGGGCATCTTCGAGGGTATCTACCGATGTATCCTCTGGCACGTCCTCTGGGATATCCTCTTGGATGTCGGACAAAGCATCACTAGCTAAGTCATCGTTGCCACTATCCGACACATCTTCGGGAATGTCAGCAGAGATATCATTATCCACATCGCTTGAATTATCAGAAATATCAGACGAGGTGTCAACACTTTCCATGTCACCGCCGTCAAGATCGTCAGCCATAATATAGACCCTACATTTTCTCTAGAGATGTCTGAACTGTTATCTCTGGAATATTTATTTTCGTTCCGTATTGAATCCGCCGGAATAAATGAACTTTTACACAAGAAAGCAGCTCACGGTCAAAAGGTTCATCGTTCAGATTGATTATAATCAATTTAGAAATCTGCCCCAGTATTTTTTTGACAATAGCAAACGCTGTACTGTCGGGGCTAAAATTTTTAACGAATATTCGCCTTGCAATCTCTCGCGCCAATGTTCTGCGTGTAAAATTGCAGGTGTTACTACAATATGGGCTGTAGCCACATTCAGGGTATGGCCTTAACTTATCTTGCTTTG
>CAYSSF010000275.1:0-5083 GCA_964433455.1 uncultured Syntrophaceae bacterium
GCCAATTGCCACGCAATAACACGCTTAATAGCGGCTGCGGTTACCTCTTCCCGGACGCCTTCTTCTTTTAAGAAGTCATCAAAGTCGCTCCCAATATGCTTCTTGCTCATACATACCTCCTACAACTGATTCTTACGGTCCCTTGCTATCCCTAAATCCTGCCGGGGCGTACCCTGCGACTTCTTGATAAAAGCATGAAGCAGCACCATTTGGCCGTCAACCACGGTAAATATCACTCGAAAAATCCGCCTTTCAAGATGGCTGTGCACTTCCCAGAGGTCCTTTTCCATCTTGCGCACCAGCGGCATACCCAGCGGCCAGCCAAACTGAACCTCTTTGATATCTGTGCCAATGATCCTTCGATCTTCCGGCGATAAATCCCGCGGGGAGTCCCTAACCGGCTCATTGCCAGCTTCGGTCTGGAAGAACTTACAGATAGGATCGGCCCGCTCATGGTCATACCGTACCAAAAAAGATACATTTAGGCAAGTTCTTTAATGATGATGGATAAACTGGCGGGGACGCCACAAATAAAACCAGCAGGGATGGCATCGATGATGCGGTCCCTGCTGGTTTATGTTTTCTTTCAGTCTCTTGGATAACCCGGCTTACGCCGGCAACGGAGTCAACTCAGATCCGATGATCTTCCCGGACGATCACCCGGCTTCCCCCGTGTATGCCGGCACCCCAGTTCTTGGGGGCCTTGATTGATTTCAGCCGGTCCAATTCGCCGATGTTCTTGAGCCGCTGGTAGATGAGCTGCCAGGCGCAGGGGCGGTCGGCCCGCACCTCGCAGCGGTCCTCGCGGGAGCCGCCGCAGGGGCCGTTCAACATGTGCTTCGCGCACCGGGTGACGGGGCAGATGCCGCCGTACTCGTGGAGGAGGCACTTGCCGCAGGCGATGCACTTTTCCGTCCAGGTGGCCCGCTCTTCGAGGATGCCGATGAAGGCGGTATCGAGCCCCGCATAGACCGGCTTGTCGTACCGCTCGGCAATCGCCTGGACCCCGGCGCCGCAGCCGAGCGACAGGACGACGTCGTTCCGCTCTATCGCCTCGGCCGCCTTCTCGATGAAGACGTTGTCGCACTGCCGCTCGATGGTCAGTTCCTCGACCTGGAAGGCGAGGTTCTGGAGCCTGGAGGCGATGCGCAGCGCCGAGGCATTGATGCTAACCTCGCGCTCCCCTCCGGCCAGGCAGACCGTGACGCAGGTGCCGCAGCCCAAAAGGAGGATCTTCCTTCGGCCCTTCAGTATATCGACGAGTTCGGGTACCTTTTTCCTTTGTGCGACGATCATATCCTCATCTCCGCATTCTTTGATGGATTCGTACTTCTTAACGGGCTCGGCCCGAGGTTTTTCAGGAGGACCAGCATCTCGTTGATGTGATCGACGAGCGGTCTGGCCCCTGCCGCCGAGATGTTGATCATGCGGATCCGCTCCTCTTCCAGGCCGGCCTCGGAGAGAAATTTCCGCGTATAGCCGACCCTCCCTTTGGCGAGCAGATTGCCCTCGGTGTAATGGCAACCGCCCTCCAGGCATCCGGCCACGAGGATCCCATCGGCGCCCTTTTCAAAGGCCTTCATGAAAAACTCCACCTCCAGCCTTCCCGTGCAAGGCGTTCGGACGATGCGCACGTTCGGGGGGTACTGCAACCGCATGGAGCCCGCCAGATCCGCGGCGGAATAGGAGCAGTACTGGCAGCAGAAGGCAATCAGTAGGGGTTCGAAATTGTCGTTTGTCATGGAAACCTCAATCTATTTTCAGTTGCACGCGACGGTCAAATGGCGCTCCAGCAGATCCTCCAGCATCGCCTTGAACTGCCTCGATTCGAAATGGTTGAGCTGAATCGCGCAGGCCGGGCATTCGGCGGCGCAGATCCCGCAGCCCATGCATTTGGCCGCCGTGATCTCTCCCTTGTTGTCCGCGTTCGCAAAGGGCGCGCCGTAGGGGCAGACGTGAACGCAGGTCATGCAGGAGATGCACTTGTCCTGGTTTACCTCCGAAACCTGGGCGCCCACCTCCAGATGGGTCTTGGAGAGGATGGTCGCCGCCCTTGAGGCCGCGGCCCTCGCCTGGGAGATGTTCTCGTCGATCATCTTCGGCGAATGGGCGAGCCCGCAGAGATAGACCCCTTCGGTGGCGAAATCGACGGGGCGGAGCTTCACGTGCGCCTCCAGGAAAAAGCCGTCGGCGTTGATCTGGAGTTTCAGCATGTCCGAAAGCTGCCGGTTGGCGGCGGGCGCCGCGATCCCGGTGCTCAGGACGACCCGGTCGGCTTCGATCTCCACCCGGTCGTCCACATCGGGGCTCTCGACGGTCACCAGAAGGCCGTTCTCACAGGATACGACCGGCGGTTTTTCTTCGTTGTACCGGAGAAAGACGATGCCGGCGTCGCGGGCCATCTTGTAGTACTTCTCCCGGAAACCATAGGTCCTGAGATCCCGGTAGAGAATGTAGATGTTCGCCGTGGGGTCTTTCTTCTTGATGGCGAGCGCGTTCTTCACCGCCATGGAGCAGCAGATGCGGCTGCAGTAGGGCCGCTCCTCGGTCCGGGAGCCCGCGCACTGGATCATGACGATATTCCCGGCGCCGTCGCCGAAGCTGCCGTCGTGGAGCTGTTTTTCCAGTTCGCTCTGGGTCAGGACATCTTCGGATTCGCCGTAGAGGAACCCGGCCGCTTTCGCCGGCTCCGCCCCGGTGGCCGTGATGATGGCGCCGCAGGAGATGTCGGTTTTTGTGATCTCGCCCCGGCCGTTGCCCTTGCCCCGCCCGGAGACGGTTACCGTGAATTTTCCGACGTGGCCGCCGACCTTGGTCACGTCGCTGTTGAGATGAACGGTGATGTGCCGGTGATTCTGGGTCCGGTACAACATGTTCGCCATAAAGAAGTAGGGATCGTCGCCCTCCAGCACGGAGTGGACGTTCAACATCCGGCCGCCCAGGGCAGCGGATTTTTCGACGATTGCGACTTTGAATCCCTGATCCGCGAGCGACAGGGCGGCAGTCATGCCGCTCAACCCGCCCCCGATGACCAGGCCGTCCTGAACGATCGCCAGGGATTCCCCGAACAGGGGCTTCAGGAGCCTCGCCCGGGCGATGGACATCCTCACCAGTTCGATCGCCTTTTGCGTGGCGACTTCCGGCGCGGCGGAGTGGACCCAGGAGCATTGGTCCCTGATGTTGGCGAGCTCGAAGAGGTAGGGGTTCAATCCCGACTCGCGCAGGGTCTCCCGGAAGAGGGGCTCGTGGGTCCTTGGCGTGCAGGAGGCGACCACCACGCGGTTCAGCCGGAACTCCTCGATTCGCTTCCTGATTTCGGAGAGGCTCGCATCGGAGCAGGTGTACATGGTGTGGGAGGCGACGACCACATGGGGATCCCTGGAAATGGCCTCGGTCACCTTTTCCACATCCACCGTGCCGGCGATGTTGATCCCGCAGTGGCAGACAAACACGCCGATCCGCGGTTCGTCGTCGCCCGTATCGTGCTCCAGCGGATAGCTCTTCTTCGTGATCAGGGTATTCCGCGCCTGGGCCAGGAGCTCCATGGACATGGCGGCCGCGGCGCTCGCCTGGGTCACGGTCTCCGGGATGTCCTTGGGTTCCTGGAAGGCGCCCGCCACAAAGACGCCGGGCCGCGACGTTTCGAGCGGGGAGAAGCGGCTCGTTTTGCAGAAACCGAACTCGTTGAGTTCGATCCCCAGGTGGGCCATGCTTTCGGAGATCGCCGGTTTGGGATCCAGTCCGACGGCCAGGACCACCAGGTCGAAATCGTGCTCCACGGGCTTGAAATGCTCGTCCATATAGCGCAGCCGGACATCCTTTGACCCCGGAACCTGGAGGACGCGGGATGGCATGCTTTTGATATATTTGATATTCTCCTTGCTTCTGGCCCGTTCGTAATACTGATCGAAGTCTTTGCCGAAGGCCCGGATATCCATGTTGAAGATCGTCGCCTCGAGGCCGGCGGTGTGTTCGCTTGCCACCAGGGCCTGTTTGGTCGTGGCCATGCAGCAGATGGAGGAGCAGTAGGGATTGCCGGATTTGGCGTCCCGGGAGCCGGCGCATTGGATCCAGGCGATTTTTTTGGCTTCCTTGCCGTCGTCCCGGCGGACGACGTGCCCGCCATAGGGACCGGCGGCCGAGAGCATCCGCTCGAACTGCACGCTGGTCAAGACGTTCCGGTACCGGTTGAACCCGTATTCCCCCTTACGCTTGGCGTCGAATTCCTCGAAACCCGGCGTCAGGATGACGGAGCCGACATCCAGCGTGAGGGTCTCTTCCGCCATCACATGGTTGACGGCCTTCTTGTCGCAGGCGGCGACGCACTCCATGCATTCGGAGCAGAGGGCGCAGTTCAGGCAGCGCTCGGCCTCCGCCAGGGCCTCCTCCTCGGAAAAGCCCGCCTCGATCTCCCGGAAATCGGCGGTCCGCTCGCCCGCCGGAACCACGGCCGCCTCGGCCCGCACCCTCTTTTCCACGTCGTCCGTGGAGGGGAGGGCCTCCTCCGGCAGGGGCTTCAGGGCGTCGGTAAAGCGGTCCGCCCGGAGTTCCTTCCCGGTGAGGAAGCGTTCGATCGATTCGGCGGCCAGCTTCCCCGCGGCCACGGCCTGGATGACGCTCCCCGGTCCGGTCGCGTTCTCGCCGCCGGCGAAGATCCCCGGGACCGATGTTTCCAGCGTCATGGGATCGGCCATGAAACAGCCCCGGCTGGTTGTGAGGCCGCAGTGGCCGAGCAGGTCGGGGTGGACGGCCTGGCCGATCGCCACAATGATCTGGTCGGCGGAGAGGATTTTCAGATTCTTCTCATTGTAGGCGGGGCTGAAGCGGCCGTTCTCGTCGAAGACGCGGGTGCACTCCCGAAGCTCGATGCCGGCGACGGCGCCGTCCCCGAGGATCCGGTTCGGTCCCCAGCCATTGTGGATCGTGATCCCCTCGGCGAGAGTCGCCGCGATCTCCTCTTTGTAAGCGGGCATCTCATCGCGCTTTTCCAGAGACACCATCTCGACCTGCTTTCCCCCGAGCCGGAGGGCCGTCCGCGCCACATCCACGGCCACGTTGCCGCCCCCGATGACCAGGACATGCC
>CAYSSF010000276.1:0-5035 GCA_964433455.1 uncultured Syntrophaceae bacterium
GAGAAAGACCAGGAAGTCCTGAGAGACGCTTCCCCCTATGAGGGGCTGACCATGACACAGGTTCGGTCCCAACCCCGGCTCGTCGCTGATGCCCATGTGATCGACGAGATGAGGCCCCATGAGATCAAGAGACTTGCCCCTTCCTCCCTGAATGAGACCCAGTTGCTGGTGGCTTACCGAAAGCTGGAGTTCTATGGGTTCCGGGGACTGGCCTTCGACATGCTGCTTGAGCTCAAAGCGCGTCCGGAGCGGGAGGAGTTTGCCGTCGGCCACATGGAGGATCTGCTCGATTCGGCCGTCGATGCGGGTGAAACCGGGCTTGCCCGGCGAATCATGGAGGAAATACCCTCCGAAATGCTTCACGAATCGGAGGAAACCCGGCTCCGTCTCGACATCATGGAAAAATCCCACGGGTATGCGGAGCTCGAGGCAATGGCCCGAAGGGGGATCGTCAAGGGGGATGAAGTGCCGGAATGGGACGATCCGCTGCTCGGCATGAGCCATGCGTTCGAGAACAGATTTCCGGCCCTGAGCGTCGTATTCGGAAGGGCTGCGATGCTTGGAAGCCCGGAGCGCACTTTCGACAATGAAATGCTTCTCGAAGTCATTCGAGCCGGCCGTGCGGAACTCGACCTTGATCCGTGGCAAGACCCCGCCGAAGCGTATTTCGACTGGACCCTTGAGAAAATGGAGGAAGACAGGGCGGAACAAGACCGGTCCAAAGAGCTGGAGGATCTGAATGAAAAACTCCGATCGGCCAATGAACTGGCGCGACAACGGATGAAAGAGCTTCAGGAAAGGGAGAAGGAGCTTGAATCGCTGACAAGGGCTTATCAAAAGGCCAAGGAGGCTCCATCCGACCCTCGACCTCGAAAGCGTGAGGAACCGGTTGTGATCGACGAGGCCGGGCGGGAAATCATCGAACGGCTGCGAAATCAGGTGGACGGGCTCAAAGCCGATATCCGGCAGCGCCAGCAAGACCACCGGACGTTACGAAGGCAATTGCAGGAAGAACGGGCGCGTCTGTCGGAACAGACGAGTGCGCCCTCGTCCGGATCGGAAGAATTGAACCTTTCCGGGGAGGGGGCAGGCATCCCCCTCGAATTCGACCGCTCTCCCAAGAAAATTCTCGTTCCCGAATACGCCCCCGCATTTCTGAAGGCATGCGAGCTCATGCCTTCCCCTGTCGTCGCAAAGGCCCTCCGTTCCCTGGCCAGTTTTGCGGCCCACGATGAGACGATCTGGCGTCAGACCCGTGGAATCGAAAGGCTTGCCGACGTCTACCGGATCCGGATCGATCTTTCGCATCGCCTGCTGATCAAGTGGAAAGAAAACGTCGAATTGAAGGCGCTCGACCTGATTCTCCGGAAGGACCTCGAAAACTGGATCAAGCAATACGCCCGTTCCTCCGGTCGCGGATCATGAGGGCTCGGCCCCTCATTCATCAGGGAAGCTCCCCCCAGCCCGGCATCGCCCTGGCGAACTCCTCCTGCGTTCGTTTTTTGTTGGCCATTTGGATACTCCATGACGGGATTGAAAGAGACTCGCCAGGTGCGTGTCGATCATGTCGCCCTCGTGCCCGCATATGTTCACGGTCGCTGCGAACATCGCTTCGTACGGCATCCCCTATCGCTTCTTTCTCGATGCTGTTCATAAAGAGTCATTTCATGCATTCAAACAGCATTTCTTATATTTGCGGCCGCTGCCGCAGGGGCAGGGGTCGTTACGCCCGGCTGTGGGATGCGCTTTGACCTCCGTGTCGCGGAGAACCTGCATCATCTGCTCGGGCGGTTGCCCGGCCAATCGCAGTGCCGCCATTTGAGCGGTGTAGTCGCGGCAGTAGGCGAAGAACCTGCGATAGTCCGCACACAGGTAGTTCAGCCCCGCTTCGCCATTCGGGGTCCGGATGATGCGATCCTTCGGGCATCCCCCGTTACACATGAGCCTGACATCACACTCCCGGCAGCAGCGGGGCAGCGCTTCCCGCTTGGCCTGCCCGAAGGCGAGTTGCGCCGGGTGGTCGATGAGTTCGATGAGCGCCGTCGTGCGGATGTTGCCGAGGCGGTGGTCGGGGGTGACGAAGTGGTCGCAGGAATAGAAGTCGCCGTTGTGCTCGACCACCGGGACATCCCCGCAGGTGGGCCGAAAGATGCACAGGGAATGGTCCTGGCCGTATGCGGGCCTGGCCGCCTCTTCGAACATCTGCACGATGATCCGCCCGACGTCCTGCCGCACCCACTCGTCGAAAACGGCGCACAGGAAGGCGCCGAACGCTTCCGCCGGCACGGTGCGGCCGCTCACGCCGCCCTGCGAAGCCGGTTGCGGCTCCACGAGCGGGATGAAGCTGATGTATTGGGCTTTGATCTCCTTGAAGAAGCGGTACACCTGGAGGGGTTCCCGGACGTTCCCGGCATGCACGACGCACAAAAGATCGACAGGGATCTTGTGTTTGCGCAGGAGCCGATAGCCCTGCATCGCCCGCCGGTGCGTGGGCTTCCCGTCCCTGGTCACGCGGTAGAGGTCGTGCAGCGCCGGCGGACCGTCGAGGCTCAAGCCCACGGCAAAATGTTCAGCCGCAAGAAAGCGGCACCAGTCGTCGTCGAGGAGCACGCCGTTGGTCTGGATGCCGTTGCTGATGCGCCTGCCGGGGGGCAGGTGTTTGCGCTGGAGCCCGGTTATCCTGCGAAAATAGTCTATCCCGAGCACGGTCGGCTCGCCGCCGTGCCAGAAGAAATTGATCGACCGTTCGGAGGCGATTTCGATCTGTTGGCGGATGTACTCCTCCAGCAGATCGTCGGGCATGCGAAACGACCCGCTGTCCGGGTAGAACAGGTCCTTATGCAGGTAGTAACAGTAGCGGCAATCGAGGTTGCAGGCGGCCCCTGCCGGTTTTGCAAAGATCTGGAATTCCCGTGAAGCTTTGACCATGTGCTCCTCCCGGATCAAGGGTTTTGGGAGTTTCAATCCATGGACCGCATCGTCCGCTGATCGAATATTGGCTATCACAGTGAATCGCCGTGAGGCAACCGAATTCGCGCTTTTCGATCCTCCCGGCCGGCTCCTCCATACGAAAGCACGCGCGAGAAGAGTGAGCCGGGAAGTTGCCTTCCGCCACGCGATGAAGTATACTACCAAACATTCCCGAGACTGAAGCATCTTTTTGAAGGGGGGCAATACCTATGAGTTTCGTCGAGAAAAGGCAAAAAGGATTCACGCGCAGGGATTTTATCAAGGGGACCGCGGCCGGAGCAGTGGGGGGAATGGTGGCGGGTGCAGCAGGGACGGCGTTTGCGGCATCGAAGGCGGGGCCGAAGCCCTCGCAGCCGGCCAAGGGGATGCCCTCTGAAGCCATGTGTGCGGAGCTCGTGACGATGCGCGGGCACGAAGGCGACACGATCGATGCCTACCTGGCGCGTCCCACGGGACCCGGCCCCCACCCCGGGGTCGTGGTGATCCATCACATGCCCGGCTGGGACGAAGCGACGAAGGAGATCACCCGCAAGTTCGCGCACCACGGCTATGCGGCCATCTGCCCGGATCTGCACTTCCGCGAAGGCAAAGGCACACCCGAGGCAAACAGCGCCAGCGTGCGGGAGGCCGGCGGCATGCCCGACAACCGCACCATGGGTGATGTCGAAGGCGCCATACGATATCTCCGCGCCTTGCCATATCTCAACGGCAAGGTAGGCATCATCGGCTATTGTTCCGGGGGCCGGCAGGTCTACCTGGTCGCGTGCACGCTGAAGGGGATCGACGCCGCGGTGGCCTGCTATCCGGGCGGCGTCGGGGCGGGCAAGGAGGGGCTTACCCCGCGTAATCCCGTGGACCCGCTTGACTACACGAAGGACCTGAACTGCCCCTTGCTGGGACTGTTCGGGAAGGATGACAAGCGGCCCTCGCCCGAGCATGTGGCGAAAACCGAAGCGGAACTCAAAAAATGGGGAAAGACCTACGAGTTCCATACCTATGATAACGCCGGCCATTCCTTCTTCACGGTCGATCGCGCAGCTTATCGGGTGGAGGCCGCAATGGAGGGATGGAAAAGGGTCTTCCAGTGGTTCGGCAAATATCTCCGCTGATCACGAGGATCACCCATCAGGGAAGCTCTCTCCAGCCCGGCTTGACCTTGGCGAACTCCTCCTGAAGGGCCGGGCGGCGGAGGTTTTCCCGTTTGATCTTTCCGGCGAAATCACGCCGACGCTCTTCGAGCTTCAGGATCTCCAGATAGACCCGGCGGCAGTTGCCGTCATCGAGAACTACTGCACCGCGATCGGTATGAAAGCCGAGATCCGCCCTACCCACAAACCGGACCCGGAAAGCGCATCAGGGATCGATATGCCGGTCCCGGGGGCATTGGTTGATAAGCCCGGTGCGGAAACTCCGGTGAACAATTGAAAACCGCCTGCGGCTAAGCTGTTCCCCGGTATTGTGAACTTGGAAGAGTTTATCGGAAGTTCAAACATTCCATTGCGAACCAGGGCTGCCGGCGACGGATAGACAATGTTGCCGATGTTATCCATAATTCCGACAATATACGTTGCCCCTGGGGCCGTTGCGCCCGTCCAACTGATGGTATTGGCATTCGTACGGAGCCACGTTTTGGCGAAAGTAAGATCCGCCGTACCTGGGGAGGTGGCAAATTGACTCGCTGTTGCAGTGTAGATATTTGCGGCATTGACTCCCAAGGCAACCCTGAAATTTATTGCGGCTCCGGCGGCAATTTCGAAATTAGCCTGATACTGGCCTTTCGCGGCGTCGTACGTCAAAAGGTTCCCATTGATGGTCACCACCGCATCCGTGATTGCTGTGTTACAGGTACTGTCAATACAGACGCTTACCTGCTGAAGCCAACCGAAAGGGTTAAAGCCTCCTGTTAAGCTGAGCACAGTAGCTCGGATAAACGGGGCTATCGACGGTGTAGCGCTTACCTGAGACGATGGTGTTGACTCCCCGTTGCCATTCACTGCGGTGACGACATAGTAGTCAATGTCATTGACTTAACGAATCGGTTTATAACAAGGGCAGAAGCCCCTCT
>CAYSSF010000277.1:0-5029 GCA_964433455.1 uncultured Syntrophaceae bacterium
TTTTCTCCCCCGGCCCCCACACCACCCGGCATGCGGGTCCGCACCGGGCGGTTCCGAGAAAGTCGGATCAAAGATCGGAGACAGCACCTGGGCGACGGCCTGTTGGATCAGCCGGTCGAGGACGGTCGGGATACCCAGGGGACGAGTTCCCCCCGTTGGTTTGGGAATCTCCACACGTCTTACCGGCGATGGTTGATACGTACCTGCCAGGAGAGATTTACGGATCCCGGCCCAAAGTTCTCTGGTATGGTCGGGAAACTGTTCGATGGAAATCCCATCGACTCCGGGTGCGCCATGATTGGCCTTCACCCGTTTCCAGGCCGTTTCAGGTTCTCTTTGGATAGAATCCGCTCCAGCAGGCGCTCATTTGGGTTGAACGGTTCCACGATGCGCCCCATGTGCATTTCTCCGTGCGGATTCATCGTATCATGAGGGCTCATAGCGGTTCTTCCCTTCTCTGTGTTCGGCCCTTCGAGCGCGCCACGTCGGTGACCATCATGTTATGTGCCTCACGGAGATAAGACTTTATGGCATTTAATGACCTTGAACTTAAAAAAATTGATAAATTTATCGGTGAGAGATTCAGGAATCGAGTTCCGCCTGAAATTCAAAACCAATTACGCAACGAAGTTCGCATTGAAGGTCATACTGTTATCATAACCCGAAAGCTCAAACGACAGCCAGGGCATTCGGGTTTTGAATAACCGGGGGGAATTGAACATTACCATCTTTAAGAAAGTCAGAGGAAGCCATGGCTGCCATTGGCTTTCGCCGTTCGGGAATAGAAAGATAGGAGGACACAATCATGCAAGCACGCGGTCCACTCATGATAGAGCATCGTCTCATTGAACGAATGCTTTCGGTTATCAAAAATGCCCTATCCGAAATCGAATTGAAACACAAGGTAGATACCGTGTTCGTTGATAAAGCAGTTGATTTCATCAGGATATATGCCGATCGGACTCACCATGGCAAGGAAGAAGATATTCTCTTTAGAGAATTGAATAACAAACAACTGACTGCAGAAGATCGCCAAATTATGGAAGAACTGATTGAAGAACATGTGTTTGGTCGCCAGACAACCAAAGCACTTGTTGAAGCCAACACCCGTTACCGGAATGGTGATGAGACCGCCTTGAGCGATGTTGCCACTAATTTTCAAACTCTTACCGTGTTTTATCCCAGACATATCGAGAAAGAAGATAAAGTGTTTTTCCCTTCATCCAGAAATTACTTTACTGATGAAGAGGATCAAGCCATGTTGGCAGAGTTCTGGGAATTTGATCGAAACATGATTCATGAAAAATACAAATCATTGGTTGCTGGATTTGAAGATCAGCAATAAATCCCGAACAAGCCAGGGATGTGATCCTGAAATATCAGATTCGCATTGGCCCATCCCTCAGCCTAAGGGTCGTCTTGCATATGCGTGATCTGTTGGAGGCGATGAATACGGAATCCATGAAAAAACGCGTCGATGATCTTGAGACTTGCCGGATGGAGCAGCCTCCGGCGGAAGAAGGATAACGGAGGCTGCGTTATGACACGGACAACGGAGGGATGATATGGAATTTATTACGGTATCATGCCCCGGAAAGCGGGACAAGGGAGAAGTCTTCATCGACGCCAGTTCTCAGGGAGAGAGCAAAACCGATGATGAACTGAACGTTTTCCAGTGCAATCCCGGCCATCACTATATTTCCATGAGGTGTCTCGTCGGAAAAGAGTGCCGGGAATCAACGCAGTCGGTAGAAATCATCGGCACCAACCCCATCCAGCCCATGGAGGCGCCCTTCCAATGCGCAACGTGAGACGAGCCACCGTCAATGCCTGCAACGATCTGCTCAAGGCCTGCCCGGAGATCAAGCCGATCAGGAACCCCATACCGACCGCCTTCGCCTTTTCCGAGCTCTCCTTCGACAGGATTGCGGACCCCCGCCTGCGCCGCTGTCTTCAGGAGCTGCCCACCTCGTTCGATCTGCCGCGGGAAACCGTTGATCTCCTGCGCGTATCGGCGGCGCAGTTGCTCATGACATCGGCCTCCTTCATCAAAGGGATGCGGGATCTCGATCCGGCATGGATGCCGCGCACGGTAGCGATGGACGAGAAGCTGGTGGACGCCGTCTGCGGTGCGCAAAGGTGACGCGGCAGGCACAACGACACAAGCTGCCGGACTTCACCGCAGCAAGCTTCGGGATATCGGAAACAGATGAGGGGGCTGGATTATGGCAAAGGAATTTGCAGGAAAAGGTTGCCCGCTGAACGAAGAGGGCATGGCCAAAGTGACCGGCCGGCTCGGAACGGGCGTCGCGGAGGTCTGGGCGGTCCTTACCGTCGAGACCCGGGGGTGCGGCTTCCTGCCGGACAGACGTCCGTTTATTCTCTATGAGCGGCATATCTTCAGCCGGGAGACAAGCCGTAAATTTGATCTCTCCCATCCCGACATCAGCAATCGGACAACCGGCGGATACGGCGCGGGGGGCCCAAACCAGTACGACCGACTGTTCCGGGCCATAGGCCTGGACCGCCGGGCTGCGTTGCGCAGCGCTTCATGGGGAATAGGGCAAGTCATGGGCTTTAACGCGGAAACCGCCGGATATGGCGATGTGGAAGAGATGGTGGCTGCCATGACAGAGTCTGAAACAGAGCAACTGCTCGCCATGTCCGGCGAAATTCTCCGCAACAAGCTGGACGGCCCCCTTCGCAGCCATGACTGGGCGACCTTCGCGAAAGGCTACAACGGACCTGCATACAGGAAAACAACTATGATACGAGGCTTTTTACCGCGCATCAGAAGTTCAGTTCAGGACCGCTGCCGGACCTCCCGCTCCGCTCGGCCCAGGTCTATCTGACCTATCTGGGATACCAACCCGGCCCTGTGGACAGCGTGATGGGCCGGTTCACCCGGTCTGCGATCAACGATTTTCAAGCGGACCACGGACTTCCCGTAACGGATAAGATCAATAATAACCTGCTTTCGGCTCTCAAGGGAGAAGTAGAAAAGTTGTCCTGAACAGGTTCTATAGGGAAGCTAAAGGGCAGGAATGAGACCACAGTTGTGTTGAAATACGCCCGATTTAGCGCTTAAATTGCAGATTGAGTGATCCGGCCAGATGAGCTATATTCAGCCGAAGATCATTGTTCTTAGGTCAATCATTTGTATTGAGTGACAGTATGAAATTCGAGTGGGATGGAGAAAAAGAAAAACGAAACATCAGAAAGCACGCCATTTCTTTTGACGAAGCCGTTACCGTGTTTTATGATCCTTTATCGGCGACGTTCCATGACATAGACCACTCCATTACAGAGGATAGGTTCATTACCGTTGGTTATTCACCACAAGGCCATCTGCTCGTTGTTTCGCATGCTGAAAGAGAGAATAAAATACGAATTATAAGCGCACGACCTGCCACCATTTCGGAAAGGAAAAGACATGAAAACTAAAATTATAGAAGAATTACGCCCTGAATATGAGTTCGATTATTCAAAGGCCGTTCGAGGTAAGTATGTTAAGCGACTTATAGAGGAAGGAGCTAATGTGGCAGTCCTCGAGCCAGAAGTAGCCAAAGTGTTTACCAGTTCGGCTGCCGTGAATGAGGCACTGAAATCACTCATGGAGATCACAAAATCAACACAGCGCCTAACCAGACACGCAACCGGCCGCGCGAAAAAACTGCGCGCCGATTAGCTCTGCGTTCGCGCCGCCTGCGGCGGCGCGAACGGGGGCGAGAAGGTCTATCGGTGGTCCTCACCGCAAGCGGCTCGAACCATCAATAGAACCGCACCGCTTCGCGGCTCCGCCCCCATTGTCACGGGAGCTGCAATAAATTGCATCTCCCGTGCCCAAGGGGGTGCGGCTCATCTCGCCCCCGTTCGGCTTAACAATAGGAGGTACTGGAAGGCAGTATGAAACCAGCAGAATTTGAGGAGAAGGATTTCGAAGGCCCCCTCTACAGTCAGCTGCTTTCGGGCTCTCGAAACTTTGCCACTCCGGGACAAGTCTTCGAGGGACGGTTTGGTGTTGATGCTGTTCTGGAGGTTTTGAATCCTGTATTTTGGCCCTTTTTCGGATATGCCAATCCTCCCGGCGGGGTGGTACTCAACCACTACAGGTGGGGGTTCATTTGGCATGGTCTGGGGCGGAAGCGAATGCTGCCGAACTTCTCAGTTAATGCCCTAATACAAGCAAAGCGGCCAGACGTGCTTGAAGGAAGACGATCAGCTTTCTCCGGTCTTGGCATTCCAGGCCGATACTGGCGCTTTTTTATCATGCCCCACCAACAACAGATCCTTGAACGTATCTCCAATCCTTAGAAACAGGGCGCTGGTAGTGTACGCTTCACCTGCCTTTGACACCTTTGATGAACTCTACTCTTTGACAGCTTCCGGACAACTGGTCAATGCGTCATCATTCATCAAAGCGCAAAAGATGTCCGGCCATACCTCGTGGAATTACAATGTTCCTGGCACGAAAGGCATTGCCGAGTCAGAGCCAGAACTTGTGGATGATGACGATTTCTATTCTGAGGCCTCCCGGGTATCTGAGACTGAGGACCGAAATGCTGAACCCAGAGAGGAACTCAAGAAGCTCCATCAAACTATATTCTCTGTCTGCAAAGAAACATCGGAGGAAAACCCGTTGGCACGATTTTTCTTGAACCGTCATCAAACGATGCATGAATCGATTGCCGAAGTAAAAACTAAAGACGCGGAATTGCTGGTCCATTTTCTTGGGGTCATTCTCTTCTGCGACTCGGCCAACATCATGTGGTTTCCCGTGGGGTCGAATGATACCCAAGTAGATGCCGACCCAGACGGTGCACCGGATCGCCGATAAATCCGGCTCTCGGTGACCTTTTTGTTAGCCCAAGGGGAAAATAGGAAATGATGATAACTCGATTTACTTGTACCACTGTATGCCTTCTCTGTCTGGTGGTTTTAGGATGTGCTACGATGCCCGTCACGCCCCGTCAGGCAACAGATATTTCGCTTGAAAGAATCATAAATAGCAAATACCTATCGCTAAAGA
>CAYSSF010000278.1:0-5024 GCA_964433455.1 uncultured Syntrophaceae bacterium
ACCAGTAAAGGGCCGGACCAGGCGAGGTCAGCTTGACCAGCAGGGCCACCGAGCGGCATCGGACGGCAAACGATGAACATCATCGGACGGCAGCGCGCATCACTTTTTTCATTGCCCGAACCACATCTTCCATGTCATCTACCGAAAGCGTAGGATGCACCATGAACATCAGGCTGGTTTCACCAAGCTGCCTTGCAACGGGAAGTCGTTGCTTGGGCCTCAGTCCGCCCTGATCGAATGCCTTTTCAAGATAGATTTCGCTGCAACTTCCCGAGCCGCAGGGAATACCTTCGTCCACGAGTGCAGTCATGATTCTATCTCTGGACCAATCTGATTTCAGGGATTCCGGTTCGACAAAGACATAGTATTTGTAGTAGGCATGCTCGATTTCCGGCGGCGGGATGGTCAGGCGCAGACCGGGGATTCGTGCAAAACCCTCCGTGAGAATGGCCGCGTTTCTCCTTCGCAAAGCCAGCCATTGCGGAAGCTTCCGAAGCTGCACACGGCCGATCGCCGCCTGCATCTCCGTCATCCGCCAATTCGTCCCGAAAGATTCATGGAGCCAGCGAAAACCGGAGGGCTGCTCCCTTTGATACACCGCGTCAAAGCTCTTCCCATGATCTTTATAGGACCAAATTTTATCCCATAGATCGTGCCTGTTTGTAGTGATCATACCTCCTTCGCCACCGGTGGTGATGATCTTGTCCTGGCAAAAGGAAAATGCGGCAACATCGCCCATTGACCCAACCTGACGCCCCTTATACGTCGCCCCGTTGGCCTGGGCGCAGTCCTCAACAACCCAAAGATCCTTCTCCCGAGCCAGATCCATGATCGGATCCATATCGCAAGGCCACCCAGCCAAGTGAACGACAATGATCCCTCTGGCCCTGGGAGTCAAAGCAGCGGCAATGGTTTCGGCGGTCATATTCTGGCTGATCGGATCCACATCCGCCATTACCGGCCGCCCACCCCGCATGATAACGCAACTGGCAGAGGCGATAAAGGTCCGGCTGGTCGCAATGACCTCATCGCCCGGCGTCATCCCCAGAGCAACCAACACGGCTTCCAACGCCACGGACCCATTCATCAGGGCGACGGCACATTTTGTGCCCACAAACGCCGCATATTCTTCTTCGAACTTCCGCCCTTCCTGACCTGTCCAGTAGTTTACCTGCCCGGACTGGAGGACCCGCATCGCAGCCACCACTTCATCCTCGTCATAATGAGGCCAAGGGGAAAACAGGCATTTCCTGATGGGTTGTATTGTGTTATCGTCAAGGGTGAGAGTTTCGATTGCTGACGAAGTTTTCATTCAGGGTCCTCCGGTAACGGCTTGACGATTTTCGCCGGTACTCCATATGCGCATGAATCATCCGGTATATCTCGATTGACAAAGCTGAAGGCACCGATAATCGCGTTTTCTCCGATCGTCACCCCCGGCATCACGACGCTGTGCGATCCGATCCGGCAGTTCTTTTTCAACAGGACCGAGCCTTGCTTCTGATCGATCGTGGAAATCGAATAGATGGAACAGTGAGAACCGATCTGCACGAAATCCTCCATCGTCACGCCGTATTTGGCATTGATGTAGGTGAAAGCCCCGATGTCCGTCTTGTAACCGAGTTGAAAATTCTGAACGTTCTGGACCACCCAGTTGTACTTTGTCGGTTTTCCCTCTTCTATTTCCGGGAATTGCCAGTCTAAAAAACGATCCTGATCACCCATTGCATTCACGCGTACCCTTAAACTCCTCCATCGTCGCCTGCCCTGGTTGGTTTATCCCTTCCCGTTTCAGGATCTTCCAGATCGTCATCCCGATGATCTTGATATCCAGCCACAGAGACCGATTATCCACATACCAGACATCCAACTTGAATTTTTCTTCCCAGGTAATGGCGTTGCGACCATTGATCTGCGCCCAGCCGGTGAGGCCCGGCTTCACCTCATGTCTCCGCGACTGCTCCGGCGTGTAGCGATCCAGGTATTGCATTAAGAGCGGTCGAGGACCCACCAAGCTCATATGACCCTTCAGCACATTGAACAATTCCGGCAGCTCGTCCAGACTCGTAGCGCGGAGAAACCGGCCGAATGAGGTCAGCCGCGCCACATCAGGAAGCAGAGCCCCGTTGGCACCACGAGCGTTGGTCATGGTGCGGAATTTATAAAGTTTGAAAGGTTTACCGCCCAGTCCGGGGCGCTCCTGGCTAAAAAAAACCGGTGACCCGAGTTTCAAGCGGACCGACAGAACGATACAAAAGAGAAGCGGAAATGACGCCATGAGACCCGGGATGACTAAACCCAGATCGAGTATTCGTTTTAGCAATCCCCGCATCAATGCAATTCTGTTTCCCTAAACGTTAGCTTGCAGGCAGTTTTGCCGATCGAGGCGTGTGCAACATCTTCACGCTGCATGAGAGGAAATTCTTTCAATTTCATCCTTCAGATTATGAGCATAGAATTACGCTCAAGGACGGCTATAATTAATAAGGACTGCTCGGAATGGCCCTTTAAAAACAAACATACTACCCGCACCGGCACCTACAACGCCGACCTCGTCGATCAACTTCGCCATATCGGACGCCTTTCCGGCACCTCCGATAAAGGTAATTGGTATTGATACTTCATTGGTCACCATTTTCGCTAGGGCAAGGTCGTAGCCTTTCATCTCCCCTTCCAGATCAATAGAGTTGATAACCAACTCTCCTGCGCCTCTTTTTACTACACTACGACATACATCAATCAGGTCCTGCTGCCAGCGCCGCTTGGTGCCATTTTCAACATATATTGAATATCCGCTAGTATCCGGATTCTTCCGAACATCGAGCGTCACCACGACACTTTGGCTACCAACCTTCGAAGCTATATCTGCTATAATATTGGGTGTCAAAATTGCAGCCCTACTTACAGATACTTTTTCAAACCCCATATTTACTATTCGCAAGGCCTGCTCGGAATCCGTAACGCCGCCGCCATAACATAACGGCATGCGCGACTCGACGGCGATCTTTTCCAGAAGTTTGAAGTTCGGACCAGCCTTTTTCCAGGCCGTAATGTCGAGCAATATTAACTCATCGACCTCTTTTTCATTAAATATTTTCACTGCATTTATCGGATCACCGACATATTTGGGATCTTTGAAATTCTTCGTTTTAATTAATCTTCCTCCATCCATAAGGAGGCATGGGATAATTCGAGGTCTTAGCATAACTTCTTATTATATATGGGCAAAATTTCTAAAAACAACGATTCCATTACGATGGGATTTTTCCGGATGGAACTGTAACCCAAAGATATTACGATTATTTGATACGGCACAAACCAAGTCCCCCCCGTAGTCAGTTGTTGCCAACACGTTCGATATGGACGTCACATCAAAATGGTAACTATGAAGGAAGTAAAACCCCATAGTCTCATCGACACCGTTTAAGAGTCCCACCTCATCATGCGCTATTGAAATCGAATTCCATCCCATATGAGGCAAGCGCACGCCTCTTTCCTCCGCTTGAATCTTCCGCACATGCCCTGGAATCCATCCCAGCCCGGTGCATTCACCCTCTTCGCTCGAAGGTGCGAGCACCTGCATTCCGATGCAGATCCCTAGTATTGGTTTGCCTTTTACTAGGACATTTTCCTGGAGTGCATCGAACATAGTTGACTTTCTGATCGTTTGCATTGTGTAGTCAAAGTGTCCAACTCCCGGTAAAATATACCGATCTGCATCAGCCAGCGCCAAAGGCTCACCAACAATTGCATGTGGAATGTTTAATGTTTTATAGATGTTTGAGATCGCAGCTAAATTACCTGATCCATAGTTAATGATCGCAATCATCTTTTAATCGCCGCCTCAAATCCTATCATATTCAATATTCTAGCACCTAAATCAAAGAGCCATTCTTCATTCTTGTAATCCCGAAACCATTTTTTAGGCATTTGATGATAATATTTGAGCTCATCGACTGAAATTTCAAGCTTATTAGCAATATATTCGAACTCTTCATCAATTGTATTGGGATCATATGGTAGTGATTCAAGCTTCTTAAGTGCATCTTCTCTCGTCATCTGGCCTGTCACAATAAGGCTTGAAAACTGAACACGCCGCGTATCGTACCCAAACCGAGTTGGCATCCAATAGCCTTCGTAGAATTTAGTAAAACGGGATTCAAAATGTTTTTGGGGGTACGGTTTATAGCCATAAGTCTTTGATAACGTGTTGATTGCGTTTTCTTTTTTGTAGGGCAAATAATTGAGAGGTCTGACCACCTGAATATGTTTAATATATCTTAAATACACCTTGTGGTATAAAATCCCACTCCAAGGATAAGTGTTCATCTTTATCGTACCGAATTGCTTGCGTATATCCTTTATCATTGACATGTCGGTTCCGTAATAGATCCAATATTTGGGGTTTCTTATACACTCAGTAGAAAAATTACCCCCATTTAAGATAAATTTAATATTGTATTTATTGGCAAAATGAAACATTGTTGCGAAAAATGCATGATCCTGGGGAATGTCTAAATGAGGAGTGCCCGACTTAAAATAAGCAAGTTGGAAATCACGCATCTCTTGCCAATCGATAACCTCAGTAAATAAATCCAGCCCTAATTTTTCGATTAGTACTTGTATATTATGGACAGCGATGTCTGTGTTCCATCCGCCATCTACATGAAACACCAATGGACGTAGACCAAATTCTGTGACTGCCAAGTGCAAAAGGTAAGAACTATCTATCCCACCGCTAAGACCCATTATCGAATCATACTGTTTGCCTTTTGATTTAGACTTGATTTCCTCAACTTTTTTCTTAAAAATAGCGTTACCTGCTTCATCCGGATGCCAGTTTGGAAGCACATCCTTATAAAAACCACGGCAATGGTCGCAAACCCCATCCGCATCAAAGACAATTTTGGGGTCGCTCGTATCCATCACGCACCTTGTACAAATTTGATAGTGTTCCATTTATTATTAGTAATCCAATGTCATTGACTTAACGAATCGGTTTATAACAAGGGCAGAAGCCCCTC
>CAYSSF010000279.1:0-1953 GCA_964433455.1 uncultured Syntrophaceae bacterium
TCACAACCGCGTGATATTTTCCGTTTTCACTATGCATGGTATCTGTATTACCCGCTTGCGCCCCCTCAGGGACGCCCGTTTCCTTTTCCGGCATCCCGTTCTCCTTTCTCTTCATTCCATGTCTGGAGGATTGCTTCCCGCAACTCCTTCTCCCGGGCGAAGTCAGGCCACTTTTCCCGGAGCTCGTCCAGTACGCCCAATGCCTCCTTGTGCCGCTTCTGACGGAAGAGCGCATATGCCAGGTGATGGTGAAATCCCGGTTTGTACGGGTTGAGCCAGATCGCCCGGCGGAACGATTGCTCGGCGATGCCGTATGCCTCGCGGGATAGGCAGTGGACGCCGATCCGGTCGTGGTCATGCCCGATATAGGGGCAGGGACGAAGGAGCTCCTCGCGGGCGCGTGCGGATGCCGCGTCCCACCGCTGCTGTTTCGGACCGCGCTTATCCAACGCCGACCCCGAAAAGGAAAACGCCCGCCGGGAAGGTTCCTCGCGGGCGTCGGGATACACACGTTTTCACAGGCGTGACTCCTCCGTAAGGACGTACGACCAGGAGTCATCAGCCCGTTCGGGCGGTTCACGGCGAACTCCATCGCCTGCCTTCCAATGTACCTTCGTTGAAAACGATGTGCAAGGGGCCGCAAAGAGGCCGCACAGCTCCCTGGAGGACCCATCCCGCGATCCTTGTGGCGGTCCCGTTACAAACCCTCTGTTTCGATGCCGGCTGCGGCAACTCTCCGGTGTCCCGCCAGTATCATGAGCCCTTGCAGATGGGCTCGCTTTTCTTCGTCGCTCAGCAAGGCGCGGCGCCGCGCATCATGCTTCAAGGCGGAGCGCTGCATGTTTTCCGAAACCCGCTCGCAAATCTCCGCTTGCCGCTCCGTCAGTTTCCGTGCGAGTTCCAGGTCGGCGATCCTCGCCAGGAAGGCAGGGAGATGCAGAAAGCATAGAAGAGGAAGTTCCTGCGGCCCGGTCTCGGACACCTTGGACAACCACGTTGAAAGGGCATCTTCTTCCGCGGAAGCTTGAACTTGGCATGCCTTGCACTTCGGGGAAAATATTGCCAAGCGGGCGATGCCCAAGGAAAGATCCACGACGGATTTCGCTTTGCCTGCCACGCTGCGCAGCTGATGTGCCACGATTTCCAGAAATTCCGCATAGGCGGTGCAAACGCCATGAGGAGAGGCGATCTTTTCATACTGCCAGGTATGCATGGCGCAAAATCCACCGTTTGCGGCATGAGCTGAATGTGCCTCGCTGCTGATGCTCAACTGGTATTGGTACTGGCATAGGAAATCAAAGATACGTGTGACCACTTCCCCGCAAATTGGGCAGGATCGGTCCAGCCGGACCTGGTCTGAACGCAAAAAGGCTGCCATGGAAGCTGGAAGCTCAGAAGCGGGTTCTTGACCGCCATCATTCCGAAGCTTCTCTTGAATTTCCCGGACCCGAGTCGGAACGGCGGCGTCCGAAGAAATCCCGGCTCTGGCAACCAAGTCGAGCAGGCGTCGGCAGGTAAGAGTCAGCATATTTTCCGCTTTCTCAGCGGTGAGAAAGCGTACGAGTTCCTGCTCGAATTCCGGCAAGCCGCTGTTCTGAAGCTTTCGTGCATCACCTTCTTGCTTGGCATGGAGGCCATCGCGGGCCGAGGCCGGGCGTATCCACGAAAGAGAACCCCCGGCGCAGCGTCTCGGAGGGAATTTGCACCTCCACATAGTCCACGCCCTTGCGATTGCCGGGATTGCCGTCCTGAGTAACGTAATCGGGGATCTGTTCCAGGGATATTTCGTGTGGCATGTAACTGTTTTCATAACAGACGAGCACTCGCTCTCTGCTGCCGTAACGCACCATGGTGAGCACGGAAGTCAGAGGCAGGATTCCCGTCGGCAGCCGGTCCCAGCCAAGGACGGCATTCATCAGCGATGTCTTTCCGCGACTGAATCGACCCACAACC
>CAYSSF010000279.1:1963-4991 GCA_964433455.1 uncultured Syntrophaceae bacterium
GATTCGATCCTCCGCCAGGCGGGCCAGCAGTTCCTGCCCTTCGTTCCGGGTACCCTCATCGACTGTCTCCTGGGCGGTGACCTCCCGGATCAGTCCCGCAAATTCGAGCTTGACCTTGTCGTATTCGCGCAGCAAACTCCGGGGCGCGATCGGGGGCGTCCCCTCCTTCCGATCAACGGCCGGTTTTTCGGCGTCACTCGGGGTCATGACCTTCCCTCGATTCCCCCTCCGCCCTCCGTTTCACGGCAAGCAGGAACCGCAGCACCTTGTCCGGGGATCGGACGGCCTCCGTCGCAGGTTGACGGCGAGCGATCTCTTCATCGAGGACGATCCGGGCGCAGTCGAAACGCCGTACCAGCCAACTCTCCATCTCCGTCTGCAGAAACAGGTCGGCTTCCGGCAGCACCTCTACCAGGCGGCGGACCGCAAGTTGCCGGCAGCTATCTTCCGCCACGAGCAGGGCGATCCAGCACGCACGCGCGGCGATTTCGGGGTCACGGTCGCATGTCAAGGCAGCCAGGTTGCGCAACTCTTCCGCCGACAGATTCCGATCGGCGAGAAGCCGCAGGGCGGAAGCGCGACGGCGAAGACTGGAAGGGGTTTCATCAGCGGCGGAAGGCACCGGAGACAGGGCTGCATTCAGCAAAGGCCGGCGTGCGGGTTCCCCTACCGTCCGCAGGGCTTCTTCCGCGGGGCCACCGGCAACGTCGTCGCCAAGGGCGCGTATGAAATCGGGGATCGTCTCAGTTCGCCGGTACTCGCCGATGGTTTCGATCACGCCCGGCATCGGCTTCCTGCGCAAGAGCCGCAGGAGGGCGTTATAGACGTCCTCGTCGCGCCAACCCCCAAGGAGTCGCGCCGCGGTATTTTCCACCGCCTCTTCGCCATAACGATCGACGGGATCGGAGATATGCTTCCCGGAAGCGAGATACTCGAGCAGGACATCTTTGGCGCCGAGTTCCGCGAGCACCTCTACGGCAAGCTGCCGCGGCTGATAGATTCCACTTGGCCTGCCGTACAGCAGGAACCGCCGCAACGGCTCGACGGCTCTCTTGCCGCAGGCCGCAAGCTCGGCAACGGCAAGATCCCCGTCTTTCAGCGAATTCAGGCGGTCGACCAGCCCCTGAACCCGTTCTTCCGAACGATCCCGGAAATGGCCCCGGAGGTCGGTTTCTTCCGTCATCGGCACGCTCAATGGACCTCTTTTCTCACCAGCAGGAGCAGCGGGATGGAGCCAAGCTGCATCACCACGGCAAAGACGACTACGGCGTGGAGGGATACGTCGTACAACAACCCCATGAAGGCGCTTCCCAGGAACCACGACACGCCGTACACGGCGTTGAAGATCCCGTAGGCGGTGCCCCGTTTCTCCCTTCCCGCCATCCCGGCCACCGCCGCCCGGATGATCGACTCCTGGGCCCCCATTCCGACGCCCCACAGCACCATCCCCAATAACGCCATCGAAAATCCACCGAGGAAGACCAGGGGCGCGAAGAGCGCGGTGAGGAATGAGACGAGTACCAGGATGGAAAACCCGATCCGGTCGAAGAGGCGCCCGAAGACCAGCGCTGCCAGCGCATCCACACCCATTGCGACCGAGTAAAAGATCGGGATCACGCGGTCGGACAGGATCCCGGCTTTCCTGAAGTGGTAGGCGATCAGCGGAAAGTCCGCGAAGCCCGCGGCGATCAGGGCGGTCGCGGCGACATAGAGCCAGTATCCTTTCAAAAATCCTCGGGTATCCATTACCGGGGTCCCGATTTCCAGATCCCGGGGATGGGGGTAGAGGCGACGTGCCGTGGCGAGCACGCCGAGGGCCAGCACCGCCGGGATCAGCAGGATCCCGTATCCCGTCGGATAATCGCCCCGGAAATAGAAGACTACGACAACGATGAGGGGACCCAGGACGGCGCCGATCTGATCGAGAGCCTCGTGCACCCCGAAGCCCCATCCGCGCCCCATCTCCTTGGTGGCATGGGAAAGCATCGCGTCCCGGGCGGGGGTGCGGATGGCCTTCCCGACCCGTTCGGCGATCATCAGGAGCGCGGCGATTTCCCATCGGCCCGCCAGGGCCAGGAGGGGAACGGCGGCCAGGTTGACGACGTAGCCGACGATGGTGACGGCCCAGTACCTTCCCGTCCGGTCGCTGACATACCCGGAGAGAAGGCGGAGGCCATATCCGATAAGCTCTCCGAACCCGGCCACGATCCCCACGACGGAGGCGCTCGCTCCCAGGAGAGCGAGATACTGTCCGTTGATGCTGCGGGCCCCCTCGTACGTCATGTCCGCGAAGAGGCTCACCACCCCGATGAGGACGACGAATTTAAGCGCCGAATCCGTCTTCTTCATTTTCGTTCCCCTCGCCCCATGCAAAGGTGCGGCAGCTTCCAGGGGACTTCGATCGCAATTCTAAAAACGCAGCGTCGCCTTCACCCGGTTCGGGTGCATCAGGAGGTCCAGCCCTTCAGCCGCGCTTCTCGCGTGGATATCGGCGTTGAGCAGGGCATCCACCGCGCACCCCTCGCTTCCCGAAACGGCGATCCCGATCCTCGCCGCCTTCAGCATCCTCCGGTCGTTTTTCCCGTTGCCGATGGCGATCACCTTCCCGGGATCCAGCTTCCTCACATACTCCTCCTTTTGCAGGTCGTGATCCGTCCCGGAGAGGATATGGAGGATGCACGGCAACCCGTTCATTTCGGATCGGACCACGCCGAGCGTGTCGGAGGTCACGACATGAATTTTCAGGGACTTCGCGAGGACAACCAACCGTTCTTCGACGCCATACAGCAGCTTGCCGTCCACAGCCAGGGTCCCCGTGAAATCGGACACCAGGTGGTCGGCCCGAACCGTTCCGAATCCCGGGATCTCCAGTTCCAGCATGGACGCCTCCACGTTTCAGCCACCCCGGATCCGCTGGAGAACGCTCTCCATCTCGAGGACCAGGGTGATGATCGTTTCGATGAGGGGGTCGAGTTCCCTGTCGAGACCCTTCGCCACTTCCCCGTAGCGCACAAGGCGCGCCGCTTTC
>CAYSSF010000280.1:0-4980 GCA_964433455.1 uncultured Syntrophaceae bacterium
CGTCCATGCCCTGATTCCCGCACTGGACTCCACAAAGGAACGAGAGTTGGCGCCGACGGAACTGCTGGCGGATTCGCTCTATGGCAGCGATGACAACTGTGAAAGAGCTCGGGATATGGGTGTTGATGTCATCTCTCCCGCGATGGGGACACCGAAG
The DNA here is from genome assembly GCA_964433455.1 of uncultured Syntrophaceae bacterium. Classification (GTDB taxonomy): domain Bacteria; phylum Desulfobacterota; class Syntrophia; order Syntrophales; family UBA5619; genus UBA5619. The sequence goes on from CAYSSF010000280.1 coordinate 158, forward strand.
GCAAACACCTTGAATCTTTCCGATTTTAAGCAATCCAAAACGGGGGTCATCACGGCTTGTCCGCAGGGACACGCTCCGGTAAAAACCAGATCAGGAAAAAAGCAGAAGCACGGAGTTGCCTTCTCCTCCGAACATTGCAACGTTTGCCCCTGCAAGGGTCAGTGTCCCGTCAAAGCGGGGAAGAAGAATCACTATCTCCATTATGATATCAAGGCGATGCGGATTGCTAACCGCCGAGCCATGGAGTATTCCCCGGAGTTCAAGGAAAAATACCGGTGGCGTTCCGGCATTGAGGCAACCTTCTCAGAAATGGACAAAAAGACAGGGGTCAAACGACTCAGGGTTCGAGGTCTGTCCGCTGTCTCCTGTTTTGCCCGTTTAAAAGCCATTGCCGTCAACATCTTCCGGGCGACCGCCGTCCGGAAGGCGCTCGGCCTCCCCGGAGAGGCCCTTGCAGCGGTAAAATCCGGCATTCGGTACACTATTTTTGTTTTCAAAGAGCAGTTTTTGAAACCTATGGGTTTGCTTGCGAACATTTTCACACCGGCGACGGAACAACCCCGCTATGAACTTAAAATCGCCGCGTGACTTTTGACGAGGTCATCATTCTTTATGTGTTTGTTACGGGAGGGACTGATTGTAATCATCATTCGATTTTCGGATTCAGCGCGGGATATTTCAAAGCACCGTTAAACAAATTGTATTTTATTGATTCCCAGTATCCGTTCGGCTTCTATTTTCAGATGCCGGTTGAGGTCCAGTTTGATATCATCTCCAAGGTAGATCACCGTTTCGCACCTCTCCTCAATCAGCTTGATATAGCCATCCTGTTTTCCGATGTGCTTTCGGAAACAGGCACAGAGCGCTTCGATATCATCGACGGTTGATCGATTCAGGAACATCGTAAAATAGGCAGAGTGATACGCTTTATCGGCTGCTTTGGCCAGAAGCGTCGCCTCCGTGGCAAGGACCTTGACGCTCTCTTCCCCGATATCGACGGTTCCTTTCAGCAGTAGAGGTTCTTCGCCATGCAGAAGATCATAACAACCTTGGTATATTTCGGGGAAAAAGATAACCGTCGATGACCCCTTCAAATCCTCTATGGTTACGTACGCCATGGTCTCTTTTCGTCTGGTTTGCACCTCACGGATGCTGCTTACGATTCCGGCGACGATGATGGCTTCTCGATCGGTTTTGGTGGAAAGGTTGGAGGAATCCGCCGTAACGATCATCTCCAGACGTTCGGCATAGCGCGACAACGGATGTCCCGTAATATAAAAACCGATGGTCTCCTTTTCGTTCGCAAGAAGCTCCCTCTGATCCCACTCGGAGATCTCGGGAAGGCCATTATCCAAAAATCTGCCGTATTGTGAGGTGCGATCCTCTTTCTGTTCGAACTGTTCAAGCAGATTTGCCTGGCCGCAGGCCCTTTCCCGCTGACGTTTCTGTGCCTTGTCCATGATCTCTTCATAGAAGGTCATCAGTTGTCGCCGCTTGTGGCCCGTCGAATCAAAAGCCCCACACTTGATCAAACTTTCGAGAACCCGCTTGTTCGCCTTTCGCGGATCGACGCGATCACAAAAATCGACAATGGAGCGAAAGGGTTCTGCTGCCTCACGTACATGAATGATCGACTCGATCGCACCCGTCCCGACATTCTTGACAGCAGCGAGTCCGAAACGGATATTATCTCCCACTACACTGAAATCACTCATTGATTCATTGATATCGGGTGGAAGGACATTGATCCCCATCTCACGGCAACAGCCGATATGGGAGATGATTTTGTCCCGGTTGTCTTTTTCGCTGGTAAGAAGTGCAGCCATGAATTCCGCCGGATAGTGGGCCTTCAGGTAGGCCGTCTGATAGGAAATGATGGCATAAGCGGTGCTGTGTGACTTATTGAAACCGTATTTTCCAAAAGTTTCCATCTGTTCCCAGATCTTTGCGGCCACAGCCTCGGGGATCTTCTTCTTCCGCGCGCCGTCCAGAAACTTCGGCTTTTCTTTCTCTTCCATCTGATCGGTTTTCTTCTTGCTCATCACCTTACGGAGGGTGTCCGCCTCGGATAGCAAATAGCCGCCGATGGCCACGGCGATCTGCATCACCTGCTCCTGATAGACGATGATTCCATAGGTCTCCTTCAGAATGGCCTCCAGTTCGGGCGTCTCGTAGACGATCCTTGTGCGACCCTGTTTTCTCGCGATGAATTCAGGAATATTCTCCATAGGGCCAGGACGATAGAGCGCGATCAGCGCGATGACATCCCCGATGCAGTCCGGTTTCATCCGGACAAGAACATCCTTCATTCCCGAACTCTCGAGCTGAAAAATCCCGTCGGTATCGCCTCGCATCAGCAATTCATAAGTCTTCCGGTCATCCAGCGGAAGACCTTCAAGATCGACCTCCATCCCCCTCCCCTCGCGAACAAAGTGCATGGCGTCTTTGATGACCGTCAAGGTTTTCAAGCCGAGGAAATCAAATTTGGTCAGTCCGACATCGGAGATATCGTTCATCGAAAACTGTGTAACGACATCCTCCTTGGGGCTTTTACAGAGCGGAATCCGTTCCACCAGAGGCAGATCCGAGATCACAACCCCCGCTGCATGGGTTGAAGAGTGGCGATTCAACCCCTCCAATGCCAGGGAAAGGTCGAGAAGTTTCTTGATGCGGGGATTGCCCTTCTGTTCTTCTTTAAGACGGGGTTCCCGTTTGATCGCCTCCTCCAGTTTGATGTTGAGAACATTGGGAATCAGTTTGGCGATGCGGTCCACTTCACCGTAGGGGATGCTCATCGCCCTGCCGACATCCCGGATGACGGCCCTTGCCTGCATTTTTCCGAAAGTGATAATCTGGGATACCTTGTCGTTCCCATATTTTTCCGTCACATAGCGGATGATTTCATCCCTTCCCTCCGGACAGAAATCGGTATCGATGTCGGGCATGCTGATCCGGTCCGGATTCAGGAATCTTTCAAAAAACAGGTTATAACGAATGGGATCGATGCTGGTGATTCCGGTTGCATAAGCGACAAGACTCCCGGCCGCCGACCCTCTGCCGGGTCCGACCGGTATATTTTTCTTTTTGGCATACTGGATAAAATCGGAAACGATCAGAAAATATCCCGCAAACCCCATAGAACGGATCATCTCAAGCTCTTCATGAAGTCTCTTCTCGTAGGTTTCTCGGAGATCTTCCGTTCGATTCTTCAGGATATTCGGCAGAATCATCGCGAGGCCGTCCATCGCTGCCTTTTTCAGCCGTTCATCCAGTGTTTCATCGGAATTGATCTCAAAAGTGGGGAGAAAGAACTTACCGAATTCGAGCGTAAGGTTGCATTTTTCGGCAATTTTGACCGTATTCTCGATCGCCTCCGGACAGTAGGAAAAGAGCCGGATCATCTCGTCGGGGGAACGGAAATAAAACTGATCGGTCCCGAACCGCATCCGGTCTGAATCATCAATGGTCTTTCCCGTCTGGATGCAGAGCAGTACCTCGTGCGCCTCGGCATCCTCCTGCCTCAGATAATGGCAATCATTGGTCGCCACCAGCGGCAATCCAAGCCTTCGGCCGAGATCGATCAATCCCTCGTTGGCCTTCCTCTGTTCAGGAAGGCCGTTTTCCATGATCTCAATAAAATAATTCCCTTCACCGAAAATCGACCGGTATTGCTCCGCCGTCCGATCGGCCTCTTCGGAATTTCCCCGAAGCAGTTGGGCTGCAATTTCTCCATGAAGGCACGCGCTCAAACCGATCAATCCTTCATGATGCTGTTTCAGAATCTCCTTGTCGATGCGCGGCCGGTAGTAAAAGCCGTCCAGAAATCCGGCGGTCGATAATTTCATCAGATTACGGTATCCTTGCATGTTTCGGGCAAGGACGATCAGGTGGTGCGCCGTTTCCCCGGCCCCATAGCCGGCCTTGTCGAGGCGACTTTTCGGAGCGACGTACAGCTCGCAGCCAATAATCGGTTTTATTCCGTATTGATAGGCATGTTTATAGAAATCGATGGTACCGTAAAGGTTGCCGTGATCGGTCATGGCAACGGCGGGCATCTGATACTCCTTCGCCTTGCGGAAAAGATCATCCAGACGAATCGTACCATCAAGGAGACTATACTGAGTGTGAACGTGCAAATGGACGAAATCGGTGTGTTGCATACTAATCCAACCAGTAGTTCGGGGCTTCTTTGGTAATGATGACGTCATGGACATGACTTTCACGAAGTCCGGCGGAGGTGATCTTGACGAAACAGGCATTCTGTCGCAATTCACCAGTGGTTCGGCATCCGACATAACCCATACCAGCCTTGAGACCGCCCAGCAACTGGTGGATGCTGGCCGAAAGAGATCCCCGGTATGGAACCCTTCCTTCAATCCCTTCGGGTACCAGTTTCAGACTGCTTTCGATGTCATCCTGATAATAACGGTCCTTGCTGCCCATCTTCATCGCCTCGAGCGATCCCATCCCTCGATAGACCTTGTAACTCCTTCCCTGAAAGAGGACAGTTTCTCCCGGGCTCTCCTCCGTCCCCGCGAAAAGTCCGCCGATCATGATCGAATGGGCTCCCGCCGCCAGGGCCTTGACAATATCGCCCGAATACTTGACCCCACCGTCGGCGATGATCGGGATATTGAATTTGGACCCTATTTTATAGGCGTCCCGGATCGCACTCATCTGGGGTATTCCCACACCGGCGATAATTCTCGTCGTGCAGATGGAACCGGGTCCGACACCTACCTTGACCGCATCCACGCTGGCCTGGATCAGGGCCCTTGCACCCTCCGCCGTCGCAACATTTCCGGCAATCAGCTCGCATTTCG
>CAYSSF010000281.1:0-4950 GCA_964433455.1 uncultured Syntrophaceae bacterium
TTGTAGAGGTCGTAAACGAGGCGGTCGATCCGGCGGTCGGCGGCGTCGATCTGGCGCTTGAGGTTCGTCTGTTCGTGGTCTGTCCGGGCGGCGTCGAGCCTCCGATTGAGGGCGAGCATCTCTTCGACCAGAGAAACCATTCGGTCGTGGCGCTCCCGGTCGCCAAATCAGCTAAATCGAATGGAAGATGTCGGCAGGGTGCGTCAGCGATAAGCTTCTCGCCTGTGACGAACGCGCAAGATCTTGACCGTTTTCTCCTTTTCGTCGATCTCGTAGAGTACCCGATATGTCCCGACCTGAATCCGTCAATCGTGTCCCGAAGCGCTGATTTTTCGGGAACCGGCCGGCCTGGCGTTTTCAGCAAGGCCCTTCAGATGCGGAATAATTCTTTCGAAATCTACGGCGGGCAATTTCTTCAGATCCCTCTCCCCCGCCCTTTCGATCAAGATTTCATACACCGGGAGAGAACTCCTTCAAAAAGGAATCCAGTTTCCTGAAGCTCAAGGGCTTTTCCCTCATCCGCGCCAACATTTGAAGATCCTCAACATCTTCGATCCGCTCCAGGAGTTCCTGATACACATCGATGTCCAGAATAACCGCAGAGGGTTTCCCTCCACGAAAGACAATTTGAGGTTCCCTCTTCTCTGTCCCGACTTTCATGTTATGCCCCCCGAACTTCCAATCTTTCCTCAACTCGTCGACCCATTGGCTTGATCGCCGATTACGATTCAATCATCCAATAACAAAATACTTTTGTCAATCATTCTCGACGATCCGGATTTCCTCGTCTGTGAGGTTGTAGAGGTCATAAACTAATCGGTTGATTCGGCGGTCGGCGGCGTCGATCTGACGCTTGAAGTTGTTCTGCTCGTGGTCTGTCCGGGTGGCGGCCAACCGCTGGTGGAGGGCGAGCATATCTTCGACCAGGGCGACCATCCGGTCGTGCCGCCCGCGATCCGCCGCGTCGGAGAAGTCGATCTTTCTTATTGGGAGTTGTGTGATGTATTGGGTCCAGAAACGGATGTATCCCCCTCGCAAAGAGGTACCGATCGAAACCAGGTATTTGAAGAGCAGCGGAGAATTGATAATTCCAAGAATATATAATGATGATATCTGGTTATCTGTTAGGATGATGCCATAGCCGGTCTTATAGAAGTGACCATTCGTATCCAGCGTAAATGACGCAACATTATTGTAATCCGGCACGATAATTTTTGATTTCCTGAAAAGCGTCATGCTTTTGGGATATCCATATGCATACCAGGATTTGTTTCTAAATTTACCCTTCTCGCGAGCCATTAGGCCTGCCTTGCAGGATTCAAGATAACTCATGGTCAACGGGAAACGATATAGAAGTTCTTCGATTGCCATGAGTCTGAAATCATTTTCTGATATTTTATAGGGACAGATCAGGTAGGTATTTGTTTTCGGGGCTTCGTAACGTCGAATGTCTTTCCCTTTGAGGAAAGGCACAAGACAAGCGGCCTCTATCCGTACTTGCCTGTCCAATGATTTAGACTTGCCAACGATATACTCACCGTCAACGCTACAATTTTCCAGGGTAAAAATGCTGTCGGCGCTGGTTTGGGTTCCAACGAAGATGTGAGTCACATCGCCCAGCTTCACCGGCATCCGGCGGAGTTTTTCGAAGAGATCGGCGCCGCGGCCGACGGTAAAGTTCCACTCGGCGGCGGTGATGTTTGTGGCGGGGATGGCGCCTTCGGTCCCCTGACCCGTCTTCTGCCAGACCTCCAGATCGTCCACCTTCGTGAAGCGGCAGGCGGCGGCGCCCGCCTTGTCCAGGAAGAGGAGGCAGGTGTAGGTCGTCGCCCCGGCGAAGACTTGGGCGTCGCCGAAGTGGACGACCCCGCTCAGGTGTTTCCCCTCCGCCAGGAGTCCGCGCAGGGGCTCGCCGTACTGCGCGTTGAAGAACTTGTGGGGCAGGATGAAGCCGAGCCGCCCCTTCGCGTTCAGAAGGCCGAGACCTTTTTCGACGAAGGCCACGTAGATGTCATAGTTTCCCTTCCCGGCGGCGACGAAGGCGGTCTTGTAGAACTCGACCTCCAGCGGCGCCCACTCCTTCATCGTCTGGATGCGGATGTAGGGCGGATTGCCGATGACGGCGTCGAAACCACCTTTCTGTTCACCCCCACCCGAACCCTCCCCCGTCGAGGGGGAGGGAACAGCCATTTTGAAGACCTCCGGAAACTCTTTTTCCCAGTCGAAGCAGTTGATCCGGTACTGATCCTCGTCGCCCAGCAGGTTGAGCTGCGCGCCGTCATAAAAGTTCGGACCGATCAGGGAGTTTCCGCAGCGGATATTCCCGGAGAGGTCGGGGAGGGCGCGCTCCTGAAAGAGTTTGATCTGGTTCGTCAGGGTCTCCCCGCTTTCCCCTTCGAGGACTTTAAGAAGGAGTGAAAGCTTCGTCACCTCGACGGCCTGGGGATCGATGTCCACACCGTAGATGCTGTTCAGCAGAATCCGCTTGCGTTCCGCCGTGGTCAGCCGCCACTCGCCGCCGGCGGCCTGATAGAGGACCGGCCGCCGCCCCTTCGTCCGCTTCTCCGGTCCGCCCGCCACATAGCGGTCCCGGTACCCGTCGAGGAGACGCTGGTAGGCCTGGATCAGGAACGAGCCGGAGCCGCAGGCGGGATCGAGGATCCGGAGCCGGTCGGCCCGGGCGGGGGTCCGGCCCTCAAGGAGGCGGCCGACCGTTTCCTCGACGATGAAATCGACAATGTATTTCGGGGTGTAGAAGACGCCGCCCGCCTTCTTCACCTCCGGCTTGTCTTCCACCTTCGCCTGGTGGCCGGCGGTGAGGCGGATGATCTTGCCGAGGAACTGCTCATACACCCGGCCGAGGATGTCGGCGGGAAGGACGGAGAATTCATACGGGGAATCCGGATAGTATAGCCCCTGGAAGATCGCTTTCAGCGCCTTGTCGTCGATCGCGAGATCCAGCGTGAGGCGATCCGGAGATGCGGCGCGCCCCTTCTCCTGCCGGAAGTGAAACAGGCCGGAGTTGTACCGGTCGTCGGCCCGGTAGAAGATCTCGATGAGACGTTTGTAGACGCCGGGGCCGTTCTGGAGCCCCTGGAACTGGCCGTAGGGCTCGATCCCCCGGTCCTCGCAGATCCGCAGAAAGATGATCCGGTTGATCGTCAGCGTCACCGCCGTGTTCAGCTCCCGCTGGCTCAGCGCGGGGTTTCGGAGCGCGATGGTCCGGGCGAGGAGATCCCGCCAGGATTCGATCTCCTTCAGGAACGCCTCGTCCACGCCGGCGGTGCCCTTCTTCAGGCGGGTCGATTCGGCGTAGCGGTCGAAGGCCCCCCGGAGGATCGCCTCGCGGGTGAAGACGGCGGCAATCTCCTCCCAGCGGGCGGCGTAATCCCGAAAGTTGAAGAACAGAATCCGGGCCGTCGCGGGCCGGTCGCTCTGGTCCGGCTTGATCCGGCAGTCGTAAACGGCGAACTCCTCGAAGTTCGTCAGGATGGAGAGCGGCAGCCCGGCGGACCAGGCGTAGCGGCGGAGTTGGTAGGCCGGGGCGGCATCCTCGGCGATGCGGACGGCGGGCTTTTTCGCCTCCACGAAGAATTTCCGCGTCCCGCCGATCCTGAAGCAGTAGTCCGGGGCCTTCATCGCGCCGCCGATCCGGATCGCGTCCTCGTGGATCACGTCCTTGTAGGCCTCGGCGTGACCGGCGACATTGTCCAGATCCCAGCCCAGCGCCCGGAAGAGAGGATCGATGAACTCCCGGCGGAGCTGGGTCTCGTTGTACGCGCCAGCGGCGTAGGACGCGAGGTTTTCGGTGAAACGCGCAACAAGATCAAGAACCTCTTGGGGAGCAGGCATGATGAAAAGCCCCTTTCATTTCCTGTCGTCGTCGAAAACGGTCACTGGCCCGCGTCGTACAACTGGATGATCGTGCCCGTGATGTCCACCGCCTCATCGAGGGCCACGACGGCCGAACGGTCGAAGACCAGCGTGATGTTCTCCTTTTTCGCATGGGCTTTGACGACCCGGATCACATCGGCAACGATCTTCTGGGTGAGTTCCGTGTCCCTTCTCTTGAGTTCGGTCTCCATATCCGCGGTCAGGAGCTTCAGATCCCGGACCTCCCGGGTCAACTTATCCGCCTTCTGCCGCCGCGCCTCATCGGCAAGCCTGGGGTCGGCAGCCTTCAGCTCCTCCTCCATCACCCGGATCTCCTGCTGTTTGGCGGCCAGAACCCCCCCTTTGGCATCGATCTCCTTCCGGAAAACGGCCTGCGCGTTCTTTGCCGCCTTCGACTCCCGCATGATCCGCTGCATGTCGATGACGCCGACCTTGACGACGGGGTCCTTGGCCTTTTTCTCCTGCGCCGCCTGCATCGGCATCGCGACGAACGCCGCAAGGAGAACCGTGAACCAAAACACCAATGCCTTTTTCATCTCTTTTCAACCTCCCGGCATATGATCAAAAACACCCTGAAAAACGGCGAAACGGTTTTGTTTCTTAAACACCGGTGCATCTTAAAAGTAAAGAGAAAACGTTCATGCAACCGGTCCATCAGAGGTCTTTCAGCAGTCGGTTTGCGGGCAGTTTCTCAATGGCGTTCCGGAGTGTTTCGACCGCTTGCGACAGCGTGGAAAATTCCGGCGTACGGGCAAAGGGCATCGAGTCGGGTTCGAATTCATAGGTGTCCACGTTCTGGTGCGCAAAGGACAACTCGGCGCCGTAGAGGACGATCAGCCGGCTCAGTTGGAGCCAGACGCGGAAGAGCGGAAACGCGGCCAGGACCGGAGAAGCTTTGCGGCCTCCTCGCCCGCGACGAAGCCGGTGGAGAAGGCCGCCTGAAGGTTGTAGCCGCCCGTGTCGGCGTCGATGTCCATCACCTCCCCGCAGAAGAAGAGGCCGGAAACGAGACGGGAGGCCATCGTCCGGGGATCGATCTCCCCAAGCGCGACCCCG
>CAYSSF010000282.1:0-4945 GCA_964433455.1 uncultured Syntrophaceae bacterium
TTAAATACGCGCTATATTCCCGAGTTCGGATGGTACTTGCTGGTTGAACAGACTGAGGAAAAGGCCGTTCAACGAATTTCCCAGGCGCTGATCATAAACTTGCTGATCTGCGCCATCATCACCGTCGTAGTGGTGCTGTTGACCAAAATCACCATAACGGCATATCAGAAAAAGTTGGAAAAAATGGCCACCGAGGATAAGCTGACCGGCGCCTATAATCGACACATATTTGATATCATTTATGATCAAGCGCTCAAAGAGGCGCGCCGTAAGCAGATGACTTTTTCCATCATCCTGTTTGATATCGACGACTTTAAACGCGTCAATGACAAGTTTGGACATCTTGCCGGCGATGCAGTCCTGAAAAATATCGTCACCATGACGCTTGCCGGTATCAGAGGGTCGGATATGCTCTGCCGGTGGGGAGGCGAAGAATTTCTGATTCTATTGAAGGAATGCGATTTGACCAATACCCTGGGTATGGCGGAAAAGGTTCGCCAGTCCATTAAAGATGCGCCGACCCTCTACAAAGGCGAGCAAATACCGGTCACCGTGAGCATCGGTGTCGCTGAATATCATCCGACCGATGACGAAGACAGCCTGCTGAGCAGGGTCGACAACGCCCTGTTTAGTGCCAAAGCGAACGGAAAAGATCGAGTGGAAGTAGAGACTGTAGCGGTGCTATGATCTAAAATCCTAAAAACACAGGGTAACAGATGACGACATATTCAACATTACGAACGGCATTCATTGTTTTTTAAGACATACATTTTTACGGACTCGTAGGTGGAGTGCGCAAAATCTGATTCATAAAAAAGCGACATTTGCAAACCTTGACTCCACCTACCTATACGTAACATAATCCATATTAACTATTGATATTAATATTTTAGCCAGCGTTCACGTTTTCATAAATTCCATGCTTCGTTAAGGACTATTTGTATTATTGGAACTTGTCAATAAAAATGAGACACCTCCGGTAAAAATTTTGTGTACCGACATGTCGCTTTTGGAAAACGCCGGTTTGTTGATCCAGGCAGATGAGGGAAGGGCCATCCCGTAGGTTTTGGCATTCCCTCTTTGAACCGTTCTGGATGTTTTAAAAAGGCAACATTCAGAACTGCCTGCCAATTTACGGTGCTCGTCCATGGTGGCCGTCTTCCAGGGTGAGAAAACCGATTCCGGAAGTGTAATGTTTTATTCCGTTGGCGTCTCGACAGTCCTCTCTGCTATAAGAATACTATTGACGGCCTGATAGAGGTTTCTTACAGGATTCGGGACTGATTTTGCCAGCGTTCACCATTTGCCTTATTTCTTCACGTTGTTGGGAGGCTTGCACGTAGGGAATCAGTGATCCATGACTGGGCTCTATCGGATTGACGCTATCCCGACGGCAGAACGGTTACAAGCCGACGATGTCTTCCTTGTAGCCGCGAAGGAGGAGGGAAGGGGAAGCGTTCGGTATGTCATGTGGCTGAGGGTACGAAGCAGCGGATGGACCTCGTACAATAAAAAGAAGGTAGCCGATCCTGTGTCATTCTGTGGCGGCTCGTGGCTAAAAGAGACGATTCAGGACGTTTTGGGCGCTTCAGAAACTGGATAAGTATATGATATTATATGCACCTAATAGGCGGGGTCTATCTTCACACGGTAGAAGTCACTGGTTCAATCCCAGTACCGCCTACCATGAAAATCAAGGGGTTACGAAGTCACTTCGCAGCCCTTCTTCTTTTGTGGCGGCTTTGCTATTTTCAGTGTAAATTTTCCCTTAATTTGGGCGCTCGCGGAGAGTTGGGAGGAGTCTACGGAGGTGCAGATGAATTTCAGTCGTCCGGACGTTCTTGTGACGTAAAAGTCCGCTAACAGTTTTCAGCGATATCTTCTCTGTGTCCATGAGGTAGGATGCCATGAAATGGCGGAGGGCGTGAAATCCATAGAACCGAGGCACCACTCTGACCATTTCACTTTCCATGATCTTCAGACCATGCTTTTTAGGGCATTCAAACAGATTGAGAGAGCACAAGTATGGCAGATAATAAATATTTGACTTTTCGCATGACGCCTTACCGTATCTTCGTGATATTGATGAGCGCTATCTTTGTCAGCGAAGCATTTATAATGTTGTTTATCGAAACCTTACCGCCGCTCCCGCCATCGGGCCGCACGTTACTTGATGCCCTGCTTCTATCAGCCTTGATCTTCCCTGTACTTTATCTCTTTGTTTATCGTCCCTTTACTGCTCATATCATGGTGCGCAAACAGACAGAGGAGGCACTACGACAGGTGCACGACGAACTGGAGCATCGTGTAACGGAGCGCACAGCGGAATTGACTCATGTTAATGAGGAGCTACAAAAGGAGATCACCGAACGGAAACAGGTGGCGGCGCAACTCGAAGATACTCTCGAAAATCTCAGGAAGTCGCTGAACACGACCATCCAAGTCTTGATGTCCGCCATAGAGACAAGGGATGCTTATACAGCCGGTCATCAAGCCCGGTCAGCTGACCTTGCCCGTGCCATAGCCACGGAGATGGGATTACCCCATGATAAAATAGAAGCCATTCGGATGGCCGGAACGATCCATGACATCGGAAAACTTTCCATTCCTGCCGAAATATTATCGAAACCGACGAAGCTGTCGGAGATCGAGTTTGCCCTGATCAAGGAGCATGCAAAGAAGGGGTTCGAGATGCTCAAGGATGTGGAATCCCCCTGGCCTCTGGCGGAGATTGTCCACCAGCACCATGAAAGGATGGATGGTTCCGGCTACCCTAAAAGGATTAAAGGCGAGGAAATTCTGTTGGAGGCTCGTATTCTCGCCGTCGCCGATGTGGTGGAGGCCATGGCGTCGCACCGCCCCTACCGGCCCGGCCTGGGCATCGATGCGGCGCTGAACGAAATCGAGAAGAACCGCGGCATTTTTTACGACAACGCTGCCGTGGATGCCTGCCTGATGCTATTTCGGGAGAAAGGTTTCCAACTTGCAACCGCTTGAGTTCATACGGTAATCATTGCGTTAATTCGCCATCTTGTACTTCTCAATCTCTTCCCGGTTTGAACCAAGACCCAGGGCGGCGCGGCTAAGAAATTGCAGTCCTATCGGAAATTCATTGTAAAAGCACTGGTGCCCATACCGGTGAGTGTTTGCGTGAATGAAGGCGTAACGCTAAAGGGCTGCAAACCAAAGGGACCGCCAGCAGGATGGCATCGTAGGCCCGATGCTCCGCCTGGAGAATTTGCGCGACGTCGACTTCTCGGACCGTGACCCGGTCGTCATCAAGGGGATGGTCTGCCAGGGCTGCAAAAGGCCCTTGGTTCCATGCCACCACCGCCGGCACGAGTTCGGCCACCACCACCAGGCTTTCGGCGCCGAGTCGGTTTAGTGCCGCGGCCAGGGTGTACCCCATGCCCAACCCTCCGATCAGGACCCGGGGAGAGAGGAGGGAGGCGATTCGTGCACAGGCGAGTTCCGCCATAGCATCCTCTGATCCATGGACACGACTATTCATGAGTTCGGAACCGTCCACCCGGATCGAAAACTCTCCACCGCGCTGGTATAGGCGAAGATTTTCGTTTTCTCCGGGCACCTGCGCGCTGTCGAGAAGCTTCCAGGGAATCATGGACACCTCAAGGATCGGAGCAGCTCAAGCCGCATTAGATTGGGTCCATGAATCTTCATCCCTCCACAGTTACAACACCCTGCTTCGTGTTCTGAAGGATCAATGTAGCGTAACCGAAGAGAAAGACGATCAGCCCGCGGCAGTGGAAGTAAAACCTCCCAAGGAGGTCTGCTCCGATTCGCTGCAGAATGCGGCCTGGGAGGAGGCGATCCGTGAAAAAATCAACCGTTAATCTTCCGGACACGAATGCGATCATACGCTACAAGGCATCCAAAACCGGGACCGGGAGGAACCCCGGGCCGCCCTGAACCTTTTTGCTGAAAAGAACCTTGGATATTGTGGACTGCATCCTCTGCGCCAAGGCATGGAAAAACGCCGCCATCCTTTTCACGTTTGACGAGGGTCTGAAAATAATCTGGGAAAGATAATCAGTTACTTCTCAATGCTCCCCGCTCCGTGGTCGCAATGGCGTAAATCTCCCCGGCGTCTTTGACCAATGCCGTGGCGGTGAGCCACACCTCCACGATCCGGCTGTCTTTGGCGAGCCGTTGGGCGTGGTAGGGTTCGAGAACCTCGGCCCGGGCCAATTGCTGCACCACGGCCAACGCTTTCTTCCATTGGCTCTCCGGGATCAGATCGCGGATGTTCATCGCCAGGGCCTCGGCCTCGCTCCAGCCATACATCCGCTCCGCCGCCGGATTCCAGGCCAGGATGCGGCCCTCCATATCCTGCAATATGATGGCATCATGGGCGTCCCATACCACCACGGCCAGGCGGCGCTGCGTTATTGCTTCATTAAGCGCCGCCTGAGCCTGCGCCGCTTTCAGCTCGGTGATCTCTGTGAAGGTGAGCACCGCGCCCTCAATGACGTTTCCCAGGGTGCGATAGGGCCGGATGCGCATCAGATACCAATTGCCCGCTATTGTCTGCACTTCCAGCTCTTTGGGAATCAGGGTGTCCAATACCGCCTGCGTGTCCGTAAGCAGGCTCTCATAGCCCACGAGGTTGGAGAGGATGTGGCCCACCGGCCGCCCCACGTCCGTCTGAATCAGGTTGATCAGTTGGGTGGCGGTGGGGGTGAAGCGCCGAATATTCAGACGTTGGTCCACAAAAACAGTGCCCACGCCCGTGCCGGCCAGGAGGTTGTTCATGTCGTTGTTGGCTCGGGAGAGCTCGGAGACCTTCTGCTGCAACTCGGTGTTGACCGTGTTCAACTCCTCGTTGATCGATTGCAGCTCCTCCTTGGAGGTTTCCAACTCCTCGTTGGAGGACTGCAATTCTTCGTTCACCGACTGCATTTCTTCGTTGGAGGATTTGAGCTCT
>CAYSSF010000283.1:0-4945 GCA_964433455.1 uncultured Syntrophaceae bacterium
GGGCCGCCAGATCCTGGAGCGGTCCGGCTGGCTGGACCGCCTGCACGCGGGCGACATTGTGGCGGTAAAGACCCACATGGGCGAGGCCTACAATGTGGGGTATCTGAGACCGGTGATCATCCGCACGCTGGTCGATCTTCTGAAGGAGCGGGGGCTCCGCCCCTTCGTCACCGATACGACGACGATGCCCTACCACCCCTGGATCAGCCGGACGCTGGCAATCGATCACCTCGAGACGGCCAACAAAAACGGCTTCAATCAGGGGACCGTCGGCTGCCCGATCGTGATGGCGGACGGCTGGCTCGGGACCGACGACGTGGTGGTCGATCTGCAGGGCCGGGGGAACTACCTTACAAAGCAGTTCGTGGCCCGCGCGATCGCCGACGCCGATGCGCTGCTGTCGGTGGCCCATTTCAAGGGGCATCCGGCCGGCGGGTACGGGGCATCACTGAAGAACATCGGCGTCGGCGGGGCGAGCAAGCGGGGCAAGATGAACCTGCACGGTGCGCTGGCCGGCGACAAACCGGTGATCGATGCCAAGCTCTGTCCGGGCCGCCGTTGCGAATGGTGGCAGGTCTGTGAGGACTGCTGCCCCGAAGGGTCGATCCAGGTGACGGATCAGGGGCTGGAGGTGGACCTGGAGAGCTGCGTCTACTGTTTCGCCTGCGCCAACCTCTGCGTCAACATGGCGGGCTTCAAGAGCATCCAGCGCTTCGACCACCTGCCCACCCTCGGCCGCCGCATTGCCGATTCGGCGCTCGCCGCGATGATGACCAAGGAGGAGGGGAAGGCCTTCTTCCTCAATTTCGCGATGGACATCTCCCCGAGCTGCGACTGCTACGGTTGGACCGACACCCCGATCGTCAACGGTCTCGGGATCCTGGCCTCCTACGACCCGGTGGCGGTCGACAAGGCCTGCATCGACATGATGAACGCCGCGCCCGGCCTGCTCAATTCCGAGGCGGAGGAGTTCGGCGCGCTGGAGGCAGGATCGAAAAAGCTGAATGTCATCAAGGGGAAGGACATCGAGGCGCAGATTTACGGCGGCGTGGCCAACGGCCTCGGTTCGGCCGAGTATGCAATCGAAGAGGTTCCTCTTGATCGGAGCCAGGCGGCGATCAACACCTTTTACCCCGAGGTGCGCGCCCGGAAACTCAAGGGAATGTACGCGAAGAACCACCCGCTCAAGGGGCTGGATACAGCCTCCTTCGGGCGGCCGACCGAGGGGGTGACGGAGCCGCGTCATCCGAAAAAATAACGAGGATCGCAGGAAGGACTCAACCATGATTCATTCACTTGCCCGTTGTTTTGTTCGCCATTTCGGCGGCGCTCTGGTGCTTGGCATTTTGCTGTTTGGGGGTATCGCCCAGGCGCAGCCCGGCGCCGTCAGGCTGCTGGTCGGTTTTCCACCCGGCGGCGGCACGGATGCCATTGCGCGCATCCTGGCCGATAAGCTCAAGGAGCCGTTGGACAGCCCGGTCATCGTTGAAAACCGTGCGGGCGCGGGCGGACGGATCGCCGCACAGGCCCTCATGGCGGCACCTGCGGATGGCGGTACGTTTTTCCTGTCGCACGACCATACGGTCTCCATCCTGCCGCTGGTCATGAAAAACCCCGGCTTCGACCCGGCCCGCGACTTTGCAGCCGTGGCGGGTTTTGCGACCTTCGTGAACGCGCTGGCCGTGTCCGGCGGTACGCCGGCCAGGTCCATGGACGATTACGCGGCATGGGTGCGCAGCCATGGCCCGGGCCCGGAAAAGGTAGGCGTGCCTGCGCCCGCATCGGTTCCCGAGTTTCTGGTCAAGCTCATCGGCCAAAAATATTCTCTTGCCCTGCAAGCCGCCCCCTACCAGGGCTCCGCCCCCATGATGGCGGATATGCTGAGCAACCGTATCCACGCCGGTGTGGGTTCCGTGCCCGACCTCATCGAGAACCACCAGGCCGGCAAAATCCGCATCCTTGCCGTACTGGGTGGTGCAAGACAGGCGGCACTGCCCGGCGTGCCGACCTTCGCCGAGTTGGGTCTGGCCGGGTTTGAAGAGATGCCCTATTACGGCTTTTTTGCATCCAGCGGCACCCCCAAGGCGGGCATCGATCGTTTCTCCGTTGCGCTGGCCCAGGTGTTGGCCATGCCGGACGTGCGCGACCGGCTGACGGCGATGGGGTTGACCGTGGGCCACATGACATCGCAGGAACTCGCTGCCCGTGAAAAGGCCTATGCCCGGACCTGGGCGCAAATTATCAAGGAAAGCGGTTTCCGGTCGCAATAGATCCGCGTCCACTGAAGTGGCGTTTCGGGTATCCTGTCCATCGCAACCCCTGTCGATATCAGAAAGGAGAACACGAATATGTCGGAAAAAGTCTATCATGAACTGTGCGAAACCCTGGCCAAACGGCGGGGAAGGTATCCGGGAAAGGACATTCCGGAGTTCTACGCGCTGGTTGAAGAACTTTTTACCACGGAAGAGGCGGAAATCTACAATGCCATACCGAAAGGGTATCACCCGGCCGACGTGATCGCAAAGGCATTGGGGAAAGAGGTAAAGGAGGTGACCCCCCTTCTGGAGCGGATGGCCGACAAGGGGCTCTGCACCGCCGGCTCCATGGGGGGGATGACATTTTACGGCGCGCCGACCTTCGTCCCGGGGATCTTTGAATTCCAGTTCATGAAAGGCACCAGCACGGAACGGGACAGGAAAATCGCCCGGCTGATCCATGCCTACAAGGCCGCCGTGGATGCCGCTCAAGGGCCGGTGAAAGTGGCCTACCCCACGACCCGGGTCATCCCGGTGGACGAAAAGATTCAGAACGACAATGTCATCCATACCTACCATCAGGTGGCGACCTATATCGAAAAATACCACCCCCTGGCCGTCTCCACCTGTTTCTGCCGTCACGAGGCCAAACTGTTGGACGAAACCGACGATTGCGGAAAACCCGACGACGTCTGCATGCAGTTCGGCATGGGGGCCCAGTTTGTCATCGACCGGAAAATGGGACGACAGATTACCAAGCAGGAGGCGTTTGCGATCCTGAAAAAGTCGGAAGAGGCCGGTCTGGTGCACGCATCCATCAATCGGCAGGATATCGATTTCCTCTGCAACTGCTGCGCCTGTCATTCCATGATCCTCAAACCCGCCCTCGCCCAATCAAAACCCGGGTTGGCGCTGAATTCCGGCTTTCAACCCCGGCATAAAAGCGATCTGTGCACCGCATGCGGGGTCTGCATCGATCGCTGCCCGACCGATGCGCTGACCATGAGCGACAAGGATACGTGGGCGTTGAATCCGGACCGCTGCATAGGTTGCGGCGTTTGCGCGACCGGCTGCGCCTTCGAGGCGATTACGCTCGTCGAGAGGGCCGGGGTGCCGCCGCCCCCGCTTGACCAAAGGGCGCTTCTGGAGGCCGTGAAGGCCTGTCAGGCTTGAGGTCCCGGGACAGTCCCGCAAACGGTCATGCCCGCGAATCCCGGATCAGGGTCCGGGACAGGCACCGGTATCCAGAACTACCGAAAAATACTGGATTCCAGGTCAAACCCGGAATGACCAGCGAGGAAAACACGACTTTTTACGAAGCCGTCAGGCTTCACCGTTGAAAAGGAGATTTACTTATGGCCAATTTGATCATCGATCCACGGGATCAGAAGTTCGTTCTTTATGAAATGCTCAATATCGAGGAGCTCTGCAAGGCGCCGCTCTACGCGGACTTTTCGCGGGACATGTTCGACATGGTGCTGAATGAGGCGGAGAAGTTCTCCACGACCGCCATTTTCCCCACGCTCGCCGAAGGAGACCGGGAGGGGTGCCGCCTGGTGGACGGGAACGTCCATATCCCGAAGTGCTACCACCGCTCTGCCCAGATCTATCGGGAGGGGGGCTGGCCGACGATGAACGTCGCCGCCGAGGAGGGCGGCCAGGGCTTCCCGCTCGTCGTCGCCATGGCGGCCAAGGAGTGGTTCAGCCACAACAGCGCCTTCGTCAGCTACTTCTCGCTGACCGAAGGGGCCGCCCGCCTGATTGAAACCTACGGAACGGAAACGCAAAAAAAGAGGTACCTCCCGAAGATGCACGAGGCCGTTTGGGGCGGGACGATGGCCCTGACCGAACCGGGCGCCGGCACCGATGTGGGGAACTTGAAAACGAAGGCGATCCGCCGGCCGGACGGGACGTTCCGCCTCCAGGGGACGAAGATTTTCATCACCTCCGGAGACAGCGACATCATGGAGAACATCATCCATCCCGTACTGGCCCGGATCGAGGGAGACCCCCCGGGGACCGGCGGGATCTCGATCTTCCTGGTCCCCAAGTTTCTCGTCAACGACGACGGGACGCCGGGAAAGCGGAACGACTACGCGATCGGAAAGATCGAGGAGAAAATGGGGATCCACGGCTCGGCCACCTGCCTGATCAACCTGGGCGACAACGGGGAGTGCTACGCGGAACTCCTGGGCGAGGAGCGCCAGGGGATGAAAATCATGTTCCAGATGATGAACGGCGCCCGGATCGGCATCGGGATCCAGTCCCTCGCCGGCAGCTCCATCGCCTACCTCCACGCACTTCAGTACGCGAAGGAGCGGCTCCAGGGGTCGTCGCTTGCGGAGATGAAAAACCCCGCGGCCCCGCGGGTGCCGATCATCCGGCACCCCGATGTGCGGCGGATGCTGATCTGGATGAAGGCCCATACCGAAGGTTTCCGGGCGCTGCTCTACTTCACGGCCCTCTGCGTGGACCGCTGCGAGGCGACGGACGACGAGGCGGCCAGGGAAAAATACACCGGCTTCCTGGAGGTCCTCACCCCCATCTGCAAGGCCTACTGCTCCGACATGGCCTTCCGGGTGACGGAGACGGCGATCCAGGTCTACGGCGGCTACGGCTACTGCGCCGACTATCCGGTCGAGCAGTTCCTCCGCGACGAGAAGATCGCCTCGATCTACGAGGGGGCGAAC
>CAYSSF010000284.1:0-4942 GCA_964433455.1 uncultured Syntrophaceae bacterium
GTGCCGGAGATTCTGCCGGAACATCTCATCATAGATATCCATGACGCATCCTCCCGGATAACCGAAGAGGGTATCGACGTTTTCTTCCTTCAAGGCCGTAAAAAGGACCTGCGATCCGGTTTGTTGCATGGCTTCTCTCCTCCTTTATTTTCCCCAAAAAAAAACCGTTACCAGGGGGCGGTAACGGTTTGCAGTTCAAGCTTTTTTAAGAACAGACCATCACCCACTCCCTATGTGGCAGGGAATAATAATTATCCCGATAATAATCGCGATCCGTACGGGGTTGACGATGGTCTTGACGCTGTCCATAATGATCCTTTTCAAAAAAGTGGCCTACCAATAACAATCCATTTTCATCTTGTCAAGCGGATTATTATAAACAGAGAAGATCCAAGCCGGAACATCCGTGATTAAAGGTTGAAAATCAGTCCGGATCGAAGTATGTTCCGGGTCGTCATAAACCGGGCGACGCCAAGACGGGATATGTGCGGCCCGGCGTGGGCCGGCCAAGCAATGGAAAGGCAGAGCGAAACTCCGTGAACACCGACCAGAACTCCCTCCGCGGCATGGTCTACGCCTCCTTATTCGGGGCGCTGACCGCCGTGGGGGCCTACATCATCATCCCGCTCCCGCCGGTGCCGATTACGCTCCAGACCCTGTTTCTCGGCCTGGCCGGGACGCTCCTCGGGGGACGTCTCGGGGCGCTCAGCCAGGTGGTCTATCTGCTCCTCGGCATCATCGGCCTGCCGGTCTTTGCCGGCGGCAAGGCGGGTCTCGGCGTCCTCTTCGGGCCGACGGGCGGCTACCTGATCGGATTTATCGCCGCCGCCTTCGTGATCGGCAAACTCACCGCGCTGAAGGCGCGTCCCGGCTTCGCCTGGTTATGCCTTTCGCTCGTCGCGGGAACGGCGGCCCTCTACGCGCTGGGGGTTCTCCAACTCGCCCTGGTCGCCCGTCTGGCTCCGGTGAAGGCGCTGGCCGTCGGCGTTCTCCCGTTCCTCCCGGGCGACGCCATCAAGATCCTCCTCACGGCCTGGATCGCGCTCAGACTCAGGGACCGTCTCGGCGGGAAGCTCCTATGATCCGCGTCGAAAATCTGATCTACCGTTACAACGCCGGAGAACCCGACTGCCTCCGGGGGGTCAGCCTCGATATCCCGGAAGGCGTCCACACGGCGCTGATCGGCCCGAACGGCTCCGGCAAGACGACGCTGATCAAGCACCTGAATGCCCTCCTGTTCCCCACCGCCGGCACGGTCTGCGTGGACGGAATGATGACCACCGACGCCGCTTCCGTCCGGGAGATCCGGCGCAGGGTCGGGATGGTCTTCCAGAACCCGGAGAGTCAGATCATCGGAATGACCGTGGAGGAGGATGTCGCCTTCGGGCCGGGAAACCTCGCCTTCCCCTCCGCGGAGATCCGGCGCCGTGTCGATGAATCTCTGGCGATGGTCGGGATGACGGGTTTCGAGAAACGGGCGCCCCATACCCTCTCGGGCGGGGAGAAGCGCCTCCTCTCGATCGCCGGCGTGGTCGCGATGAACCCAAGCTACATCGCCTTCGACGAACCGACCGCCTATCTCGACCCGGCGGGGAAACAGCGCGTCCTGGAAATCGTCCGGAAGCTGAACCGGGGGGGAATGGCGATCATCCATATCGCCCATGACATGCGGGACGTAGCCGAAGCGGACCGGGTCGTGGCGATGGACCGCGGGCAGGTGCTGCTGACCGGAACGCCGGCGGAGGTCTTCGGAGAGGTGGAACGCCTGACCGCCATCGGCCTTGACGCTCTTCCGGAAGGGGGCCGCAGATGATCCATCTGGGACAGTACGTGCCGGGCGACACGATCATCCACCGCCTCGACCCGCGGGTGAAAATCCTCTCCGTCGTTGCGCTCAGCCTCCTCATCTTTGCGGCGACGCCGGTGGAGATCGCGTTGATCAGCGTCTTTATCGCCGCGGTCGCGGGTGCGGCGCGCATGACGCCCGGCCAGGCGGCGGGGGCGCTCCGGCCCGTGGCGGTTTTCATCGCGATGATCTCCCTCGTTCACCTTTTCTTCACCGGAGGGCAGCCGCTGCTGTCGCTCTCCCCGCTGCCGGTCCGGATCACGCGGGAGGGTCTCCTCCGGGGGATTTACGTCACCTGGCAGTTCGCGGGACTCATCCTCGCCGCCGCCGTTCTGACGCGATCGACACCCCCCTCCGAACTCGTCGCCGGGATCGAACGGCTGCTCCGGCCGCTCTCCCGGGTGGGGATTCCGTCGCAGGATCTCGCCGTGATGATCGCGATGGCGCTCCGTTTCATGCCGATGCTCTTGGAGGAGTACGACCGGCTCCGGATGGCGCAGATGGCGCGGGGCGCGGATTTCACAACGGGAAGCCTTGCGCTCAGGACCCGTGCCGTTCATGCGCTCGCCGTTCCGCTCTTGCTGTCCGCCTTCCGCCGCGCCGACGAACTCGCCGTCGCAATGGAAGCAAGGGGATACCGGCGCGGCCCCAGAATGACGCTCCGCGAACTGGTCTTTTCCGGACATGACCTGGGCGCTTTCGCTGTCATGGGAACCTTGATCCTGGCAGCCACGGCATTGAGGATGGCGGCATGATAATCAGAAAGTTTGAAAGGATGGTCCGATGAAAAACCGCTGGACGTTCGTCGATACACCCGCAAAACTCACCAAGGCCGAAAAATCGATCCGCGAAGCCAGGCTTATCGCGCTCGATACCGAGTACGACTCTTTCCGCTACTTCCGGGAGAAGCTCTGCCTCTTCCAGATCCAGACGGAGGAGAGAAGCTGGCTGATCGATCCGCTGGCGGCGGTCCTGGACCTCTCCTTTCTCGGCGACGTTTTGAGCGATCCGGAGATCCTCAAGATCTTCCACGCCGGCGACAACGACATCCGGATCCTGAAGCGGGATTACGGCTTCGGCTTCCGGAACATCTTCGACACGCATCGCGCCGCGTCCCTTCTCGGATTCCGGATGCTCTCCCTTTCCACGCTGCTCAAAACCCACCTCGGCGTCACGCTGGAAAAGAAGATGCAGCGCTCCCGGTGGGATCTCCGTCCCCTCTCCGAGGAACAGCTCGACTATGCCGCTCTCGACACCGCCCACCTGACCGGCCTGTACCGGAAACTGGATGCGGAACTGCATGAAAAGAGACTGGACGCGGAGGCAAAGCGCCTCTTCGTCGGAATAACCGAGGTGGTCTGGCAACCGAGGGTCCTCGACCGGTCGGCGCATCGGAAGATCGCCGGATACGCGCAACTGAGCTCCGGGCAAAGGGAGCGGCTCCGTCTGCTCTGTCGCTGGCGGTTCGAGAAGGCGGAGGAGATCAACCGCGCCTGTTTCATGCTCCTCTCCGATACACAACTGCTCGGTCTGGCAAGGCTGGAGAATGCATCCCTTCAGAATATCGCCGGCCCCGGCCTCCTCTCCACCGAGGGTGCAAACCGCTTCGGCACGGAAATCCTGAATCTCCTGACCTCTCGATAGATAAAAAATGGAGACGGCCACCTATTTCTCAAAAAAACAGGTGGCTGTCCCCATTTGTGCCCTTTATGGCCCTGCCCTTCCGACCGGAGGGTCGGGGGCCGGTCGCGTTATCGATACCCGAAGATCATCGAGTAGAGGATCAACAGAACAATGATGATCCCGAGGCCCAGGAAAAAGAATCCGAAGGCATAAACGAACTTGATGAAGCGGGGCGACAATTCGGTAAACACCAGACTCTTCTTCAATTGTCCCTCTTTTTTCTGCTCCGCGTAATCCCTCGGCCGGTCGTTGCGATATTCATTCAGCGGCACCAGTCCGGTAAAGATCACCCGGTCCATCGGGAATCCCTCGGGACGGAGATGGGTATTGAAAAAGTGAATCGTAAAAATAAATCCGGTGGCCAGGAGCGCCTCGTCGCTGTGAATGATCGTGGCCACGTTGATCAGCCAGCCCGGAAAGATCAGCGAGGAGATCTCCGGGAACCAGAGCATCAGACCCGACAATCCGATGACCGGAACGCCCCAGAAGACCGCCAGATAATCAAATTTCTCCCAGTAGGTCCAATGGCCGTACTGGGGGCGGGGTCCCTTTCCGAAAAACCATTTCATGGTGCCGACAAAATCCTTCAAGTCCTGTGCATTCGGCAGCATGGAGTCTTTTCCGAACAGGAATTCCTTCAGGGGCGTTTTCCTTTCCATTTTCATCTTGATCAACGAGTAGACATGATAGAAGAAGAAAGCGAACAGGACGACCGCGGCGAAACGATGAATCTTTCCCGCCATCTCCACGCCGCCGAGCAGGTTCGTGACGAACTTCGCCCAGGCCATGCCCGCAAATTTCAACACCATCCCCGTCAGGGCCAGACCCATGAAACTTAAAATGACGATCAAATGGGAGATGCGCTGGATATCGGTAAAGCGCCGGATATAATCCCTCTCGTGGCCCGCCGATTCCATTTTCCGCTTTGCACGCATGTGGGCGAAAGATCGCGGAAGCCACAGCAGCGTATGGAGTCCGAAGAAACCGAAGGTTCCCAACAGCAGGGAGGTCATCCCCCAGAAGGTGATATAGAGAACCGGATATTTCGCCTTGTCGTGGTGGGTGGCGTGGGTCAGATAACCCGTAAAGCGCCGGTTTGCATCGGGATGGCATTTCTGGCAGGTCTTGACCACCTGATTGAAGCCGACATGGGAATTCGGATTGTTCACCCCGAGGATATCATGGGCCCCGTGACAATCGGAACATTTGGCCGATTTCAGGTATCCCAGCCGATACGCCTTGCCGTGCATCGTATCCAGGTACGTTTGGCCCAGCTCTTTATGGCATTTTCCGCATTGATCGGCGACTTCTGTAATAAATTTGTCCTGCGCGCTCACCTTGATTTCATGGGAGGAGTGGCAATCCTTGCAGGTCGGCAACTGTTTTTCGGACTTGCTGAGCATGGGGCTATGG
>CAYSSF010000285.1:0-4925 GCA_964433455.1 uncultured Syntrophaceae bacterium
CTGATCCGCGTTCCGGAGGATCGCCTCGCGGGTCTTCGCGTTGTGGATCTGCTCCGGATGGCCAAGGATCGCGGCGATGCTCCCGAACTGCTGGATCAACCGCTCCGCCCCCTTCGGGCCGATGCCGGGAACGCCGGGGATGTTGTCGGACGTATCCCCCATCAGGCCCAGGATCTCCACGACCTGTTCCGGCCCGACGCCGAAGCGCTCCTTCACGGCCGCGACGTCGTAGCTCTTCTCCTTCATCGTGTCGACCATCCGGATATCTTCGGAGACGAGCTGCATCATATCCTTGTCGCCGGAGACGATGACGACCTCCATCCCCGCCTCCGCCTGCCGGCGCGCAATCGTCCCGATAATGTCGTCCGCCTCGATCCCCTGCTGCTCCAGCACGGGAATCGAAAAGCCCCGGACGATCTCCTTGACGAACGGGATCTGCGGGATCAGCGCGTCGGGGATCGCCTTCCGGGTGGCCTTGTAGCCATCGTAGGCGTCGTGGCGGAACGTCGGCCCCTTGACGTCGAATGCGACCGCGATGCAATCGGGTTCGTGGTCGCGCAGCAGCTTCATCAGCATCGTCGTGAAACCGTAGATCGCGTTCGTCGGAAAACCCTTCGAGTTGGAGAGTTCCCGGATCGCATAGAAGGCCCGAAACAGGTAGTTGCTCCCGTCGACGAGGACGAATCTGGGACGCTTTTTTTCTTCGCTCATTCTGTTTTATCAGCCTTTCAGAACTGGAAAGATATGCGAGAATGTGCCGGATCGGAAAAAAGATCCGCGCCGCGGCAACAGCCGCCTCCGCCTGTCTCCCCTCCCCTCTCCCCCGGATGAGATTCCGGAGCGTTCCACCGGTGTCGGCAGCGGTCAGAAATAGAAGAGGTTGATCATCGGCCGTGCGACGGGCATCTTCAGCTTCTTCCATTCGCTGGTGTCGATCCGGCCGTCGCGGTTGGTGTCGAATTCCTTGAAGCGCAAAGCGGCGGCGTATTTCAGCTCGTCGAGACCGAGCACCCCGTTTTTGTCCCTGTCCAGCAGATCGAATCGGGACGGGATCCCTCCCGCAGCCTTGAATTCCTTTCGGTCAATGACGCCGTCGCCGTTGAGGTCATATTTCCTGAGGAGCTCCGGAGCGGCGCTGTCGATCTCCGCCCGGTCGAGATATCCATTTCCATCCCGGTCCAATCCTTCGAAATCCGGCGCCGCGGCAAACGCCGCACCGGCCAGCAGAACCGCCATGACCACGCCCAGAATCCGCATTCTCATCATTCAGGATTCCCCTCTCTTCCCTGTTGCCGGAGCGCCCACCGTGCCATCTGAAGCTCCACCCGGAACCCCTTTTTTCCCCTCCCCCGGCTGGTAGATGCACAGCGGCTCCTCCGCCATGTAGTTCCCGGTCGCCTCGTAGGCGCGCGCGCGGCAGCCGCCGCAGACCCGGATGAACTCGCAGTTCCCGCACTTTCCTTCGTAGAGGCTGAGGTCGCGTATATCGCGGAAGATTTTGGATTCGCTCCAGATCTCCGAAAAGCTCTGTTGGGAAACCTGGCCGCAATCGAGTTCCAGGTAACCGCAGGGCTGGACCTGGCCGGTGTGGGAGATGAAGCAAAAGGCGCTCCCCCCGAGGCAGCCCCGGGTCATGGCGTTCAGCGGGTGGCCACCCCCGCCCGCGGGCGGCATCTGCGCCGGCGCTCCGGGGCGCTCCTTCCGCCGCTGATGGAAGATCCGGTAGTAGTGGGGGGCGCAGGTCGCCTTGAGCTGGATCGCGCAATCGATGCTCTCCTCGTAGAACCAGTTGAGCGTCTGCTCGTATTCGAGCGGAGAGATCGCCTGTTCGGCCATCTCCTTCCCCCGCCCCGTCGGGACGAGAAGAAAGATGTGGTGCGCCGTGGCGCCCAAGGCGTGGGCCAGGTCGTGGATCTCCCGGATCTGCAGGAGGTTCTGCTGGGTGATCGTCGTGTTGATCTGGAACTCCATCCCCGCCCGTTTCATCGCCTCGATCCCGGCAATCGCCTCCGTGAACGCCCCCGGGACGCCGCGAAAGGCGTCGTGCGAAGCCGGATCGGGTCCGTCGATGCTGACGCTGACCCGCCGGATCCCCGACGCGATCAGTTTCTCCGCCACGGCGTCGGTCACGAACGTCCCGTTCGTCGCCAGGACCATCCGGAGCCCCTTGCTGTCCCCGTAGGCGGCGATCTCGTAGATGTCCGCCCGGAGGAGCGGCTCGCCGCCCGTGAGGATGATCACCGGTTTTGCGACCTCCGCGATCTCGTCGAGGAGCCGCAGGCATTTTTCGGTGCCGAGTTCCCCCGGGTAGGGACCGCACAGCGCGGAGGCGCGGCAGTGGACGCAGGCCAGGTTGCAGCTCCGCGTGACCTCCCAGGCGACCATCCGGAGCGTGTCGGGTAAAATTCTCGATTTTTTTCCGTTCATCTCTTTGACCTTCTCTCGCTATTTCTTTGTAAAGCCATCCACAAGATGATTCTTGTGCTCGTAAACCCTTCTAATCAGATCATTCGTTACTCCAATATACAGGGTGCCATTCTTCTTACTTGCCAAGATATAGACATCATATTGTTGCATTGCTATATTGGATTCTCCGGTCAAGCCGGGGAATGACAAAAGTGCGCCGGGGAATGACAAAAGTACGCCGGAATGACAACGATGACCCACACCCCCCGGGGTGCGGGTCGCTATTTCCCTAAAATTTGCGCGGCCTCGGGGGCGAAATAGGTGATGATCATATCCGCCCCGGCGCGCCGGATCGCCGTCAGCGACTCGAGCATTGCCCGTTCGCCGTCGATCCAGCCCATCTGCGCCGCCGCCTTGACCATTGCGAATTCCCCGCTCACGTTGTAGGCGGCAAGCGGCAGGTCGAACTCCTCCTTCGCGCGCCGGATCACATCCAGATAGGGGAGCGCCGGCTTAACCATGATGATGTCGGCTCCCTCCGCGACATCGAGGGTGATCTCCCGCATCGCCTCGTCGCTGTTGGCCGGATCCATCTGGTAGGATCTCCGGTCGCCGAAGGAAGGGGCGCTCTCCGCCGCCTCCCGGAAGGGGCCGTAGAAGCAGGAGGCGTATTTCGCCGAGTAGGCCATGACCGGGACCGCATCGAAGCCCGCCTCGTCCAGCCCCTCCCGGAGCGCGCCGATCTGGCCGTCCATCATCGCCGACGGGGCGACCATGTCGGCCCCCGCCTTTGCATGGGAGACGGCCTGTTCCGCCAGGACCTCCAGCGTCAGGTCGTTCATTACCTCGCCCTTCTCGATCATCCCGCAGTGGCCGTGGCTCATGTACTCGCAGAGACAGACGTCGGTGATGACGAGAATGTCTGGAACCTTGTTCTTGATCTCCAGGATCGCCCGTTGGATGATCCCGTCCTTCGCGAGCGCCCCGGAGGCGATCTCGTCCTTCTTCTCGGGGATCCCGAAGAGGAGGACCGCCGGAATCCCCAGCTCCTTCATCCGCGCCGCCTCCTTGACGATATGGTCGACGGACATCTGGAAATTCCCCGGCATCGAGGAGATCGGTTTTTTCACCTTCTTCCCCGGCACGACAAAGAGCGGATAGATCAGGTTGTCCACCGAAAGCTTCGTCTCCCGGATCATCCTCCGAAAGTTCTCATTCTGCCGCAGCCTCCGCGGCCGGTAATCGGGAAATTGCATGGCACAGCTCCTTTCAGATCTTTTAAATCGTCATCAGGTCGCCCGTCACTCGTCCAGCGGCGAGAACTGATCTTTGCCAACGGAGCAGATCGGGCAGACCCACCCCTCGGGCAGCTCTTCAAAGGGTACACCCGGGGCAATCCCGTTGTCCGGGTCGCCCTGCCCCGGATCGTAGACGTAACCGCAGATATCACAAACAAATTTCGCCATTTTCTATCCTTTCTTCCGGCAGCGCCGCAATTCGAGAACCAAAATAAGATGACGATATCATCCGCCCTTCTCTTTTTCAAAATAGGCCGCGATCGTATTCACCAGTTCCGGGATCGTGTAACGCTGCTGGAGGATGTCCACCGGAAGGCCGGCCTTTCTCGCCGCCGCTTCCGTCACCGGACCGATGCAGGCGATCCGGACCTTGGGCGGGAGTCGAAAATCCGGCCCCATGATCCCGAGGAAATGGCGGACCGTCGAGGGGCTCGTGAATGTGATCGCGTCCACCTTCCCTTCGTCGAGGAACGACAGCAGCTCTGCGGCCCCGCGGTCCGAACGGACGGTCCGGTAGGTCGTCGCGACATCGACGGTGGCGCCCATTTTTACGAGCCCCTCCGGAATCACGTCGCGCGCCTCTTTGGCCCGCGGCAGCAGGACCCGGCATCCCTGGAGATCCTTACCGGCAAAGGCGCGGACAACCCCCTCGGACACGAACTCCTCCGGGACGAGATCGACCCGGATTCGAAGCGTCTCGACTGCAGCGGCCGTCGCCGGGCCGATCGTCGCAATCCGGATCCCCTTCAGGTCCCGGATGTCCCGGCCGAGCTCCCGCAGACGCCGGAAGAAGAAGACGACCCCGTTGGCGCTCGTGAAGATGATCCACCGGTAGCTCTCCAGACGGTCGATCGCCGCGTCCAGTTCCGCCCAACTCACCGGCGGCCCGATCCGGATGACCGGAAACAGGATCACCCGCGCCCCTCGGGCCCGAAGAAGTTTCGCAAACCCCTCCGCCTGCGCCTCCGGCCGCGTAATGACGATCCCCCGGCCGAAGAGGGATTTCGTCTCGAACCAGTTCAAGGTTTCCCGCAACCCGGCCACCCCGCCGACAACAAAGACGGCGGGCGGTAAAAAACGGCTCTCCTGGGCTTTCCGCGCGATATCGCCAAGGGTCCCGCTCAACGTCTGCTGGTCCGGCGTCGTGCCCCAGCGGATCAGCGCGGCCGGCGTTGCGGGTTCTTTCCCGCAGCGGATCAGGTTCTCCGCAATCACAGGGAG
>CAYSSF010000286.1:0-4921 GCA_964433455.1 uncultured Syntrophaceae bacterium
GACGGCAAACTGTGAGAAAAACGGTCATGCGAAAAAGGGCATCGCAATCAAAACCTGAAATGATCGGGGAGATCCTCCGGAAAGTTCTCAAGAAGAGGAACATCCCCCATACCGCGACGGACCGGCGCCTGCTCGATCTCTGGAGACGGGCCGTCGGTCCCCAGATCGCCGCCCGGACCTTGCCCGAAACGGTGAAACGGGGCGGGCTCTATGTCCGGGTCTCTGCCCCGGCCTGGCTGCATCAACTCCAGTTCATGAAAGAGGAGATCCTCCTCAAGCTGAACGAACTCGCCGGGCAGGAAGAGTTCCGGCGCCTTTTTTTCTCCATCGGCGAGATTCCCGTCCCCCCTCCGGATGCGACCGTTCCTCCGACCGGCGCTCCCCTTCCCGCACCCCTCCGAAAGCGGGATCGGAATATGATCCAGGAGAGCCTCGCCGCCATCCGGGACCCGGAGCTCCGCGAGATCCTGGAGAGGGTCATGGTCAAGGAGATCAGCCGCCGCCGCGAACGGGAGAAGCAGACAGATCGTTGAAGATCTGCATCATCTCCGGGGTGTAACCGCCGGCATTCCGATAGATGAAAAGCGGCGGCGCCAGACTCAGCCCCTCCCGCCCCCCCTTCACCCCTTCCGCCAGAACGAACTCCGCCTGCCCATCGAGACGGGAATGGACCAGTCGCAGCCGTTTGGGCTCGATCCGGCACGCCCTCATCCTTACGATCAGTTCAACCATCCGGACCGCCGGATAGATCGCATAGACATGCCCTTCCGGCCGGAGGGCGTAGGCAGCAGCGTCAAGGAAATCCGCTACCGTTCCCTCGATCTCATGTCTGGCCACCGCCTTTTCGGGATCGAAATTGGTCCGCCCTGATCGAAGACGCCGGTAGGGGGGGTTGAAAAGGGCCGCCGAAAAGGATTGTGGTTCACAGAAGGTCTCCGGACAACGGACATCCCCCGGCACGACCTCCATCCTCCCGGCAAGACCGTTGAGAACGATGTTCCGCTTCGCGATCGCAACAAGATCATCCTGGATTTCGACCCCCAGGAGACGCCCGCAACGGAAGCGTTGCGCCAGAATCAGCGCGATGATCCCGCTCCCGGTTCCCAGGTCGATCAGATCATCGCCATCCCGAAGTTCGACAAAATGGGCGAGCAAAAGCGCGTCGAGCGAAAAGCGGTAACCCCTTTTCCGCTGGATGATCCGGAGGCGGCCGTCGAGGATTCCATCAACCGTTTCCGACGTAGGGTGGAGAGGGTTCTCCTCCATGATCACTCCAGCCGATGGACAAACAGGCCGCTTAAGAGTTTCGGCTCGAACCAGGTGGATTTGGGCGGCATCACCTGTCCGGCATCCGCGACGGCCATCATCTCGGCCACCGTCGGTGGATAAAGGGAAAAGGCAACGGCGCAACCGGTCTGATCGACGAGCCTTTCCAACTCCTCCATCCCGCGGATCCCCCCGATAAAGTCGACCCGCGCGTCCGTCCGCGGATCATGGACGCCGAGGATCGGACCGAGGAGGTTTTGCTGGAGCACGGAGACGTCGAGGCCGGAGATGGGATCGTCCTCCCGCAAAATCTCCGCCCGGGCCGTCAGACGGCTCCACGCGCCGCCCAGATACATCCCGAAATCATGGCGCCTCTCCGGAGATTTTATCATATAATTCGGAGAGATACGAAAATATTCACCGACCCGTTTTAGAAACGCCGCCTCGGTGAGGCCGTTGAGATCCCGGACGGCACGGTTGTAATCCATGATCCGGAGCTGATCGCTGGGAAACAGGACGGCCAGTAAATAATGGTGCGCCTCGTCCCCTCGATCGCTGGAATTCCGGGAGCTGCGAAGGCGGGCGACCGCTGCGGCGGCTGAGGCCCGGTGGTGGCCGTCGGCAATATAGAGCGCCTGGACCGGGGCGAACCCTTCTGTGATCGCCCGAATTTCCGCCGGATCCCGGATGACCCATACGGTATGGTGGACGGCGCTGTCCGCCGTGAAGTCATATTCGGGCGGCCGATCGGCAACCTGCGCCGTCAGACGGTCGATCGTCTCTTCCCCGCGGTAGGCGAGCAAGACCGGCCCCGTCTGCGCCCCGACCGTATCGATGTGAAGCGTCCGCTCCCGCTCCTTGTCCGCCCGGGTGAATTCGTGGCGTCTGATCCGCCCGCTCTCATACTCGGCGAGGCTGACGCAGGCCGCTATCCCCGTCTGGAAGTGATTCCCCATCTGCTGCCGGTAGAGGTAAAACGCGGCGGACTCCTCCTGGATGAGGTTCCCCTGATGGATCAGCGCCTCCAGATTCTCTTTCGCCCGTTCGTAGATCCGGCGGTCCTCCACGCCGGCGGCATCGGGAAGATCGATCTCCGATTTCTCCACATGCAGAAAGCTGAGCGGGTTGTCGCGGACCAGTTCCCGCGCCTCCACCGCGTTCAGAACATCATAGGGAGGGGCGGCAACCTGACGGACAAACGGTTTCCCAGGTCTCAGTGCGCGGAACGGAACTACTCGGGACATGCATCCTTCTCCTTTCACAGCCATCGAAGTGTTCGCGAAAACGAGACTTTTCATCTCCGCCTCCGCGAATATCGCTTGCAAATTTTTAACACACCGGGATATGGAAAGCAACCGCGAAACGCCCGTGCGGAAGTTTCCGTACATGATGCGACCACAGGACAGCGTTTCCCAATGCACGCATGGCCGTTGTTCCACAGGCATCACATCTGCACCAACTCGAACGACCGGAAATATTTGCCGCCGTGATCAAGGATTTCCTGCGGGATGTCGACGGGATAGAGCCAAACAGCAGGTAGGTGAACGAAATGAAAACCATTGCACGCGCATTCATCCACGGTCTCGACAGCAGCAGCCGGGGAACCAAGGGAAGTTACTTCCGGGCGAGATATCCCGAGATGTTCATGGAGGACTACTCGGGCCCCCTCGACGAGCGGATGGCGCAACTCGAAAAGGGGCTCTCCGACGCGGAAAACTGGATCCTCGTCGGGTCGAGTTACGGGGGCCTCATGGCGGCGCTCTATGCCTGCAGAAACGAGGCCCGCGTCCGGCGGCTCATTCTTCTCGCCCCGGCTCTGGGTCACGGCGATTTCACCGCCTGTTTCCGGCAGCCGCTGCGGATCCCCATCATCCTCTACCACGGCCTCTCCGACGTCGTCGTCCCGCCCGAACCGACCCGCAGGATCGCGACCCGTCTCTTCGGGAACCTGGACCACCACCTCGTGGAGGATGATCACGATCTTCACCGGACCTTCCCGACGCTGGACTGGGAGGCACTCCTTGAGATCAGGGAATAAGGATTCGCCGAAATCCTGGGCTGTGAATCGTCCGTTCCGGTATGATGAATGGCAGGGGGTGGCTGATGAGAACTTGAGAGGATGGGCGCGTTCCGATCAGTCCTTACAGGTTCTTACGGTTGGCGGCGCCCTTCTCCCCTCCCGGGGTCTTCCCGAGATCGGGGGCGCTCTCCTTCCCCTTCGTTACCGCATCCGTCCCCTTGTCGATCCCCTGGTCCAGCGCGGTCTTCCCCCTGTCGACCCACTCCTTACCCTTCTCGATGACATCTTTCCCCTTTTCAACCAGTTCCCTGCTTTTCTCGTAAGCGCTTTTCCCCTGATCAACGGCCTTGCCCGCCTCGACCCTGACCTGTTCCGCAGCCTCCTTGAGGCTGGCGGGTCTCGACTCCGGATGCCGGAGATAGGCATAGCCGTAGATCACCACGGCGACGAGGATCAGGATCAGCGCCAGCTTGACCAGACTCTTGAAAAGGAGATAGATGAGCAGCACTGCGGCAAGGCCAACCGCGATCGTAACCAGCGGGTTTTCGGTCACGACACGAACGATCTCTTCCATGTGGGGCGCCTCCTTTTTTGAAATTCGCGCCATTCTACCCAAAATGGGAAGGAAAGGCCAGAAATCGTTTCACCTTGACAAACGATGCGCCCGGCGATTAGATGCCGGAAAAGCAAATGGAGAGGAAAGGGCGCATTGACGGCGGGAATGGATCGAAAAGCGGAAACGGAAGTGGTCAGGGTCGCCGTGGCGACGCTCGGCTGCAAGGTCAACCAGTGTGAATCGGCGGGGATCGCCGAGGCGCTTGCCGCCCGCGGCATCACGGTCGTCCCGTTCGAAGAGACGGCGGACGGCTATATCATCAATACCTGTACGGTCACCGGCCGAACGGACAGCCAGTCCCGCCAGCTCATCCGCCGGGCGATCCGGAAAAACCCGGCGGCGGCCGTTCTGGTCACCGGCTGCTACGCCCAGAGGGCCCCGGAGGAGATCGCCCGAATCCAAGGCGTCCGGTTCATCGCCGGAAACGCCGAAAAGGAGAGAATCCCCGATATTCTCTGTGAGATGACGGCGGGCGCGCCGCGGGTTCAGGTCGGCGACATTCGGGATCAAAAGGGGATCTCCCGCCTCGGGGCGACCATCTTCCCGGAACACACCCGCGCCTTTCTGAAAATCCAGGACGGCTGCAACGCCTTTTGCAGCTACTGCATCGTCCCCCATGCTCGTGGCGCAAGCCGGAGCCTCCCCATGGAGGAGGTCGCGGAGAGGATCTCATCGATCTCCAGCGCCGGCTTCCGGGAGATCGTGCTCACGGGGATTCACCTGGGCGCCTGGGGCCGCGATCTGCAACCTCGGACGGATCTCTTGACCCTCATCCGGCGGATCGCGGAAGGGTGCGCCGTGGAACGCCTCCGGCTCAGTTCGATCGAACCGCGCGAACTGAACAAGGAACTGGTCGCCCTCATCGGGGCGTCCGGAATCCTCTGCCGCCACCTCCACGTCCCCCTTCAGAGCGGCGACGACGGGATTCTCGCCGCGATGAGCCGTGATTACGATGCGGCCTTCTTCCGCAGCCTCATCCGGGATCTCCTGCCGGCCGTTCCGGGCATCGCCGTCGGAAT
>CAYSSF010000287.1:0-4519 GCA_964433455.1 uncultured Syntrophaceae bacterium
CGAAGTAGAGGATGGCCCCGTCGATGAGAAACGCAAAAAACCGCCGCCAGAAACCGCCGTACCGTCTGCCCGTCATGATTCCTCTCCTTCAGGGTCCCCAAGTGAATCCCTTTTTGCCTTGCAGCGGAGCCGCAAGGCAACGGTTTCTTCAGGTCATCCCGTGGATTTCGTTTCCCGTGATCCAATCTCATACTGGAGGATGGCCAGAAGCGCGAGTGACGCCGTCTCCACGCGGAGCACCCTTCTCCCGAGGCTGACGGACAGGAAACCCGCCCGCCGGGCCAATGCGATCTCTTCCGCGCTGAAGCCCCCTTCCGGACCGATCACCGGGATGAACGTGTTCATTCCCGACCATACCGGGTCCCGGAGGACCGCGCCGATTCCGGTCGTCGTCTCCTCTTCCCAGGGGATCAGTCGAAGGCCCTTTTCGGGAACGGCGCGCAGCATCCCCTCAAACGTGACGATCTCCCCGATCTCCGGGACGTCTGACCGGCCGCACTGGCGGGAGGCCTCGACCGCGATCTTCTGCCACCGCTGCCGCTTGCGCGGAAGCCGCTCAGGCTCCCAGCGGGGGACGGAGCGCTCCGCAAAGAAAGGGATGATCCGTTCCACGCCCAATTCCGTCCCGTGCCGGATGATTCCGTCCATCTTCTCCGCCTTCGGAACGGCCTGGCAGAGGGTGATGTGTATTTCGGCGGCGGGCGGCGCATACCGGTCGGTGATCGCAAGCTCGATCCCTTCCGGCGTCTGCCGCCGGATGACCGCCCCGTATTCCCAATCCGTACCGTTGAAAATCCGCAGCGGGTCCCCCTCTTTCATCCGGAGGACCGTGGTGAGGTAGCGCGCCTGGTCTGCCGTCACGTTGCAGAGACCGTCCTTTTCGATCGCGCGCGGCACGTAGATTCGCGGAATCGTCATGGAGGCCCACCCGCTTTCTTCAGCAGATAACAGATCCACTCCTTTTCGGTGATGAGGCCGTGGACCGGGAAGGAGCCGCCAAGAAAACGGGCCTCGATCTCCGGCTTGTTCTGTACGATGATTCCCGAGATGACCAGGCGGCCGCCGGGGCCGACGAGGCGGACGAGATGGGGATAAAGTTCGATCAGAATCTTCGCCGTCAGGTTCGCCACCACCAGGTGAAAGGGTTCCGTAAGTTCGGCGACGTCCCGGCTGGAGACCGCGACGCGCCCTTCGACCCGGTTGATCCGGACATTTTCCCGGGCGATCTCGGTCGCCTGCCCGTCGTTGTCCACGCAGAGAACCTCCCCGGCACCGAGTTTAGCGCAGGCGATGCCGAGGATGCCCGTTCCCGTTCCGACATCGAGCACGCGCCACGTCTCCGCCGATGGCTCGTTGAGAAGAATCTCGTCGATCGCCTTCAGGCACATCCCCGTGGAGGGGTGCTGGCCGGTGCCGAAGGCCATGCCGGGGTCGATCTCGATGACGATCTCCCTGCCGGCCGGCGAGAAGGGTTCCCATGTCGGTTTGATGATGATGTTTCGGCTCACCCGGAGGGGCTTGAAGTATTTCTTCCACGCCTCCCCCCAGTCGGGATCGCGGATGATCTCTGTCCGGAAGCGTGGTTTCTCAAGCTCGGGGAAGAGCTCCGTCAGGCTGTCGACATAGAGCTGAAGCGAGGCAATGCGCTCCTCCAGGCGAACGTCGAACGGGAGAAAGGCCTGCAGGGCTTCTCCGGAGGGAGAGGCGGGGGAGCCGTTCGACGATCTTGGTTCCAGGGTTTCCTGGAAGGCGCCCTCGGCGCCGATCTCCGTTACGAAGTTGTGCAACGCATCGACCATTTCGATCGGGGCCGAAAAGTCGATTTTCAGCCAGTCGCCCATCTTCGCCTCCGCTTTTCCCTGTGGCTTCGACATGATCCGCACGCTTCTTCACCCGTCATTCGCTGTGCACTTCTATAGCTTTTTCGGGCGGATATTTCAAGCGGCTTGAATTTTGGCAATCTTCATGATAGCGTCTCCCGCGCATCCGGGGAGATCATGTCGAATCGTGAAAGAATGGGGAGACGATGCCGCATCGTGTCCCCGGAAAATGGCGAGGGAGCGGATGTGAAGTATTACCCACTGTTTCTCGATATGACCGGACGCAAATGCGTCGTTGTGGGCGGCGGGAACGTCGCCGAACGGAAGGTCGAAAGGCTTCTCGCCTGTGGCGCTCGCGTGGAAGTCGTGGGGAAGAGCCTGACGCCGCGTCTCGCGACGCGGAGCGGGGAAGGAAAAGTGGTCCACCACGACGCCGACTATGAGGGTTCGTTTCTGGCCGGCGCCTGTCTCGTCATCGGTGCGACGGACGACGAGGCCGTCAACTGGCGGGTCGCGAAGGACGCCCGCGCGCTGGGAATTCCGGTCAACATCGTCGACGACCCCGCGCGGTGCGATTTCATCCTCCCTTCGGTCGTGGAGCGGGGGGATCTGTCGATCGCCGTCTCCACGGGCGGCAGGAGCCCCGCGCTGGCCAAAAAACTGAGAAGAGAGCTTGAAGCCGTCTATGGTCCCGAGTATGCGATTCTGCTCGAGATCCTGGGCGGGCTCCGGAGAAAAGTCATCGCCGGGGGGCGCCCTTCCGACGAGAATCGTGCATCTTTTGAGGCGGTCGTCTCTTCGGAGATCCTGGATCATATCCGCGCCGGGCGGTGGGAGGATGTTGAGGAATTGATTCGGAGGCTGACGGGCGTAGAGATGGAGGTGGAACCGCGATGATTGGAATTGTCCTGTTCAAGGTGGCATTGGCCGTCTATCTGGCCTCCGCCGTCGTTTACGGAGGCTCGCTCTGGGGCAGAAAGGTCATGCCGGCGCGGTTTGCAACGGGTCTGATGTTGGCGGCCCTCGTCATCCATACCGCCTCCTTTGCTTCCCGCTGGCTGGCGGAGGGGATGATTCCGGTCATCGGTCCTTACGATGTCCTCTCTTTCTTTGCCTGGGTCATGGCTGCGGCCTATCTTGCGATGCAACTGCGGACCAAAACACGGGTTCTGGGGGCGTTCGTCGCGCCCGTGATCTGCGTGATCATGGTGATCGCTTCCGTGGAACTGGGGGGTGGGGTCGTTGCGTCGGCCGCGCTGAAGGGATCGCTGGTCACGGCCCATGTGATGCTCTCTATCACCGGGGAGGCCCTGTTTGCGGTGGCTTCCTGCGCCGGCCTCATGTATCTGCTCCAGGACAGTCTGATCCGGCGGAAGAGGGAGGGGAGCCTGATCCGGCTCTTTCCGTCGCTCCGCGATCTGGACCGGATCAATTATCTCTGCCTGTCCTGGGGATTTCCGCTCTTGACGCTCGGCATTCTGGCCGGTTCGTTCTGGGCGCGGATCGTCTGGGGAAGCCACTGGCAGTGGGATTCCAAACAGGTCTGGACGCTTCTGGCCTGGGGTCTCTATGCCTTCCTCCTCCATCAGCGGCTTGTCATCGGGTGGCAGGGACGCAAGGCGGCCCGCTGGTCGCTGATGGTGTTCACGGCGCTTGCCTTTCTGCTGATCGTCGGGAAGCTTTTTTTCCAGACGGCCCATAATTTTATGTGAATCTATGCAACTTGTTCTGATCGGCATGAACCACAAGACGGCTCCCCTCGAGATCCGGGAGCGGCTTCAACTCTCCAGCGGGGACGTGGAACGGGCTCTTCCCGAGCTGATGCGCCTGTCGGAGATCCGCGAGGCGATCTGTCTGTCCACCTGCAACCGGGTTGAGGTCATCTCCCGCGTCACGAACAGCGAGCAGGCCGTCGCCGGTCTGAAATCCTTCATCTACAGCCAGGGGAATCTCGACATTGCCGATCTGGAGCGATGCCTCTACGTCTACCGGGATCTGGACGCGGTCCGCCATCTCTTCCGCGTGACGTCGAGCCTCGATTCGATGGTGATGGGGGAGCCGCAGATCCTGGGGCAGATGAAGGAGGCCTACCGGATGGCGGTCGATCATCGGACGACGGGGATCCTGCTGAACCGTCTCAGCCACCACGCCTTTCTGGTTGCCAAACGGGTTCGTACGGAGACGGGGATTGCCGGCAACGCCGTCTCCGTCAGTTATGCGGCCGTGGAACTGGCGAAAAAGATCTTCGGCAGCCTCAAGGGAAAGTCGGTTCTGCTGATCGGCGCCGGCGAGATGTCGGAACTGGCGGCCCGCCACCTGCTGCGTCAGGGGGTGAAGCAGATCCACATCGCGAACCGGACCTATGCGAGGGCCGAGGAGATGGCGGCGCTGTTTCAGGGGAAGCCTGTGGCCTTCGACCGGTTTCCCGAGGTGCTGCCGGAGGTGGACATCGTCATCACCTCCACCGGGGCGCCGGGGTATATCCTGACCAGGGAGATGGTGGCCAACGCGCTTAAGCGGAAACGGGACCGCCTGCTGTTTCTGATCGACATCGCGGTCCCAAGGGACATCGATCCCGCGGCGGGCGAGATCGAAAACGTCTATCTATACAATATCGATCACCTTCAGGACGTGGTCGATGCAAACCGGGAGGTGCGGAAGACCGAGGCGATGAAGGCGGAGGAGATCATCGCCGAGGA
>CAYSSF010000287.1:4529-4912 GCA_964433455.1 uncultured Syntrophaceae bacterium
CGGTCTTCGAGAGGTGGTTCAACCCCCTTGCCGTCGTGCCGACGATCGTGGCGCTGCGGGGGAAGATGGAGGGGATCGTCCGGGGGGAGATGGAGCGGTCCGCCCACTGGCTCGGGGGGCTCGACGAGGAGGAGCGGTCGCGGATCGAATGGCTGGCCGCCTCCATCGTCAACAAGGTTCTGCACGACCCGATCATCGGTCTCAAGGAGGAGAGCCGCGAGAAGGATGAGCTTCCGTATGTCGCGGCCGTCCGGAGGTTGTTCAAATTGTGAAATCTTTGGAAATCGCGATCCCTCCGCGCGCTGGATATTTTTCGTTCCGAAAAATATCCAGCGCGCGCTTCCGGGATACGATTTCCAAGTTACGAAAAAGTATCACAGCAG
>CAYSSF010000288.1:0-4899 GCA_964433455.1 uncultured Syntrophaceae bacterium
GCATGATCGTGTTGGCCAGCCCGTGGGAGATCCCGTATTTCCCGCCGAGCGGGTAGGAGAGGGAGTGGACTGCCGTCACGCCCGCGTTGGCAAGGCCGAGCCCCGCGTAGAGGCTCCCCAGCAGCATCGCCTCCCGCGCCTCGAGGTTGCTCCCGTCGTGGACGGCCGTCCGCAGGTTGTCGGAGATGAGACGGATCGCCTCCAGCGAGATCATTTCGCTCATCGGCGAGGCGTTGATCGAGGTGTAGGATTCGATCGCGTGGCAGAGTGCGTCGATCCCCGTCGCCGCCGTGGCATGCGGCGGGAGGGGCAGCGTCAGCTCCGGATCGAGCAGCGCCAGTTCCGGATAGAGGTATGGACTATTCATCCCCTCCTTCTTCTTGAGCTTTTTCCGGATGAAGACGGCCGTAAAGGTCACCTCGCTCCCCGTGCCGGCGGTCGTCGGGACCATGATCTTGGGGAGGCCCGGTCCGGGAACCTTGTTCAGTCCGAGATAATCCTCCGCCTTCCCCTTGTTCGCAGCGAGGACGGCGATCGCCTTGGCCAGGTCCATCGCGCTCCCGCCGCCGATGCCGACGACGCCGTCGCATCTCTTCCGAATGGCGAGCTTCGCCCCCTCGTCGGCCAGCTCGATCGGCGGCTCCGGCATCGCCTTGTCATAGAGGACGAAACCGATCTTCGCCTTGTCCAGAAGAGCGGAAAGCCTCTCGCCGAAGCCCGTTCCGGCCAGGTTCACGTCAAGGACGACGAGCGGCCGGCTCACCTTCAACTCGGTTAGATGCTCCGCCAGGCCGGAAAAACTCCCGTTTCCGAAAACAATCTTTTTGGCGCCCGTAAATGAAAATGTCTTCATGGCCGTTTCCCCTCTGTATAAAAACCTCTGAATTTCAGCCTTTCCTGTCATTGCGAGAAGCGGAGCCCTGAAGAAATCTCATCCAAACTCCGCCACGCCGCCACGGATTTTCTTACGGGTACGAAGGCCGAAAGTCAAGAAGATTTGCCACAGATCGCTCTTTCACTATCGGCTTTGCGCCATGCCGCTTTCCGGATCGGCGGCGGCGGGACCACGCCAACCGCCTTTAGACGCCTTCCCGTAAACCTCCCATCATGGACGATGCCCCACCTCGCTATTTTTGCCGCAAAATTCAATTGACACACAAGATCAATCTTCATATAGTTCCCCGTATTGCAAGTGCAACCCCTTATAAAAAAACGAAAAGAGGGAAGGGTGCAAGATTGACGATTGACCGCTTGAGTGGCGCTTTCCTGGTTCTTGTGGGTCTCTTTGTCGTCTGGGAGCGACGGGTTCTGCCGCTCGGGACCACCAGCCATCCCGGGCCGGGTTATGTCCCGTTGCTGCTGGCTATCCTGCTGATCCTTCTGGGCGTGATCCTCATTGTCCGCGGGAAGGATTCCCCGGCGTTCCGTTCCCTTTCCTGGCCGGAGGCCCCCCATGCGGTTGCGATTTTGGGGTGCTGCATCTTTGTAACGATCTTGATGGAAACGATCGGCTACCGCCTGACCATGTTCATCGCGCTGGGGTTTCTTTTCGGCGTCGTCGAACGGATCAAACCATGGCTGACGCTGGCGTTGACGAGCGGCTTCGTTTTCGGCTCGTTCTGGCTTTTTGATTCGCTTCTCAGGGTTCCGCTTCCGCGGGGGGGATGGGGTTTCTGATGGAAGCGACGGTCCACAATCTGATTCTCGGCTTCTCGACGGTCTTTACACCGGCGAACCTCCTCTATTCCCTGCTCGGTTGCCTGATCGGGACGATGGTCGGCGTCCTGCCGGGCGTGGGCCCGCTGGCCGGGATCAGCATGCTCCTGCCGACCACGTTCGGCCTGGACACCACGTCGGCGATCATCCTGCTCGCGGGAATCTACTACGGCTCCATGTATGGAGGGTCGACCACATCGATTTTGATGCGCATTCCCGGAGAGGCGGCCTCGGTGATGACCTGCATCGACGGCTACGCGATGGCAAGGAAGGGACGGGCGGGACCGGCGCTCGCGATCGCCGCGATCGGCTCCTACGTCGCCGGAACCATCAGCGTCGTCGGGCTCATGTTTCTGGCCCCGCCGCTCGCCAGATTCGCCCTCGGCTTTGGCCCCCCGGAATATTTCAGTCTGCTGGTCTGCGGGCTGGTTGTTTTGAGCTACATGACAGGCGGATCGATCGTCAAGAATCTTGCAATGATCGTTTTCGGCCTCGAAGTGGGGATGATCGGGATCGACCAGATGTCCGGCTATTTCCGTTTTTCTTACGGGATCGTCGCCCTCGGTGACGGCGTCGGCCTGGTCCCGGTCGCGGTGGGCCTTTTCGGGATCTCCGAGATCCTGCTCAGCGCCGGCAGCCCGGATATCCGGGAGGTGATCAAACCGCGCCTGCGGGACCTGATCCCTTCGAAACAGGAGTTGAAGGATTCCGTCGGACCGATCGGCCGGGGAACGGTTCTGGGGTTTCTGATCGGGATCATCCCGGGTTCGGCCCATGTCATTTCGACCTTCGTCGCCTACGCGATGGAACGGAGGCTCTCGAAGCATCCGGAACGGTTCGGCCAGGGGGCGATCGAAGGGGTGGCGGGTCCGGAGGCGGCCAACAATGCCGCAAGCGAGGGGGCGCTGGTGCCTCTGCTGGCGCTGGGGGTTCCCACGGGTCCCGTCCCGGCGGTGCTGCTGGCCGCGCTGATGGTGCACGGGATCACCCCCGGTCCGCTTTTCATTCAGGAGCAGCCGGTGGTCTTCTGGGGATTGATTGCCAGCATGTACGTTGGAAATTTCATGCTGCTGCTGCTCAATCTGCCGATGGTGGGGATGTTCGTCAATCTTCTGCGCGTGCCCTACCGGATCCTTTACCCGACGATCCTGCTGTTCTGCGTGCTCGGGGTCTATGCGGTGAACTCCAGCCTGATTGACGTGGGGATCATGAGCATCATGGGAATCCTCGGTTATCTGCTGCGAAAAATGGATTTTGAAACGGCGCCGATGGTTTTGGGGGTGGTGCTGGCGCCCATCATCGAGTTCAGCTTCCGTCAGTCCTTGGCCATGTCCGATGGGGCTTACTCGATTTTTATCCTGCGGCCGATCTCTGCTTTTTTTCTGGCCGTTGCGCTGGTGATGCTGCTTCTGGGACTGAAGCCGCTCTTCATCAAGAAGCGGGATTGGCGCGAACAGTTGACGAAGACGGAGAAGGAAGGCTAAGCCTGCCTTAAGATGAAAACCACAACATGATCAGGAGGAGAAAATGAAATCGATGAAGGTTCTTTTGGCAGTGATCGCGATTGCGTGCATCGGGGCCATCGGTCCGGTTGCAGGCGCCTCCCTGGCGGCCGAGGCCTATCCGACCCGGTCGATTCAGGTGATCGTTCCGTTCCCGCCGGGCGGGGTGGCCGACCTGGTGGCCCGTCCTCTGGCGGCCGCGCTCGAGAAGCAGTTGAAGCAGCCGGTCGTTATCATCAACAAGACCGGCGCGGGCGGGGCCGTGGGGATGCAGGCCCAGGCCGTGGCCAAACCGGACGGTTATACCCTGATGGTGGCCCTTTCAAGCATTTCGGTCATGCCGGAGGTCGATGCGCTCTTCAACCGGCCTCAGGTTTACAAATTGAGTGATTTCGCACCGATCGCGCTTCTTTCCTCTGATCCCACCGTTCTGGTAGTCAGCAGCAAAGCCCCCTGGAAAACGATCGGCGACTTCGTGGCCGATGCCAAGAAGCGGCCGGGCGAGATCAAGTACGCCTCTTCCGGCGTTTACGGGACCATGCACGTCGCGATGGAGATGCTTGCCCATGACGCGGGGATCAAGCTGCGCCACATCCCCACCGGGGGAGGAGGACCGGCCCTGAACGCGCTCCTGGGCGGCCATGTCGACGCGATCTCCGGCGGGCCGAACGTCTCGATCCCGCACATCAAGGCCGGCACGGTCAAGGTTCTCGCGGGCTGGGGGGACAAGCGCCTGCCCGCGCTGCCGGACGTTCCGACATTGAAGGAATCCGGTTACAAGAATGTCGAATTCTACATCTGGTCGGGATTCTTCGCCCCGGCGGCTACGCCCGAACCGATCATCAAAGTGCTCCGCGAGGCGACGGCCAAAGCCGTGCAGTCTCCCGAGTTCATTTCAGCCATGGGGAAGATGGCGACCCCGATCGCCTATCTGGATGCGCCGGAGTTCAAGCAATTCTGGGACAAGGACGCCGAGCGATTGATCAAGGCGGTCCGCAACATCGGCAAGGTCGAGTAAAGGAGGGGGCATGCAGCGAGTCGGATTCATCGGCATCGGCCTGATGGGACGCCAGATCGCCAGGCGCCTCCTGATGGCCGGATACCCCCTGACAATCTGGAACCGGACCAAGGAGCGCGGCCGGGAGATCCTGGATGCGGGGGCCGCATGGGCGGAAACGCCTGCCGCCTGCGCCCGGGCGGCGGATGTGGTGATTACGATGGTCACCGACTCGTCCGCTTCCGAGGAGGTGATCTGCGGGAGCGGCGGCGTCCTGGAGGGGTCCCGTCCGGGGATGATCCTGATCGACATGGCGAGCATCGCCCCCGAAATCTCCCGGTCGATCGCCGCGCAGGCGAAGGCCA
Source organism: uncultured Syntrophaceae bacterium (assembly GCA_964433455.1). GTDB lineage: Bacteria > Desulfobacterota > Syntrophia > Syntrophales > UBA5619 > UBA5619. The sequence continues at coordinate 4,581 of CAYSSF010000288.1, forward strand.
GGGGGGTTTCGATGCTCGACGCACCGGTGACGGGAAACCCGAAGGTCGCCTCCGAAGGAAAACTGGGGATTATGGCGGGAGGACCCCGCCCGACCTACGACGCCTGTCTGCCCATCTTCAACGCGATCGGGGTGAAGGTCATCCATGTGGGTGAAGAGAACGGTTCGGGGACGACGCTCAAGCTGATCAACAACCTGGTCATGGGGGTGGCGATCGAGGCGGTGGCGGAGGCGCTCGTTCTCGCCGGGAAGGCCGGAATCGATCCGGTCAAGGTGATCGAGATCACCTCGGTGGGCGGCGCCCGGACCGGGGCGATGGA
>CAYSSF010000289.1:0-2941 GCA_964433455.1 uncultured Syntrophaceae bacterium
TTCAGCTTTTGTTTTTCGTTCGATAGCTTGGTCCTTCCATGATGATGACTTCGGAGTTATGGACGAGTCGATCGGCAATAGCGGTAGCGACGGTGGTGTTGTCGAAGATATTTCCCCACTCTGCGAAGATCAGATTGCTGGTGATGACGGATGACTTCTTTTGGTGCCTGGCGCTGATAACCTGAAAGAAGAGGTTGGAGCCTTGGGTGCCCAGAGGTAGATATCCGACTTCATCGATGACTAGAAGATCAGGCGCCTGATAGTCATGAAGTTTTTTGAATAGAGAGCGATCGACATCGGCAGCGGAGAGGAGATTGATCATATCCATGGCGGTGGTGAAGAGAGTTTTGACGCCGCGCTGGGTGGCGGCAAAGGCGATGGATTTAGCCAGGAAGCTTTTTCCCACGCCGGTATTGCCGATGAACAGGACATCTTTTTTCTGAGGTATAAAGGTCATATCCATCAGGTTGAGGATTTTGGTTTTCTGTTTTTGCCTGGAGATGTGGAAGTGAAAGTCGAACTGATCGATGGTTGGCTTTTCAAGGAGCCTTGATTGTTTGAAGCGCCGGAGGATGCGGTTTTTCTGTCGCATTTCTTCTTCGATGTCGACCAGGGCTTCGATGATCATCAGGGGCGGCAGATTTTGCGTATCCGCCCGCTGAAGGATTCGGACAAGGTGATCAGCGGCGGTCTTCATCCGCAGTGCCTTGAGTTTTTCGATAACGGATTCGATGTTTTGTTCATTCATGGGTCGCGCCTCCTTTTGAGGATGTAAGCGTCATATTCGGCCAGGGATGGTGCGGCCAATCTGAGGTTGTTTAGTTCTTCGTTTTTGAGTTTGACCGGGAGATGCTGTTTTTTGGGGGTGCTCTCCTGATGGAGGATATTCCGGATGTATTCGGCTCCATATGCTTTGTGGGCGATGGCTTTTCGGACGGCGCAGACGAGGGCCTCCTCCCCGTATTTGTCTTTGAGGGTTAAAAGTATGGCAGCGGTTTTTTGGACCGGCTGTCTTGCCTCGGCGATTGCGGAGAGGTAATCGACGGCCTCCGGGCACAGGGATGACAGGAGGGCAATGTCCCGCTGTCGCCATAATTTGTTCTGGAGTTTTTTGACCTGTTCCCGGTGTGAGGGGAGTTCAATGCGCTGTTTACGTTCCCATGAGCGAAAGTGGGCTGTCACCTGTTTTTGAAGATGATAGAGGGTAACGGTGTTAAAATCCGCCTTCAGGATGAGATGTTTTCCCACCGTCCAAGGCGGCGCCGTATATTGGTTGCCGTCGAAGATCACGGCAAAATCCTTGTGCACCAGGACTGTTTCCGTTTCCCGGCAATCGGGCAATCCTTCCGGTAATGGTCTGGGAATGATTTTGGCAAACCGGTCCTGCGGTTTTTCGCCGGTGGTTTGGTGGATGCGGACATTGGCGACGGTATCACGCCACTGATTGACTTGATTTTGCACATCCATCAGATCGGCAAAGGTTCTCGCGGGCCAAAAGTTCTGGCGGATATATTGGATGCTTCTTTCGATTTTTCCTTTTTCCTGGGGCGACCGGATATTGCAGGCCACCGGGGTGATCTTGAACGGCCTTAGAAAATCCAGGAAGGCGTCGTTGAAACGGATCAAGCGCCCCCAGCGCTCCGTGACGGCGGTCAACATATTATCGACGACGATTTCTTCCGGAGAGGTGCCAAAAAAACGGAAGGCGTTCAGTAGCGCCTGATGGAGGACCTCCTGTCTCTGGCTGTGGGTAAACTGGACATAGAGCATCCGGCTGTAAGATTCTATGACCGCCAAGGCGTAGAGCTTTCGCTTGGTTGCCCCATAGGAGAGGGTATCGAAGTGTCCCCAGTCTACCTGCATCTGCCGACCCGGGGCTGATTCGAAGCGAATGAAGACCTGTCTGTTTTTCAGGACCTTCTCCCGTCGTTTCCGAAGATAATCCCGGACAATCGTGATCTGGCCGTCAAACCCATTTTCTTGAAGCCTCTGAAGCACCACGGGGGCTTGAATGAATGGGTATTCTTCCAGAAGCGAGTCGGTCATCTCGCAATAGGCATCCAGCTTGGAAACCTTGGGTTTCTTCGCGGCGATGGTGACTTCCGGGTTCGCCAGGTATTTTTTAACAGTGTCCCTGCCGAGCCGCATCTCCCTGGCAATCTGCCTTTCCGAATACTCTACATTTTTAAGCCGGTGGATCTCGAATACCGTTTTTCTGTCAATCATCGCTGCGCCTCCTGCAAGGACTGCCGGATCATCCGGGCAACAACGGCCGGGTCTTCGCAGGATGTCGATTGCGCACACCTCGGCGCAGCGGGAAGATCGAGCACCTGGAAAATCTTCCCATCGAAGCTGATCAGATCCTTCTTCAATAATCCATCCCTGGCCTCGATATACTCGTCCAAGGTCAACTGGATCAAAGAACAGATCATGTCATAGCTGTAGTAAGAAAGACCGTATCGGTCGGACACCAGAATCAAAAATAGATACAGCAGGATCTCCTTCTGCTCCAGGGAGGCTAAAAAACCACCCGTGAGAAACCGATGGGGAATGTAACTAAACCCGCCGGCAATCTGTCTGACTCTTCCAGGGTTGAGGATTCTTTTTTTGATCATCGCCGTCTCCCTTCCAAAATGAACTCAGGATTTTCGGTCCGATTATCAACAAAAGAATCTCCGGTCGATCACGTCCTTCTTTGCAATCAGCGTTATGTACCCGGAATACGGTGTAAAATTACTTTTAACGCGTCCATCTTTGCAATCACCGGAACCAACCAGAAAGAACCTGGAAGCCATGATCCGACTGATGATCTGCCCGATCTTGACGCGTCCATCTTTGCAATCACCGACGCGTCCATCTTTACAACATCTCGCGAATGACGACGTTTGTTCCGAACCTTCTGCAAATCCCGGTTGCGCTCCGCCTGCTCAGGATAAGCCGC
>CAYSSF010000289.1:3041-4874 GCA_964433455.1 uncultured Syntrophaceae bacterium
AATCAGAAAATCTAAAGGCAATAATAAAAAATGAGATGGACTGGATATCCCAGGACGGGAATCAGATGACTGGACTTATAGGACCGGTGGCAATGGCACCCTTCTATTGCGGGGCCACTGGCTTGGACTCAAAGCGCTGATGACACGCCCGAAGATTCTCTTCGCCTTGATAAATAGGGAGAAAAAGAAAAGAGGTAAAGAAGGGCAACGCCGGCAAAACACCCGTGAAGGGAAAAACAATAGGGGCTCTGTCCCTATTTATCCCACCTCGTCATTGCGAGCGAAGCGAAGCAATCCCTTTGATCATATCGACTTAGGAAATAGGGGAGCTGTCCCCCTATTTTCTTTCGAGGAATTGCGCCATGTTCATCACCCAGGTGTCATCGGCAAGCTTGTAGACCGCCTTTGTGCGGCATACGATAAATTTTTCCTTGATGCGGTCCTTCTCCACAGCTTCCAGAGCCCGAAGGCCGGCTGCATCCGCGCTGTCGGGGTGCTCTTTCCATTTGCACTCGACGGCCAGGGCCATACCTCCGGCCTGTTCAATGACCAGATCGACTTCCGCGCCGTTGGCGGTGCGCCAATAGTGCACAACGGAGGCGTCCCCTCCTGACGTACTCTGCCGGACGATTTGTCCGAAAACATGAGACTCCCAGAAGGCGCCTGCCAGGGATGAGGCAAACAACGCCTCCGCAGAACGAAATCCAGCCAGAAAGGCCGCCAAACCTGTGTCCAGGAAAACCAGCTTCGGCGCCTTGATCAACCGCTTGGTTCGATTTCCCCAATACGGCTCGATCAGGGCGACAACGGCCGATGTCTGTAGAAGGCTAAGCCATTTACGGGCGGTGTTGGGTGCGATACCGACATCCCTGGCGATATCGGAGTAATTGAGGACCTGCGATGTCCGGAGGGCACAGGCGCGAATGAACCGATTAAAATCACGGAGCTCCACAACCCGCAAAATGTTGCGCACATCCCGTTCCAGATAGGTGGCCACATAGGCGGGATACCATAACACCGCATCGGCCCCGACATGCAGCTCCGGATATCCGCCCTGGAAGATGTAGGAAGTTTCTTCAATCGGCAAGCCGGCATCCAGCAATTCCGCCATGGAAAGGGTGTTCAGGCTCAAAACCGCGCACCGACCGGCGAGGCTCTCCGAAACACCCTGCATGAGCTGAAACACCTGCGACCCTGTGAGGAAATACCGCCCCGGGGATCGATTCTGGTCTATCCGGTATTTGAGATGCCGCAGCAAAGATGGAGCGTACTGGATTTCGTCGATGATCACCGGTTCCGGGTATTGCTCCATCAGTTGTTCCGGCGCGGTAAGGGCCGCTTCGGCATTGGCCGGAAGATCGAGGCTGAGGAAAGAAGCCTGAGGATACATCCGCCGCAGGATTGAGGTCTTCCCTGTCTGCCGTGCCCCCGTAACGATCACGGCCGGAAACTGCCCTGCCATGCGTCGGAGTAAATTTTCAGAACGTCTTGTGATCCACATGCAGATAATATGCAATCATATTGCAAATTATGCAAGAAAATAATAGGGGAGCTGTCCCCCTATCTAGGCGTCTGTCATCCGCCCGCCGATCAATGCCTCAAGCCGATGAGGGTCGCGAGAAAGCTCGAAAAAAAGAGAGGCATCGAGCAGGTCGAGCCGGAAGGCGTCGGGAAGAACTTGTTGAAGCCAGGTACTCTTCCCTGTTCCTCGAGGGCCAAACAGGAAAAAGGATCGCTCAGGTATCTGGAGCAGTCTGGTTATGATATCGTTCTTGGCCATTTGCATTCCGCCTATCGTGATGTAATATTACAATGCAAATCTACACCAAGCCC
>CAYSSF010000290.1:0-4872 GCA_964433455.1 uncultured Syntrophaceae bacterium
AGATGCATCGCCCGCACAGGGGAACCCGCCTTCAGAAGGCCGCCGCGGATGTTGACAAGACAACCCGGTTCGCTGACCACCACGGCCTCGGCGTTGCTCGCGATGATGTTTTTCACCTTGGTCTCCAGCATCGCCTTGGACACCTCGGGGTAAACGACGCTGAAGATCCCCCCGAAGCCGCAGCAGGTCTCGGATTCATCGAGCGCCACCAGCTCCAGCCCCCGGACTGCCCGGAGCAGTTCCAGCGGTTCGTTTTTGACCCCCAGTCCGCGCGTCAAGTGGCAGGGGTAATGGCAGGCGACGCGGTGCGGAAAGGAGGCCCCGACGTCCGTGGCCTTGAGGACATGGACCAGGAATTGGCTGAATTCCAGAATGCGTCCCGCGAGTAGTATCGCCTGCCGGTGTTCCGCCGTTCCCTCCGGGAACATCCCCGGATAACGGTGCTTCACGAACTCGACGCAGGAGCCCGAAGGGGCCACGATGTAGCCTTCCGTATCGGCGAAGGCCCTCATCCACCGGAGGGCCATCCGGCGCCCTTCGGTCCGGAAGCCGCTGTTGAAAAAAGGTTGACCGCAGCAGGTTTGGCCCTCGGGGAACTCGCACCTGACGCCGAGCCTCTCCAGCAGGAGAACCATCTTCTTCAGGACATCCGGCAGGAGGTTCTCCCCCATGCAGGTAACGAACAGTTGGACTTTATTCATGTAAATCCTTTTCTACGAACAGGCGGCGGGTCCATGCAACCGGGTTGCCGTGAATCTCCGTTTCAGGATGACGGCCCCAACATACAATCATTCTGCCGCCGCAACAAGGTCCCGGCTCTTGACAGCTCCCGATCCAGGAATCCGATTGACGGGCTATACCGGAAATGGCTCATTTTACCCGGAAATGGTTTTGCCTTTCCCTCGGGTTTCAACCGTAAAGGTGTAGAGAACCACGGTTAAAACCAGACACGCGGCACAGAACAGAAACGCCACCCTGAAGGCGGGAGCGCCGAACGACTCGCCCGGATAGAGGTATTGCATCAGGCTGCCGACTCCCTGAAGAAATGCGGCAACCCCTACCATCGTAAAGAAATTGACCCCGGTCATGGCCGCTCCGGCCTGTTCCAGAGGCATCCTTTCCTTGATGTGGGCATACATGACTTGCCCGGAACTGGTAAAAAAACCGAAACAAAAAAAGAGCACGGACAGAAGGGTCAGGTTTGTCCCCGGAGGAAGGAAGGCAAAGGCAGCCAGCACCAGGATCATGCCGATCACTCCCGCAACAATCACCACTTTACGGGTTTTGAACAGCGAGTCGGAAAGCCAGCCGCAGATCGGACTGCCTGTCACCATGCCGACACCCATCAACAACAGCATGTTGCCGGCTGCCACCGGCGAAATCCCGATGGCCGTCATCAGATAGGGACCGGCCCACAGGGTTTGCACCGCGGCAAATATTCCGTAACGACAAAAGGTTCCCAGAGAGATGATCCAGTAGTCCCTTTCCCGGACCAGGCTGCGAAGATTCGCCAGGATCTTCGTCCGATGGGTGGAGGCGGCCGGGGGGATTTCATGGCAACCTTCATCTTTCGGTCGATCCCGGACAACGACGAAAAACAGGACCGCCAGCAGCAGGTTGATTCCGGAGAAGAGGATGAAGGTCATCCGCCATCCCATGGATTGCACCATCAATACCATAGGGGTTGTCGCCGCCATGCTTCCGATGGTTCCGAAAGAGAGCGCAAGGGCCGACATCGTGGCAAACCGGAGCGGTCCGAACCACAGGGTGATCAGCTTCAGCGTCCCCATCAGATTGCAGGCCATGCCGGCGCCCAGCAGAAGTCGCGCGATCACCAGCGCTCCGAGGGATTCCCCAAAGGCAAAGACCAATGCCCCGGCCACGCCCAAAAGCGACAGTGCTGTCATGGCCATTCTCGGCCCGAGGGCATCGAGGTATAAACTGATGGGAATCTGCATGAGGGCAAAGGTATAGAAAAAAGATGCGGAAATGAGGCCGAGCCCGCGGGGGTCCAACCCGAGGTCCGAAATCAGGTCCGGTGCGATCACCGCAATCGAGGTCCGGTAAAACTGGGAAAGTATGAACAACAGGCAGGCCGTGAAGAAGATCAGCCAGCGGCGGGAGATTACAAATCTCATGGAATTTCTTGATCTGCATGTCAACGGAATTTTGACCGCAAAATGGCAGGTGCGGCTTCCAGCGCCAGGATCAGGCGCCCTCTTTACAGGGGATCACAAAAACCGGGATCGGACTGTGCCTGATGATTTTTTCGGCGACGCTTCCTAAAAAGACATGTTCTATCCCCGTTCTCCCGTGCGTGCTCATCACAATAATATCGATCTTTTCCTTTCGGGCGAACTTAAGGATCTCCTCATCCTCGCGACCGGATTTGGTGACGATTTTGACCATGGTCTTATCCTTGATCTGGCTCAGGTATTGATCTCTGTATTTCTGAGCCAGATCTTCCTGGATGGCCGCCTTGATCTTGTCGAAATTCTCCTTGTTGGAGTAGAGCGCCGCATAGTACTGATTGGGGATGCTCGGTATCACGTGCAGGATATAGAGGATACTCCCATCCCTTTTGGCAACGCCAAAGGCATAATCGAAAGCACAGTCCGAATTCTTAGAAAAATCGGTACAGAAGAGCACTTTTTTGTATTTTGGATACTCGATCATTTTGTTTCTCCTTTCTCGGTCATTCCCACTTTAAAAGCGGGCGGTCATTTGGATAAGAACCCGCTTTCCCGGCGGATAGATTGATGGAAGAGAGGGCTGCATGTCAAGAAGAATTTACTTCAATGCAAAAAACAATTTTTTTTGTTTGACTTTGTTGCGGCATAAAATATAGAGATCTGGCATCTGCGGATTTGAAAAGAAGCAGGTGATCCGCGGTGTTTCTCGAAAAGGGATAAGAAATAAATATTTTCACCATGGAGGGTTAAAAAGATGAAGAAAAATTTGAAAGAAACTTCCATCCCAAGACGTTCATTTCTGAAAAAGGCCGGCGCGGGCCTCGCCGCCGGTGCAGGTCTCGCTGCCGGCATGGGCATTGCGGCGACGGCGGTTCATGCCCAACCGACCCTCCGCTGGCGTCTCGCTTCCAGCTTTCCGAAGTCGCTGGATGCGCTTATCGGTCCCGCAGAGGTGTTTGCCAAGATGGTGGGCGCCATGACCGGCGGCAAGTTCACCATCACCGTGCACCCGGCCGGCGAACTCGTTCCCGCCTTCGGTGTGGTTGACGCGGTGCAGAACAGCACCGTCGAGTGCTGCCATACCGCGCCCTACTATTTTTTCGGCAAGGACGATACCTTTGCGTTGGGCACGGCCATCCCCTTCGGCCTGAACTCGCGCCAGATGACGGCCTGGATGTTCGAGGGCAACGGTCTGAACCTGATGCGCGAATTCCTGAAGAGCTACAGCATCATCAACTTCCCGATGGGCAACACCGGCGCCCAGATGGGCGGCTGGTACCGCAAGGAAATCAAGTCGATGGCCGATATGAAGGGGCTCAAGATGCGCACCGCCGGCCTTGCCGGAAAGGTGCAGGAGAGGCTCGGCGTCGTAACACAGAGCATTCCCCCCGGCGAGATCTATACGTCGCTGGAGAAGGGCACGATCGACGCCGTCGAGTTTGTCGGCCCCTACGACGACCTGAAACTGGGCTTCTACAAGGTCGCGCCCAACTACTACTATCCCGGCTGGTGGGAGGGCTGCGCGCAGACCGACCTCTATGTCAACATCAAGGCCTATGAGGCGCTGCCGGCCGAGTACAGGGCGATCATCGAGGCGGCGGCGACGCACTCGCACGTGCAGATGCAGGCCAATTACGATACCAAGAATCCCATCGCCCTGAAGCAGTTGGTGGCGGGCGGCGCCAAGCTGCATCGCTTCCCGAAGGACGTCATGGACGCCGCTTTCAAGGAAGCCACGGCATTGTACGCCGAGCTGTCCGCGAAGAACCCCCGTTGGAAGAAGGTGTACGAGGACTTCAGCAAGTTCCGCACCGACCAGAACATGTGGTTCCGCTTCGCAGAGGCCGGTTTCGATGACTTTATGCAGGCACAAAGGCTGTAAGCGCATCCGTATTCCGTAAAAAACCCCGCGCGGTGCAAGCCGCGCGGGGTTTTTGCTTCTTACCGCTGATCCTCCGTATGCGTGCTGAAAGTCAGGCTACTTCTTTTTCGCATCCTGCTCGATCGCGCGCCTTACCGCCTCCATCGGGTCCTCTTCTTCCTGTGAGGCGCCGGTGGCTTCCGGTGCAGTATTCTCTTCCGCAGGCTGCGGCGCGATCATTTTCATCGGATCATTGTCCTTCGTGACGTACTCCCCGGTCTCCGCCTCGATCCGTATGTTCTCCATATTCACGACCGGACCCTTGTTGAGCCTGTCGGTGACGAGGTTTGGGAAAGCGATCACCGCAGCTAGCATGATGAGTTGGAGGACGATAAACAAGACCGAGCCCTTGTAGATCTGCGCCGTGGTCACCGCCGGAATGCGATCGTTCGTAACCCGGTCGTTGTAGTCGACCCTGGCTGCGACGCTTCTCAGATAGAACAGCGCAAAGCCGAAGGGTGGCGTCAGGAACGAGGTCTGCAGGTTCATCGCGATGATCACGCCGAACCAGATCAGGTCGATGCCCATCTTGTCGGCCACCACGACCAGCAGAGGGATGACGATGAAGGCGATTTCGAAGAAATCGATGAAGCAGCCAAGCACAAACACCAGGAGGTTGACCGCGATCAGGAAGCCGATCTGGCCGCCGGGCAGCCTGGCGAACAGGTGTTCCACAAAGAGGTGGCCGTCGGCGGCGTTGAAGGTGAAGCTGAACACGGTCGCTCCGATCAGGATGAACATGACGAAGCAGGAGAGTTT
>CAYSSF010000291.1:0-4834 GCA_964433455.1 uncultured Syntrophaceae bacterium
GTATCGGACGTCCGCACCGGAGACACGATCACACTGGAGAACCGCCCCTGTCCGAAGCCGCTGCCGGGCTTCAAGGAGGTCAAGCCGGTCGTCTTCGCGTCGATCTACCCGATCGCCTCGGATGATTATACGGACCTGGCCGACTCCCTGGACAAATTCAAACTCAACGACGCCTCGTTCATCTATGAAAAGGACTCCTCCGCCGCCCTCGGCCAGGGATTCCGCTGCGGTTTCCTCGGGCTGCTCCATCTCGACATCGTCCAGGAACGGCTGGAGCGGGAGTACGACCTGTCGATCATCCTCTCGGTCCCCTCCGTCCGCTACCGTTTCACGCTGAAGGATGGAACGGTCCTGTTCGTGGACAATCCGGCCCACTATCCCGAACCGATGTCGATCGTCAGATCCGAGGAACCTTTCATCCGGGCGACGATGATGCTTCCTGAACGCTATCTCGGCGCCGTGATGAAGCTCTGCATGGACAAACGGGGGGTCAACTCGACGCTGAACTACCCGAATCCCGGCCGTGCGGAACTGATCTACGAGATGCCGCTTTCCGAGGTGATCTTCGACTTCTACGACCGCTTCAAGTCGGTGACGCAGGGTTACGGCTCTTTCGACTACGATCTGATCGACTACCGAGAGAGTTCCCTCGCCCTTCTCGAGATCCTCGTGAACGGCGAAAAGGTCGACGCCCTCTCGCAGATCGTCCACCGCGAACGCGCCCGCGCCCGCGGTCTCCAGGCCTGCGAACGGCTGAAGGAGGAGATTCCGAGACAGATGTTCAAGATTGCGATCCAGGGGGTGATCGGCGGCGAGATCATCTCCCGGACGACGATCTCCGCCTTCCGGAAGGACGTCATCGCGAAGTGCTACGGCGGCGACATCAGCCGGAAGCGGAAGCTCCTCGAAAAGCAGAAAAAGGGCAAGAAACGGATGAAGATGATCGGCAACGTCAGCATCCCGCAGAGCGCCTTCCTTGCCGTACTGAAGTCGGATACGGAATGAGCGGATGAATGCAGGACCGGGCCCGACTCCGAATGAAAACACCGTTCAGCGCTCCCCCGGACCGGTTGAGCCCCCGGGGCTCTACATCCATGTCCCCTTCTGCCTCCGGAAATGCGCCTACTGCGCGTTCTACTCCATCACCAACCGTTCGCTGATCCCCGCCTACCGGTCGGCCCTCCGCCGCGAAATGGAGCTTTACCGGGGGTGGACCGCATCCTTTGATACGCTTTACCTCGGCGGGGGAACCCCCTCGGTTCTGCCCGCATTTGATCTCGAAGGGTTGATTGCCGACATCCGAGCCGCCTTTGTGATTGCCGCCGACGCGGAGATCACCGTCGAGGTGAATCCTGCGGACATCACCGAAGGGTTCCTCGTTGCACTCCGTCGCTCCGGGGTGAACCGCCTGAATATCGGTGTCCAGTCCTTCGACGACGACGCGCTTGTGCTGCTGGGCCGCCGTCATACGTCCCTTCAGGCGATCGACGCCATCCACCGGGTGCGTGACGCCGGCTTCATGAACATGGGTGTGGATCTGATCTATGGTCTTCCCTCTTCCCCAGCGGGGAGAGGAACCTCCCCGAAAACGGACCGCACCTTTGCGGCATGGCTTGCCACGCTGCATAGGGCGATCGGCCTCAGCCCCGAACACCTCTCCTGCTATCAACTCACGCTGGAAGAGAAAACCCCTCTCGCAAAGCGATGCGGGCGTGGCGAGTTCATCCTCCCCGGTGAATCCCGCCAGGCCGACTTTTTTTTCATAACGGCTCAAATCCTTGAAGAGAGCGGATATCGCCATTATGAGGTCTCCAATTTCGCGCGGCCCGGCCGGGAATCGAAGCATAACCGCAAATACTGGAGCCACATCCCCTATCTCGGCCTCGGCCCCACCGCTCACTCCTTTTCGGGGCGTGAGCGGCGATGGAACCGTCTCTCCGTCGATGCCTACATCGTCGATCTGGAATCGGGGCGGGAACCGATCGAATCGAGGGAGATCCTGAACGACGAACAGTTGGGTCTGGAGGCGCTCTTTCTTGGCTTCCGGACGCACCGGGGAATATGCATGGAGCGGTTCAAAATCCGTTACGGCATGGATCTCCTTACGGACAAACGGGCGATCCTGAAGAAGCTTGCCGACGAAGGACTCGTAGAGATCCACAACGGCTTTCTCCGCCCGACGCGCGCCGGGATGGCGGTCGCCGACAGCCTGGCCTTGATCTGAAAAATAAGATACAAAGAAGGCATTTGAGACAGGTGGACCTATGAAAGTATGGGCTGTCACGATGGTTCGCAACGAGGAGGACATTATCGGCTTCACCTTGCGCCACATGATCTCTGAAGGTGTGGACGGGATGGTTGTTGCCGACAACATGTCCAGTGATAAAACGCGCGATATTCTGGAGGAGATCAAAAGGCAAGCATCAATCCCTGTCTTTATTTTAGACGACAATGAGTTGGGATATTACCAAAGCCGGAAGATGACGGCCCTGGCTCGCCTGGCAGCGGAAAAAGGCGCCCATTACATTATCCCCTTCGACGCGGACGAGCTGTGGTATTCCCTGGGGCCTGGGAGCGCGGCGGATGTGCTGCGCCGGTCCAACGTCGACGTGGCAAGGATCAAACTGTGGAACCATTTTGCTGCGCGATCCGACCCGGAGGACGAAAATCCGTTCCTGAGAATGCAATGGCGTATGAAAGAGCGCAGTCCTTTTTTCAAGATCGCCTATCGCTACCGATCAAACCTTGTGATCGCCCAGGGCAATCACGACATTCTGGATTTGGACGGCATACCGGTCAAGCGTGACTCCACACCCATAGGAATACGACATTTCCCATATCGCAGTGTAGATCATTTTATCCAAAAGGCGAGGATCGGAGGGGCCGCGTATGCGGTCACCGATCTTGCCACGCACCAAGGCGCCCACTGGAAGCGATTTAAGTGCATCCTCGACAATGACGGGCCGAAAGCCCTTGAAGAAATTTTCTACAGGGATTTCTGCTTCCCGGATCCACGAATGGCGGGAATGGTTCATGACCCGGCCCCCTTCCTGAGGCATGGCCATGGCCGTCTGTGAGCCGGCCCGTGGAATGCGGGCATCATTTCCAGTCGTTGATATTGTCGAATTTCTGGAACTCCACCGGGTTGTATCCTCCATGACCACCCTCATCCGCAACATCTTGCCTGACCTGGAAATATATTCCGGGAAATAAACGTCCTTGACATCGGAAGCTTCCCTCCCTATCTTAAAGCCGAGTCATGTGGTAATGGTTGCTTGAATTTACTTTGGAAACAGGAGGGTACCATGTTCAAACGGGACGGAAATATGCGGATCGGCTTGGGAGTGATTCTAATTGTTTGGTTGTGTCTGCTGGGTTTTGTTTCAGGCTTCGCCGCTGACAAAAGCGATATGAGCGGTTGGGAATTGAATAGCCCTTACAACAAATTATACAAAGCCAATGAGATGGATTCATTTAAGGGGACGGTTGTTGATATAAAAGAGGTCGCCCCGATGCCCGGAATGTCTCCGGGTCTTGTTCTGGAGGTCAGTGAATCAAAGGGAGAAACGGTTACGGTTCATCTGTGCCCTGCTTCATTCGAAAACAAGAGAACCATCCGCCTTAAAAAGGGCGACAGGGTGAAAGTCGCCGGTGCGTGGGCCGAAATCAACAAAAAAGATGTTTTCATGGGTTCAAAAGTAACCAAGGGCGACTATTCCTTCAAGGTGAGGCTGACCAAAGACGGCACCCCCTTCTGGACCATGAGCCCAAGTCAACTGGCAAAAGAAAGACAGGACCAGTAGATCATACTTTGACGGTACACCGGAGACGGGTAACATGCATGGTGGTTTCTCACTTCCCTGAAGTTTCCATTTTTGCGCAAGACCTTGACATAAGGGATGAACTCTGTCAAAGAAAAATCATTAGCTTACGGAAAGCAGAAGGGGAAAACGTAAATGTTCGAAAAACAGCCCCAAAACGCCGGGCCGACGAAAGGTTTCTCGTCGACCCGGCGGTGAAGCCATTGCATTACCTTGGCTTTACAGCCGCGAATATGCTGCCCTTCTCTCGCTGCACCAGCAACAGAAGCGTTTCGCTCCCCTTGGCTTTCACAACGATCTTCACGAACTCGTCGACGTTCTTGACCGGTTTCCTGTTCACCGACTGGATGACATCGCCGACCCGGAGGTTGGCTTCCGCCGCCGGGCTGTCGGACTCGACACCGGTCACGACCACCCCACTGGTTTTCTTCACGCCGAGTTCCCGTGCAATCTGCGGCGTCAAATTCTGCAACGTCATCCCGAGAGAGGGGTGGATGGGACTCTCCGCCGCGTCGGCCCGGTTGTCTTCTTCCATTTCACCGACCTTTGCCTGACGCTCCACCCCTTTTCCGTCCCGGAGCAGTTTCAGTGTAACGGTCTTCCCGACCGGCGTCGAGGCGACGATCCGCGGAAGATCTTTTGAATCGGCAACCGGCCTGCCGTCGAAGTTCACGATCACATCTCCCTGCTCAATGCCCGCCTTGTCGGCCGGCCCGCCCGGAACAACCTGGGCAACCAGGGCGCCTTTGCTCTCCTTGAGGCCCAGCGACTTGGCCAGTTCCGGGGTCAGGTCCTGGATGTTGACGCCGAGCAGTCCCCGGGTGACGTGTCCCCGTTTCTGAAGCTGGGGGGCGATCTCCTTGGCCATGTTGATCGGGATTGCAAACCCGATCCCCTGGCCGGAGGCGATGATTGCCGTATTGATACCGATCACCTCCCCTTGCAGGTCGATCAGCGGGCCTCCGCTGTTGCCGGGGTTGATGGAGGCGTCGGTCTGGATGAAGTTGTCGTAG
>CAYSSF010000292.1:0-4814 GCA_964433455.1 uncultured Syntrophaceae bacterium
AACTATTTTTCTATAGCGCGGGTCTTCTTTTCTCGATATGGGCCTCTTTTTCATAGGCCGAGGCGAACTGGATCAGCCGCCCCTCCTGGAAGTGTCCCGCCAGGAACTGCACCCCGATGGGGAGCCCGGCGGCGGTGAAACCGCAAGGGACCGAGATCCCCGGAATCCCCGCCAGGTTGGTCGAAATCGTGAAGATGTCGGAGAGGTACATCTGCATCGGATCGTCGGTCTTCTCCCCGATCCGGAAGGCGGGCGTCGGCGTCGTCGGGGTCAGGATCACGTCGCATTTCGCGAATGCAAGGTCGAAATCCCGTTTGATCAGCGCCCGGACCTGGGATGCCTTCTTGTAGTAGGCGTCGTAGTAACCCGAGGAGAGCGCGTAGGTCCCGATCATGATCCGCCGTTTCACCTCGGCGCCGAAACCCACGGCGCGGGTCTTCTTGTACATCTCCATCAGGTCGCGGCCCTCTTCGGAACGGAAGCCGTACTTGACGCCGTCGTAGCGGGCGAGGTTGGAACATGCCTCCGCCGGCGCAACGATGTAGTAAACCGCAAGACAGTATTCGGTGTTGGGAAGCGACACCTCGATGCATTTCGCCCCCGCCCCCTCGACGACTTTGATCGTCTGCCGGACAGCCGCTTCGACCTCCGGATCGATCCCGGCGATGAAGTACTCCTTCGGGATCCCGACGGTCCACCCCTCGATGCCCCGGCCCAGGAACTGCCGGTAATCGGGAACCGCCTCCGGCACCGACGTCGATTCCCTGGGATCATAGCCCGCGATCGCGTTCATCATAATCGCGCAGTCCTCCACGTCCTTCGTGAAGGGGCCGATCTGATCCAGCGATGAGGCGAAGGCGATCAGGCCGAAACGGGATACCCGGCCATAGGTCGGCTTCATCCCGACGACGCCGCAGAGGGCCGCCGGCTGGCGGATCGAGCCGCCGGTGTCGGAACCCAGCGCGGCAATGCACTCGCCGGCAACCACCGCCGCAGCGGAGCCGCCGCTCGATCCGCCGGGGATCCTCGTGAGGTCCCAGGGATTCCGGGTCGCGCCGAAGAAGGAGCTCTCGGTCGAGGAGCCCATCGCGAATTCATCCATGTTCGTCTTGCCCGTCAGGACGGCGCCGGCCGCGCGGAGTTTTTCCACGACGGTGGCGTCATAGGGCGGGATGAAATTGTGCAGCATCCGCGAGCCGCAGGTCGTCCGGACGCCGTTCGTGCAGAAGATGTCTTTGAGCGCAATCGGGATGCCGGTCAGCGCCCCGATCTCCCCTTTCCGGATCGCCTGATCGGCACGCTCCGCTTCGGCAAGGGCCGTCTCCCGCATCAGCGTGATATAGGCGCGGACCTCCTTTTCGACGGCGTCGATCCGCCCGAAAACGGAGGCGGTGATCTCCGCGGAGGAGGTCTCCCCGCGTCTGAGTTTGTCCAAGAGTTCGTGAATGGTCAACGCGTACAATTCCATGTCGATACCTTCCCCTTTTTTACTCGATCACCTTCGGGACCTGAAAACAGCCGCCCCGGGAGGCCGGCGCGTTGGCCAGAGAGACCTCCGGGGGAAGAGACCCGCCGACCACGTCCGCGCGGAAGGCGTTCTTCTGGGCGATCGCATGGGTCATCGGTTCAACGCCGGCCGTGTCGACCTCGCCCAGTTTGTCCATGTACCGAAGGATATCGTTCAACTGGGAGGTGAACTTCTCCTTCTCCTCCTCGCCGAATTCCAGCCTCGCCAGGTGGGCCACGTAGGCAACCTCATCCCGGCTGATCTTGATCGTCTCCAAAGCATCCTCCTATTTCCAGTAAGGCGCCCACCGCTCCCGCGCCTGGCCGATAACCCGGTCCGCCCTTTCACCCGTTTCAGAAACCATCCGGTTCAGCGTCTCCTCCTTCACGCGGGTTTCCCCCAACAATTCCAGCAGAACCGCCCGGACACACTTCGTCAACCCCTGAACGTTATATCCCCCTTCGAGGACCATCGCCAGACGGCCGCCGCACCACTCCTCCGCCAGGTCGAGGAGGATGCGGGTCAGGCAGGCAAAACCTTCCGGCGTCACCCTCATCTCCCCCAGCGGATCGCCGATATAGGGATCGAATCCGGCGGAGACCAGGATGAGTTCCGGCCGAAAGCTCCGGACAACCGGGGCGAGCAGTTCCCGGAAGATGCGAACATAGAAGGCATCATCCGCACCGGGCCGCAACGGGACATTGAGCGTGTAACCGAGACCCGCTCCCTTTCCGATCTCCTCCGCGCCGCCCGTCCCGGGGTAGCCGGGAGTCTGGTGCGTTGAAAAGTAGAGGACCCGGCTCTCCTCGTAAAAGGCCTCCTGGGTGCCGTTGCCGTGATGGAGGTCCCAGTCGGCGATCAGGATCCGCTCCACTCCCCAGCGGGCCATCGCATGCCGGGCGCCGACGGCGATGTTGTTAAAGATGCAGAACCCTGCGGCCGTCGCCGCCTGGGCATGGTGTCCCGGCGGCCGGACCAACGCAAAGGCGTTGTCCGTCGCCCCGGACATCACGCTGTCGATCGCGTTCATAAGCCCGCCCGCCGCCAGCCTCGCCGTATCATACGTCTCGGCGGTGGCCATCGTATCGGAATCCAGCATCGTCATCGGTTTTCCCGCCGTTTGGGCGATGAAATCGACAAAGTAGGGTTTGTGGACCCGCTCCAGCTCCTCCCGCGTGGCATGCCTCGCGTCGATCGCGGTGAATTTCCAGGCCATGTCGGGATTGTCGAGCATCTCGTAGATCGCGATGAGCCGTTCGGGCGTTTCAGGATGGGCAGACCCGGCGCCATGCCGGAGATACCGCAAGTCCTCAACAATCCCTGTGTTCTTTGACATCGGCTACCTTCCCCCGTGGATGAACGCACCGCCCCGCACCGTGAGGATAGCTAACACAAAAACCCTGATATGGCAAAAGATTTCGCGGTCGCCCCGGGGTCGGAAAAAACATTGACAACCATTCCCGACTGCGGTTATAAACCACAATCCGGAAAGGCTGAAGGGAAAATCCGCTGGTTTTGCCGAGATGTTCAGGCGATCCGGAAACAGGAAAAGGGTGAGATCATGTTTGGTATCGGCATGCCGGAGTTGATGGTCATCGCGGTCGTCGCGCTGCTCGTGGTGGGCCCCAAAAAACTGCCCGACATCGCAAAAGCGCTGGGAAGGGGTCTCTCCGAATTCCGCAAGGCGACGGACAGCGCCACCGAAACGATCAAGGAGACGCTCAAGACGGATGAGATTAAGAAAGACCTGGACGGGCTCAAGGATTCCCTGCTCCATGGCGAGGGGGAAGAGAAGGGAACCCCGTCGCCCCCCATCGCTCCCGTTGCATCCGGAAGCGACGCTCCGAAGAACGACGATCCCAAACCCAAGTCTTGAGCATGATCGGGAGACGATGCGGCATCGTAATTCCTGATCATGCTCCCTCACCGGAGCCTCTTTAGCCCCCACATCTATGGAAAACAAACAGACCGAAGAAGAAAGAATGCCGTTGACGTCGCATCTTGAAGAGTTGAAGACGCGGCTGATCCGCATCCTCATCGCCATCGGCACCGGCTTCGGCGTCTGCTACCTGTTCAAGGATTGGTCCTTCCGGATCATCACCAGGCCCCTGGTCGACGCGATGCCGGCCCAGAGTTCGATGATCTTCACCGGGCTTCCGGAGGCCTTCTTCATCCACATGAAGATCGCCTTCTTCGCCTCGCTGTTTCTGACGGCGCCGTACACCCTCTTCGAGATCTGGCGATTCATCTCCCCGGGGCTGTATAAAAACGAGAAGCGACTCGTCTTTCCGTTCCTCTTCTTCTCGACGATTCTTTTCATCGGCGGCATCCTGTTCGGCTATTTCATCGCGTTGCCGCCGGCCTTCCGCTTCTTCGTGAGTTTTTCGACGGATTTCCTGAAACCGATGATCTCCTTCCGGGAGTATCTCAGTCTGACGCTCAAATTCCTGCTCGCCTTCGGCCTCTGTTTCGAGATGCCGGTCTTCATGTTCTTCCTGGCCAAGATCGGCGTCGTCAACGCGAAAATGCTATCGAAAAACAGACGTTACGCAATCCTGATCATTTTCATCGTCGCCGCGATACTGACCCCCTCTCCCGACGCCATCAGCCAGGTCCTTATGGCGCTCCCGCTGATGGTCCTTTACGAAGTGAGCATTATCCTGGTCAAATTTGCCCATAAAAGCAAATCGGCGCCGGAAGAATCTGAAGAAACCGCCGCAGAGATGGAAGATAAAAACCCATGACCCCCGTCAAGCGTGCCGCCCCGCGAAAGAAGCGATCCTCCTCGCGACGACGCTCCTTCCTCGGAATCATCATTGTTGTGATCCTTGTGCTTTTCGTCACCGTCGCGCTGGCGGGGAGCAGCCTGCTCTATTACGTGCTGCTGAAGGAGCTTCCCAGCATCGCCGCGCTGAAGGATTATCGTCCCAGCATCACGACGCGGGTCTATGCGGACAACAACGAACTGATCGACGAGTTCTTTCTCGAGGACCGAAAGGTGCTCAAGTACGAAGAGATTCCGAAGATCGTGATCCAGGCCTTCGTCGCCGCGGAAGACGCCCGCTTTTTCCAGCACGGCGGCTTCGACATGCAGAGCATTTCCCGGGCCTTTTTCAAGAACATCGAGGCGGGCAGAATCGTCCAGGGAGGAAGCACGATCACCCAGCAGGTCGCCAAACTCCTCTACCTCTCTCCGGAGAAGAGCTACATGCGGAAGATCAAGGAGGCGCTGCTGGCCTACAAGATCGACCGCTATCTGACCAAGGAAGAGATCATCACCCTCTACCTGAACTACATCTATCTCGGC
>CAYSSF010000293.1:0-4793 GCA_964433455.1 uncultured Syntrophaceae bacterium
ACGAAGAGCTGCTCTCCCTGGCTGCAAAGGCTGGCTGTCTTGGCGTCTTCGTGGGGGTCGAGTCCGTGTCCGCCGCCGCGCTGTCTGAGGCAAACAAAGGGTTCAACCGGGTCGAGCGCCTCAAGGATAACATCGCGCGGTTTCACGATCACGGCATCCTGGTGGACGGGGGGATTATCTTCGGGTTCGACACCGACACGCCGGACGTGTTCGACCGGACCATCGAGGCGGTGGAAAAGATCAGGATCGACAGCGTCGCCGTCAACATCCTCATCCCCTATCCGGGGACCGAGTTCTACCGGAAATTTGAGATGGAGGGCCGTATCATCTGCTCCGATTACACGAAATACACCGGCGGCTCGGTGATCGTGAGGCCGAAGAACATGACTGTCGATCAGCTCCAGGCGGGCTATAACCGGTTTACGAAGGATTATTACCGGATGATGGTGATCGTCTATCGGGCGTTCAAACAGCCGAACGCCGTGGCCACGATCGCAAGGCTTATCGCCAATGTGGGACACAGGGTGAATTGTAGTTTTGGGGAATAAGAGATTTACAGTGGGGTTTGGACAAGTCATCTGCTCTCCCAAAGCTCAGGAAATAAATTTTTTAAAAGAGGATCGTATTTGTGACATAATTCAAACTGTCTTTTCTTGTATGCTACTGCTTTAGAAAAAAACTTTTCTGTTTTATCTTCACGTTTTATTTGATCGCGTGCATATACTCGGATGGCTTTAAAAATGTATTCGCCAAAGTGTGATTCTTTAACGGTATCTTTGTCAAAATATTGGTGCAATAATTGAACAATCCGCTTGTAGTTGTATCCTATAACCTTTTGAAATTTAATGGAGTATAAACAACTAAGGAGGCTCGAAAGCTCATAAATTTGAAAAGCATTATTTTTCTGGTCGACTACGTAGCTGATTCTTTCAATAAGGCGTATCCGTTCTTCTTCAGAGCTTGATTGTTTCCATAAATTGCCGAATTCCATAAATCTATTTTTCTCGATTTCCTTTACCAGACTTGTCTTATAACCTTCATAATCAAACCAATAGACTTGAAAATCAGGGCCAAATGTTAATTCACTGAAATTGATTTTCTGCAATTGCCACTCATTTTTTATAGAGCCATCAATAATAGTTGGATTTTCATAACCGCAAATTAACTGGAATTGATTACTGCCAGTGTTCTCGTCTATAAAGAATGCGTTATGGTAATTTGGATAAAAAATATCCTTTTCCATAAATCGCATCCCCTCAATATTCTGTCTTCCGTAGTCAAATATCCAAAGAATATAAGTCTGATTATCTTGGTAAAACAGATTTCGTTCCGCGATAACGCTCAGAAATGTTGTTGTGAGTTGAAGCTCGAAGACAACCTTTTTACCATTGAAAATAGCCGAGACATCTGGTCTTCTCCAATCTTTACAGATTCCCTCGTATCTTTTATCAACCTGGATTTCCGTAAATCTTTCATCTCTCGATATTTTCTCAGCGATTAGATTTTTTAGTCGATTGTGTTTTGGGCTCTCTTTCTGCCCGTTGTACTTCATCCGAAGAATTTGATCCTTCGTGTAATCTCTTCCTGTTTTGATTGGGCAATCAAGCTTGTCTGCAACATGGGCAAAATGCATGGAGATGATTCCATCTTTTTTACCCCTAATTTTAATGGGTTGTCTGCAAACAGGACATACCCACATTTTTTTCTTCAGGATGAGAGCCTTTTCGAGCTCATACCGTTGCCTAAATATGACGTCTTCATTTTGAGCAAAGAAGTGCTCTGCGGTTATGACACGTTCACTTTCATTATCGATGACTTCCGTGATGGTTCTCAATTGCATTTTATAAGCTGAATTTCTTCATAGGCTAAGCCCAAGGTGGCATCTTGAGAAGGAATGCTGCGTTTCGCGCCCGTATGTCTCGTTGCATGGCGCTTGTGCATTGAGCCGTCACATCGAGGCTGATACGATAGATTTGGTAGGCTACCTGGGGTCCGACTGATGTACCTTCGCCTGCCCTCATCTCGATGACTCGATTCTTGGTTGGCATTTTTTGCAGGAGATCCTCATCAATACCGGTGACTGAGTCCTGAATGTCACGGAAGAGTTGCATCAGTTCGTGCGTCTTCCGATGCTGTCCTCGATATTGCCGTCCCAGGAGCTTAAGAGACTTCTCCACTGTCTGGTGCGCCTCCCAACAGGCAATGCCGAATGCTGTCCGATGCACTTCAGTCAGGCGTTCTGCCGACGCCATTAGGTGCACGGAAATATTGTTGTCCAGTTCTTGCGAAATGTCATCGGGTTTCTTTGCAGTCATGAGGTCATTGTGTATGACACGAAGAAGCCGCGCCACTGAAACCACCTCATCTAAAGCGTGCCGTCGCGTCTCACTTTCGAGTGCGCTCAAATTGGGAGGGTTAACCAGCCAATTTGCTGGGTCTTCTTCATCTTGGAGGTCGATAGGAAAGACTATCCAGACGGTCTTGCCCGGCTCGCCATCTCGCCGCAAGTTCCTTGGCACACGGAGCCGGAATAGAGAACCGAGAATCTCGCATGCTCCGAGAAAGACCTCATCTGGTCTGTGAAGAGCCGAACCATATTTTTCTTTGTACCAGCGGTGAATGGCCTGATGGACGAATTGAAACCAAGGACGGACAAAATAATCTTCCTTGGTATCTCCTTCAATTTTAACTATGCCGCGCTCAACGAACTCTTGTGCGGCCAGCATGATCCGGTCGGGTATTTGAACCCGCAATTCGGTAAGATATGCATCAATGATAACCATCCATTCTTTGATAGCGTGCTCGAACGATGGGTATTGCGATTCATTCACAACCCACCTCGCCGGCTGAGTTGGCATCTGTGGGGAAGAAAGCGACGATGCCTTGGGTCGGTTGTCACATCTGCAATTCCGGTTGCTCACCTTGCTTTTCCGTCGCCTTCGGCGCCTTCTTGAACGTTGCCCCCACTTGCCGGATCGGGGGCATTTCGACCTTCTTCCCGGCAAGCAGTTCGGCTACCGTGAAAAGTTGAACCTTCGGGTACTTCCGTCCCCATAAAGCGGATTCATAGAAACCCGCCGTAACCGCTTCCGTTTTCATGGGGGAGGTGGCTTCCTGCATCGAGATCAGAACCCCGATCGCCGCCTTTTCCCGTTCAAGGACACCTTTTAGATCGCGGACGTGGGCCACATTGGTATGTCCAGCCTTCACTGACAGGATCACGCTTTCAAATATCCCCTGCTTGTCCCCCTGAAAGATGATCCGCCCGTCAATGCCTTTGTCGGCTCCCTTCTTCTGCTCAACAGGCCGCGCCCCCACAAGGCCCAGCGCCCACCATTGGAACTGATACGGGTCCGAGGCCGCCAGCGCCGCCGCGTCCGGATCGCTTGTGGGCTCGCCCACAACATGGAACGGCCGCTTTGTCGCCTCTCCATATTCCGCCGCCGCTTCCCCGACTTTCGTCGTTTCACCTTTACGCGCTGGTGAGGCGTGAACAACCTGTTCGATGCCGAAGGAATCCTTTAGGCGTTGCTTGATGAGGGTTATCGCAAGGTGTGTGATGTCTATCCCGATCCACGGACGGCCCAGCGCTTGCGCGGCGGCAATCGTGGTCCCACAGCCACAGAAGGGGTCAAGAACAACGTCACCGGGATTGCTGCCCGCGGAGATGATCCGTTCAAGCAGGGCTTGGGGTTTTTGGGTCGGGTAGCCGAGGCGTTCGGCCGCTTGTGAATTGAGCGGCAGAATATCGGTCCAGACATCGTCAAGAGGTCTCCCTTTTTGCTCGTCCAGATAACGCTTGAACCGGGGAACTGCCCCCAGACTTGGTTGGACAACAAGACCGTCTTCATACGCCTTCTGCATGCGTTCCTTTGTCCAACGCCAAACTTTTGTTACCCCGAGAAATTCATATGTCAAATTTGGGCGGTCACGGTTTGGGTTGCATAGATTGTCCAACTGATAAAGCCGCCCGTCTTTGTCTCGATGGCCGTATTTACCCGCAGTCTTCTCATCCAGATTGGCAAGATCATATGCGGAAAACATGGCATCTGCATTCCAAAATGCATCCGGAGAAACCTGGTAACTCAATATGACGTCATGGTTTGATGGAAGCCTTCGCGTCATCAGTGATTTCGAAGATGTTCGTTTCCACACAATTTCATTTCGGAAGTTCTCAGGTCCGAATATAGCGTCCATCAGCATTTTCAAATAGTGACCCGCCGCCGGATCGCAGTGAAGGTAAATGCTCGCGGTCGTCTTCATCACGCGCCGAAGTTCTACCAGGCGCGGGGCCATCATCACGAGATAGGCCAGCATGTCGCATTCGCCGAGGAAGGTCCGGAACGCCTGAAGGCAATCCGCCACGCGCCCGCCCGCTGTCACGATCTCCGCAAAGACGGATTCGCTTTCCTGGGTCCATGTCCAGGTGTCCGAGAAAGCCTGAATCTGACTTGCGGCCTTGCTCCCGTCTTTTTCCGCGAACAGGACATTGTAATTGGTATTTGAGTTGAAAGGCGGATCCAGGTAAACGAGATCAACCGTCTCGTCCTTCACGTAGCGGCGCAGAATGTCCAGGTTGTCTCCGTAGTAGAGCAGATTGCTCGCGCTTTCTGTCATCAAGCCGTTTCCCCCTTCATGTCTTCAGTAAGAGGTTTTATTTTTTCTTTAGAAAATCTGCTACCTTGATAATTTCGATGCACTTGAATTCTTTGAGCTTCAATAGGTGAGAATCCCCGCTGATGGTGTCTTTCCGGTAAAGCTGCGTGAAATGTTTTTTGCCAGCGGGTATGATC
>CAYSSF010000294.1:0-4792 GCA_964433455.1 uncultured Syntrophaceae bacterium
CGATCCCGGTGAAGGCGGCGCTGGCGATGATGGGAAAGATCGACGGCGAACTGCGGCTTCCGCTCTGTCCGATGTCGGAGGCGAACGAGGCCCTTTTGAAAAAGGTGATGCAGGAATACGGTTTGATCGGATCAACGGGGAGGACCCGATGATCAGGGCCATCGTAACGGGCGCCGGCGGGCGGATGGGGGGACGGATCGTCAGCCTCATCGCGGAGACGGAGGGGATCGAGCTGTCGGGCGCTGTCGAAAGGAAAGAGCACCCCGCCGTCGGGAAGGATGTCGGCCTGGGGCTGGGCCTCGGCCGGACGGGGATTCCGATCGGGGATTCGCTTGCCGGCTGCATCGGTCAAGGCGATGTGGTGATCGATTTCACCGCCCATGATGTATCGCTTGGCCACCTGGAGATCGCGGCGGCGGCGGGAAAGGCGATCGTGATCGGGAGCACCGGGTTCACGGCGCCGGAGATGAAGCGGGTCCGGGAACTGGCCTCCTCCGTCCGGTGCGTCCTTGCGCCGAACATGAGTGTCGGCGTCAATGTGATGCTGAAGGTCCTCGCGGACGTTTCCGCCCTCCTCGGCGATGATTACGATGTGGAGATCCTGGAGGCGCATCACCATCTGAAGAAGGACGCCCCGAGCGGCACCGCCGTCAAGATGGCCCAGGTCATCGCGGAGAGCCTCGGACGCGATCTGGAGGAGGTTGGCGTCTACAGCCGGCATGGGATGATCGGGGAGCGGGCGAAGCGTGAGATCGGAATTCAGACCCTCCGGGCCGGGGATATCGTCGGGGAACACACGGTGATCTTCGGCGGGATGGGGGAAAGGCTGGAATTCATCCATCGGGCGCACAGCCGGGACAACTTCGCCTGCGGCGCCATACGGGCTGCCCGTTGGGTCGTCGGCCGGGTCAACGGCCTCTACGACATGCAGGACGTGATCGGCTTGCGGAAAGCCGCTGGGTGAAGAGATGGAATTTCAAGGTTCTTCGGACCGGGGCGTCCGAGGAATCGTCGCCTTCGTCGGAATCGGCGCGAATCTGGGTGATCCTGCCGCCCAGTGCAGGGAGGCGGTGCGGCGCATCGGGACGATCCCGGGGGTCCGCATGCTTCGCCGCTCTTCCCTCTACCGGACGGCGCCGGTCGGGCCGATGGAGCAGGGGTGGTTCATCAATGCCGTTGCGGAAGTCCGGACGGATTTGTCGCCGACGAAATTTTTAGAGGCACTGAAGGAGATCGAAGGGCAGATGGGACGAACCGAAGGGCCGCGATGGGGGCCGCGTGTGATCGATCTGGACATCCTCCTCTACGGTCAGGAGGTTGTCGATCAGGAAGGTTTGAAGATTCCTCATCCGGAGATGCACCGCCGGCGTTTCGTGCTGGCGCCGCTCTGCGAGCTCGCCTCCTATGCGATCCATCCCGCGTTCGGCGTTTCGGCGCGCGGCCTGCTGGATCGTCTGACCGACCCGGGGCACGTGGGGCTTTACATACCGGAAGAGACCGACGGAATGAAGAAGGCGGAAGATTTGTCGCGGAAGTTCCGAAAAGAAAATAGTGGTTGAAAAATGATACTCAGGCTTTTGATCGCTGCTATCGTTATCTATATCCTGTTCCGGATTTTCCGGAAGAAAACTCCGCAGATGGGAGGCAAGGCCGATCCGGCGCAGATCCGGACCGCGGCCGCCGGCGAGGACCTCGTGGAGGATCCCATCTGCCATACCTATGTTCCCATAGGCGATGCCTGCCGGTTGAAAATGGATGGAAAGACGGTTTATTTCTGCTCCCCGAAATGCCTTGAACAATATAAAAGCGAGCATAAACGATAAGATGTCTTCGATACAGTTAGAGGAAACAAAAAGGGGCAAGGAGGAGATCCCCGGCGATGATCGATTTACTGAAGAGGTCGTTTGACCGGCTGCCCATCCCGGAGGAGAAGCGGGAGATGTTCAACCTCCCCAATACAATCACCATGCTCCGGCTTGGGGTGATTCCCATCCTTTTCGCACTTCTGCTCTCCCCGGGGCCGACGATGAGCCTCGTGATTGCGATTCTCTTCATCGCGGCGGCGCTGACCGATATTCTCGATGGATACATCGCCCGGAGATTTGAGATCGTTACGACGATGGGGAAATTTCTCGATCCGATCTCCGACAAACTCATTGTCAACACGGCGATGATCCTGATGATTCCGATCGGCCGGATCCCCGCCTGGATCGTCGCGATCATCATCATCCGGGACTTCGCCGTGGACGGCATCCGCAACATCGCCGCTTCCGACGGGTTGATCATCCAGGCCAGCCCGCTCGGAAAGCGCAAGATGCTCTGCCAGATCTTCGCCGTATCGGCGCTGATGATCCATTATTCGTTCATCGGCGCCGACGCCCATCTCGTCGGGATGGCGATCCTCTACATCGCGCTGGTCCTGACGGTTGCCTCCGGGATCGATTACTTCGTCAAGTTTTACCGGACAGGCCTCCTGCGAAAGGGGTGAACCTACCGCTGCGGGATCTTCTATGCGGGGGAATGGCCCGGTAATATCCCTTGACAAGCAAAAACGGTCCCCCTATACTTCGTGTATCGAAAGCAACACATTATCAAACAAATAAAGTACTTTATCCATAAATAGGGTGAAAGCCGCAATGCGCAAAGAGCACCCACATACCGAAACCGGCGAGCCCGATCGTGTACGTGAGCAACAATCCCTCGACTACGGTTCCGCCCCGCGTACCGACGCGCTTTTCCGCGACCCGGCTTTTATGGAGAACCGGGAAGTCCCTGTACACCGGTGGGTGCCGTGGATTGCCGGGTTTTCTGCGCGCTTTGTCGAGGATTGCTTCAGCTCATTCCTGCCGGTTTGCCCGGCCCGAAGGTATCGCGTTCTGGACCCGTTCGCCGGCGTCGGCACAACGCTCATTTCTGCTCTGCAAGCCGGTCATAACGCGGTCGGCTTCGAGATCAACCCCTATGCCGCGTTAGCTTGCAAAGCCAAGATCGAGGCTGTTTCCCTCGACCTGAAGCAACTGGACAAAACGATTGCAGAATATGACTATGCGAGTCGCAATGGCAGCCGGACAGCTGTGGGCGCTATTCCCGCAGGCTTTGTATCACGTATCCCGTTTTTCAGTCCTGGGGTCGAGGAACAGGTCCACGGATTTTTCAGCTTCTTGGATCGTGTTGAACCCCAAGCACTGGTTGACATTTTCAAAGTTGCGTTCGGCGCTGTCATGGTCGGATTCTCCAACTACACCTATGAGCCCAGCCTATCCACCCGACCGGGCGCCGGTAAGCCATTGATTGAACAGGCCGACGTTCATGCGGCGGTTTTGGCGAAACTGCGGAAGATCCGTTCAGATATCGCTTGGCTTCAGTCGAAGCGCACCTCATTGGACGCGCCGCAAGGCGTTGTTCACTTGATGAGCTTCATGGAAGCCGGTCATGTCCTTGAGCCACAGTGCGTGGACCTGGCGGTAACCTCGCCGCCCTACCTGAACAACTACCACTATGTACGCAACACCCGGCCTCACCTCTACTGGCTCGGGCTGATGGATTCTCCAAATGACCTGCGAGGCCTTGAACAGAACAACATTGGCAAGTTCTGGCAAACGGTCAGGGCGAAAGGCCGCATTGACATCACGTTCGAAGACAGCGACTTGACGGAGGTCCTAAGTTCGATCAGGGAAACTCGAACGGACAAAGGGGTTTATGGTGGCGGCGGTTGGGCGAACTACGCCGCGTCCTATTTCAACGACTCTTACCGTTTCCTTGAGGTTCTCTCAATCTGTCTGAAGCCGGGCGGAGCCGCTGTCATCGTTGTTGGGAATTCCATCATCCAGGGACACGAGATCAAAGTGGACCAGGTGCTCGGTCGCATAGCCCTCCAACGCGGTTTTACCCTGGAGCGGATCGAGGTGCTCCGCACCAAGCGGGTTGGCGCCAGCATTACCAAGTCGGTTGTCCGCAGGGGTGAAACCTCTCAAGCCCATCTCTATGAAAGTGCAGTCGTCCTGAGGAAGGCAGGCGCCACCCGATGAACACCAATGGTCCCAAGGCGCCAAAGCCCTACAACCCTTTGGAAAAACGCCGGTTAGCGGAGAGCATTGTCCACGAACTTCTCGCGCGTCCAACCGAGCCTCTTCCACCATCCGAGCTGTTCGTGGGAGCCGGCATATACCTGATCTACTACACAGGCGAACACATATTGTACAAGCCGCTCGCAGACCTCAACAAAACCGAGCCCACTCACCCGATATACGTTGGCCAAACCGCTGCTCCCGGCGCCAGAAAGGGCGGCTTCACTGAAGGCACCAAGCAGCCGGTCCTGTTCAATCGCCT
Organism: uncultured Syntrophaceae bacterium; assembly: GCA_964433455.1. GTDB lineage: Bacteria > Desulfobacterota > Syntrophia > Syntrophales > UBA5619 > UBA5619. Next base: position 4,330 of record CAYSSF010000294.1, read on the forward strand.
GAGCCAGCACGCCGGTTCTCTGCGCCAGGCGACGAACCTGAACATCGAGGACTTCCGTTGCCGCTGCCTCGTGGTGGACGATATCTGGATAGGTTTGGCTGAGAGCCTTCTCATAGAGCGTTATCGCCCCCTTTGGAATGTCGTTGTCGATGGTTTCGGCAACCATGACCCAGGCTCAGGACGTCGCCAAGGCAAACGCCCCAACTGGGACACGCTGCACCCGGGCCGAGCCTGGGCAAGTCGTCTGCAGCCCGGCACGCTGTCACTTGTTGCGATTGAGCAGAGGGTCAGGGCCTACCTGTCAGCATTGTCACAGCCACAGGCAACACCAGGATAATTTTTCATTGACAAACGGTTTTTATTTGTTATAGTCACGCGCCATCACAGACTGAGCGGGCGTAACTCAGTGGTAGAGTGCCACCTTGCCAAGGTGGACGTCGACGGTTCAAATCCGTTCGCCCGC
>CAYSSF010000295.1:0-4644 GCA_964433455.1 uncultured Syntrophaceae bacterium
GTTCCAGATCAAGTATTAGGAGCGGGAAGCTATGGAGATCCGCGAAAAAAAGGAGGCTGCGAGATGAGAGTGAATTGCCTTTCCTGCGGGCACAAGGTGGACCTGGACGAGGCATATGACGATTATCACGGTCCCGTGAAATGCCTCCCCTGTGGCGCGATTCTCGAGATCGAAGCCCAGGAGGGGAAGCTCAGGATCGTCAGGATCGGCGGAGCAATGTCGCCCGGCGGAAACGAAAAGACCCAGTTCAGAGAGTTCCAGGGCTCATAGAGGGTGGAGGTGCCACTTATGGAAAACGTTCCTCCGACATCGGTCCGGGCGGTGCTTGGGACCATCATGAAACTCCATGACCTCGGATGCGGTCCCGAAGAAATCGCGACCCGTCTCCTGTCGGGAGGTACGGACACGACCGCTTTTCGTGTGCAAGGGCTTGTGGAAATCGCGATCGCCTGCGCCGCGAAGGGGAAGCTCGAATTCGAAAGGGTGCCGGATGGAGAAACTCCGCGTAATCAGGGGAGCTGAAATGGCCGTGAAAGCAGTTGCAAAGACGGGATTGTACCTTTACGCCATCGCCTCCGGCCCGGAGGTGCGGACCCAAGGCGCGGTCGGACTTTTCGACGGCAAGGTTTTCGCGATCGCCGATGATCACGTCGCCGCGTTGGTCAGCGAGGTCCCCGACGAAAAGTTACGGCCGGAGCGTCGGAACCTCGCGCACCACCAGGGAGTGCTCAAGAAACTCATGGAAACGGGCACCGTTCTTCCGATGTCCTTCGGCATCATCGCCGATGGTCCGGATGCGATCCGCAGGATATTGGAGAAGAACCACGAGGAATTCGCCCGTGAGCTCCGTCGTGTCGAAGGCGCGGTGGAGATGGGGTTGCGGGTGGTTTGGGACGTTTCGAACATCTTCGAGTACTTCGTGAACAACCACGCCGAACTTCAGGTCGCCAGGGACCGTTTTCTCGGCAATTACCGCGAGCCGACGCAGGCGGACAAGATCGAGGTCGGCCGCCTGTTTGACCGTCTCCTCAAGGAAGACCGGGAGCGTCACACCGAAAAGGTGGAAGAAATCCTGTCGCCGCGCTGTTCCGAAATCAGGAGGAACCCGACCCGCGTCGAGAAAGAGGTGATGAACCTCGCGTGTCTCGTGAAGCGGGAAGCCCTGCCGGAATTCGAAGCCGCGATCTTCGAGGCGGCCAAGCTTTTCGACAACAACTTTTCTTTCGACTACAACGGGCCCTGGGCGCCCCATAACTTCGTCGAACTCGACCTCAGCCTGTGAACGAAAACAGATCGGAGTGGAAATGTTCCTCCTAGACAACATCCTGCTCTCTCCCCTTCATGGAGTCCTCTGGGTCGCCCGTGAACTGGACAAGGTGGCGCAGGAGGAACTTGCCAACGAATCCGGGACGATCAGGGCCGATTTGAGCGGTCTCTATCTGCTGTTGGAGAAAGGGCAAATTACGGAGAAGGAGTTCGACGCGCGCGAGAAGGTGCTGCTCGACCGGCTCGACGCGGTCTCGGAACGGTTGGTCGCGGACGAAGGGGAAGAAGAGGAAGAAGGTGAATCGCAAGGCGAAGGGGACCGGGAGGGATACAAAAAGGAAGAATCCGAAAAAGAGCTGGTGGGCGTGGGGGGATGAAGAATATGGCATCGGAAGGTTCGCCAAACCTGCAGGACGGTTCGCCCCTCGTCGACCGGGGGCCCGCCGAGCACATCTCCCTCTGTGAGACGCTGGATCGCGTGCTCAACAAGGGTGTTGTCATCCATGGAGACCTGACGATTTCCGTCGCCAACGTGGACCTGATCTACCTGGGGCTGCGTCTGTTGCTGGCCTCCGTCGAAACGGCGCACGAGACGGGCATTCTCCATTTCGGCGCGAGGGATCAGGCGCAAATGCACGCCGGGATGCGACAGTGAACGAGCTCAGCGGCATCGAGGCTCCGGCCCTCGCCGAATTCGCAGACGCCTTTCGCCAAGCAGGAATATCGTCCCGCCCTGTGCGGCGCACCCGCATGGAAATCGACCCCGACGATGTCAAGAACGGCCTCGGTCAGCTCGTGCTGACCCTCGTCAAGCTGCTCCATGAGCTTCTGGAAAAACAGGCCATCCGCCGGATGGATTCGGGTTCCCTCTCGGAGGAGCAGATCGAACGGCTCGGCTTCACGCTCATGCGTCAGGCCGAAGAGATCGGGCGGTTGCGCAAGGAGTTTGGTCTTCAGGAAGAAGATCTCAACGTTGATCTCGGCCCACTTGGGAAACTCCTGTAAAGGATGGAAACCATGCAGCCGAAACAGGCCATGCGGCACGCACTCGCAAGCTCTTCGCTGGCGGACATCCTGGAGCGCGTTCTCGACAAAGGGGTCGTGATCGCCGGCGACATCAAGGTGAAGCTGGTGGATATCGAGCTTCTGACGATCCAGATCCGCCTCGTCATCTGCTCCGTGGACAAGGCGGTGGAGATGGGGATGGATTGGTGGAAAACCGACCCTGCATGGTCACGGGACCGGAAAGACGGGAACGACGGACTGGAGAACCTGAGAGAACGGCTCGCGCAGATGGAAGAGAAGTTCGAGAGGGCACGTGCGAGTGGCGAGTGACCGGATCAGGAGACCCGGGTCGTGAGGAATAACCGAGAATAACCCGCGCGGCTTCCTCTTCGATGCCCGGATGGTTCGACCAGAGGAAGGATCCGAGGTGAGCAAACGGGGCATCATGGCACGGAAGCGGGTGGAGGAGCTGCTTGTCCGCCACAACCGGGATCTCTCGGTCTTCCAGATCATCGAAAACGCGATTGCGAAATCGTTGGACCTGCAGGAAACACTCCCGAACATCCTTTCAGCGGCGATCGAGGCTCTCCAGGCGGACGGAGGTGGAGTTTACCTCCTCGAACACGACGGGGAGACGATGGTGTTGTCCGTTCATCATGGCGCCTCCAGGGACTTTGTCCAGGGTGTGCGGCGAATCCGGATCGGCGAAGGCGCATCCGGCCTGGCGGCCGCGGCAGGGCGACCGGTTGTCGTTGATATGCATAACTATCCCACGAAACGGTTGTTCCCATATCTCGTCAAGGAGGAACTCAGGACCATAACGAGCACACCCTTGTATTGCGGGGGCGGCCTGTTCGGCGCGTTGAACCTGGGTTGGCGGACCTCCGTCAACTTCCCGCCCGAAGAGCTGGACTTGCTGGCCGTCGTTGGGCGGATGATCGGGCAGGCAATCGGAAATTCACAACTTTATGAGAGCCTGCAAAAAGAGATCGCCGGGCGAGTCGAGGCGGAGAGGCAAATCAGGAAGGGGCTCAGGCTGATCATGGCCCTCCATGAGATCGACCTGAGGATCATCGAGGGGGCGAATGTCATTGATTCGCTTGAGAGAGTCTGCGACCTGGTCGTCGAGATGGGGTATCCGATGTGCTGGGTGGGCCTGGCCCAACCCGATAAGACCATCCTGCCCATGGTTGGACGAGGAATTCCGATGGAGGATATCTCCGCGCTCGACATCCGTTGGGACGACTCTCCATTGGGGCAAGGCCCCTCGGGGATCGTGGTCCGGACCGGAAGACCCGTAGTTTGCCGGGACATCCAGGAGGCCCCCCGGTTTCTCCCTTGGCGTACCTGGATTCGCCGTCTCGGATATCGGGCATTGGCCGCACTTCCCATGACCTCGGGGGAGGGAGGCGACATGCTCGGGGTCCTGCACGTTTACAGCGACCGTGAGGACGTTTTCAACGAGGAGGAGGTCTCCGCCCTCGAAACCGTCGGCCATCAGTGCACAGTGGTTCTTCTGAACTCCCAGCGGATCGAGGCCCTCCGCGATGCCCACCAGCGGCTATCTTTCCACGTGAACCGGATGCCGCTGGCCTACATCGTCTGGGACAAGGATTTTCGCGTGCTGGAGTGGAACCCGGCGGCCGAACGAATTTTTGGTTGGAGCCCGGACGAGGCGTTAGGAAAGCACCCCTGCGGATTCATCGTTCCCGAGGAGGAACGACCTCGTATCCGCCGCCTCTGGTCGAAGCTGTCCGAGGGCGACGATTCGAATCTCTCGATCACACCCAATATCCGCAAAGATGGGAAAAGTGTCGATTGCGAATGGTTCAGCACTCCTTTGCGCGATGCGTCGGGAAACGTTTCCGGCGTCTTGTCGATGGTCCACGACATTACGGAGAAGACCCAGTTGGAGCGGCAACTCCAGACGGCCCAGAGAATGGAGGCGGTCGGAACCCTTGCCGGGGGAATCGCACACGACTTCAACAACGTCCTGACCGGCATCCTGGGATATGGAGAATTATTGCGGGCGCGGGTTGCCGGCGACCCGCAGGCGCTGGCGGACCTGGATGAAATCTCACGCGCTGCGGAGCGGGCCGCGACATTGACGAGGCAATTGTTGACCTTCGCCCGCCGCCAGGTGGTTGAACCGGTCAACCTGGATCTGCGCGACGTGGTGAAAGATATGATGAGGTTCTTCGTGAAGATTGCCGGGGAACAGATCGATGTCAAGACCTTCCTGGCCGAGGACCTCCCGACCATTCGGGCCGACCGGGGGCAGATCGAGCAGGTCCTCATGAACCTGATCGTAAACGCCCGGGATGCGATGGCCGGAGGGGGGCAGCTCCTTGTGGAGACCGGTGGGGTGATCCT
>CAYSSF010000296.1:0-4597 GCA_964433455.1 uncultured Syntrophaceae bacterium
CGGGAAGGGTCACACCGTGCTTGAATTTGGCATACTCTTTCATGGCGTTGTCCGTAATGGCCCAATCGAGGAATCTCTTTGCGGAGTTGGGATTTTTCGCCCCCTTGAGCAGGGCGTTGGCCTCCACTTCATATCCCGCACCCTCGATCGGGAAGACAAACTTAACGGGGAAGCCCTGTTTGATCAGTTCGGCGACAACGAATTCAAAGGAGGCCCCCACGGCAAACTCTCCGGCCGCAGTCATTTTGGCGGGCCGGGAACCGCTCTTGATGTACTGGCCGATGTTCTTGTCCAGTTTCTTCAGGAATTCCCAGCCGTCCTCCTTGCCCTCTTTGGCGCCGTACATCTGGAGGATACTGGCGACCTGGAGGAATCCCGTGCCGGAGGCCACGGGGTTGGGCATGGTGACGAGTCCCTTGAATTTCGGGTCAAGGAGGTCATTCCACCCCTTGGGCATGGGCAGCCCCTTCTCCTGCATGACCTTGGTATTCACGCAGAATGCGGCGATATACATATCGATTCCAACGTATAAATATTCGGGATGCACAAATCGCTTCTCGAGCCTCTCCACCCCTTTGGGCTTATAGGGAACCAAAAGACCCTTGGGAATGAACTCTTCCATATTGGTCACGGCCCACCCCCAGACCAGATCCGCCTGAGGATTGTCCTTTTCGGCCAACATGCGCGCACCCAGTTCCCCGGTGGAGAGGCGGATGATGTTGATTTCGAGGTCCGGCATATCCCTTCGCGCCGCCTCGAGATATTTTACCGTTTCATCCGTCTCCAGCGAAGTGTAAACCGTAACCTTTTCCGCAGCGCCCGCATTGAATGCCAGACACATGGCCATGATACCCACGACAATCATAATTCCTGCACGTTTCATACGCCATCCTCCTTATTTCCTGTTGATGTTTGCCGTTCTTACAATCTTCCCGAATCCTGAAATCCGTCCACCCCCTCGGCGTGTGATCCATCGCGCTCTGACAGGTATGCAAAGGCACACGCTGAACTCGAAAGGATACAAGGGGTTGAAATCGACATAAGAATGAAAACGGAGCCATCCGCCCGGAGTCTGAGTATTGATGATGTTCCGGAGAAAGCAGGTCATCGTCAATCCGCCATGATGATGCTGAACTGTGCGCATAGCTACTATGAATGAAGGAAATGGTCAACCGTTTTTTGCGCCTTTTATTTCTTTTTACGACTCGAATCGAAATGCCGGGTCTGGGTTTTTAAGAAAATCCGCACACGGTTCAAACAGCGCAGGGGGCGGAGCGTCCCGGGAGAAGCTGCATGTGGAAGCGCCTGGTGGCCAGACTTTTCCGATCCAGCAGCGGGAGGAGTTCGCAAAGCGGAAGCAGCCGATATCCCATTTTTTTCACTCCATGAATGAGACGAATGAAGTTTTCACTCATCAGCCCGCCTTCGACCTCCGCATGAACAGGAAGAACATGAATCCCGTCCCCGGCAAGTCCGGCAAGAATTGTCCGCCCCCCCTCCTCCATGCCGGTCTCCTCATAACAAGGAAGATCCGATGGAATCTCAATCAAGCCGGTTCCTTCATGAATGAAGGGCGCCTTTGCACGGGTACAGCTCAGATAGTCGAAACCGAAGTCGCCGACCATGGAGAGCACCCGATCGTCGATCAGCCACGCCGGGGCTCCGAAAGAGGTCGGCCTCTTTCCGGTCAGCGCTTCAAAACCGTCGATGCCGCGGCGGAACCAATCCCGTATCCACGGCTCCGGACGAACGATCAGCTCATCCTGCCAGCGCCGATGATCCCACGCATGAAACTGCACCTCGTGGCCTTCCTGAAGGATTCTCCGCACCAGATCCGGAAAGGCGAGGGCAATTTTCGGAGAAGGGAGAAGCGTTCCATACAGGGCGGTCCGGAAACCATAGAGACTGGCGGCACGCGTCCGGACCATTTTTTTCAGAAAGCTCGGATTCTTCAGGATCTGAAGGATAGCCCTTCCCGAAGCGTCCGGTCCGATGCTCAGGTAAAATGTCGCCCGGAGATCATTTTCCCGCAGCAGGGAAAGAAGACGGGGCACCCCCAACCGCATTCCCTGGTAGGTATCCACATCGATTTTCAACCCCAGGATTCTGCTTTGTGCTGAGTGCTGAGTGCTGAGTGCTGAGGAAGAGCAAAGACGGATCATCCCTAAAAAACCCCAAAATAATTTGTTTTACTCAGCACCTAGCCCTCAGCACTCAGCACTCAGTCCTCACCAACGGTTCATTCTCCTCAAGGAAAGAGTAGAGGGTCATCCGCAGGGAATCTTCCAGCCCGACGACCGGCGACCAGCCGAGGAGGGTTCGCGCCTTTTCGATGCTCGGTTTTCGTGTGTAGATATCCTGATATCCCTTGCCGTAATAGGTTTTTGCGGGAACTTCAATGATTTCCGAACAGGTTCCGTCACCGCAGTGGCTCGGATGTTCCATGAAGAGCCTCTTCAGCAGATCGGCCAGTTCGCGGATGGAGCACTCGTTGTCCGGGTTGCCGATATTGATGATCTGGTTCTTGCAGACATCGTTGCGGTTTTCCAGAATGCTGAGCAGTGCGGCGATACCGTCATCGACGTAGGTAAAACACCTTTTTTGGCTGCCGCCGTCCACAAGGCTGATCGGCCGTTTCATGAGCAGTTCGGCGATGAACTGGGTCACCACACGGGAGCTGCCCTCCTTGGCCGTATTCAGGGAATCGAGGCGGGGTCCGACCCAGTTGAAGGGTCTGAAGAGCGTGAATTCCAGATGTCCCCGCGTGCCGTAGGCATAGATCACCCGATCGAGGAGCTGTTTGCAGCAGGAGTAGATCCAGCGCTCCTTCTGGATCGGCCCCACGACCAGGTAACTCTCATCCTCGTTGAACTCCGGATCGGTGCACGCCCCGTACACCTCCGAGGTCGAAGGGAAGACGACGCGCTTGTGATATTTCACGCACTGTTTGATCACATTGAGATTCATCTCGAAATCGAGGTTATAGACGCCGATCGGGTCCTCCACATAGAGCTTGGGCGTCGCAATGGCGACGAGCGGAAGGATCACGTCGCACTTCTTGACGTGATACTCGATCCACTCCCGGTTGATTGCGATGTCCCCTTCGATGAAGTGAAAGCGTGGATTCAGCAGGTTCTTGCCGAGACGGTCGTCGGAGAGGTCCATCCCGTAAACAACCCAGTCCGTCTCGTCGAGAATCCTCTTTGTCAGATGGTGGCCGATAAACCCGTTCACCCCCAGGATCAAAATCTTCATGATAACTTCATCCCTTCCTTGCCGATAAAATAGCGGATGATCCGATTGCCGGTCATCCTTTCGCCCCGCTCCTGCAAATCGAGGAGCCGAATTCTTCCCTCTCCCGTCCGGACAAAAACCGAGTCCCCTTCAATTTCGATGGATCCTGGAGGTTTTTTCTCTTCGCCTCCGCTGCCCGCATCCGGCGTACCCCACCAAATTATCAGCTTGGATCCATCCGGCAGCGCGCAAAAGGCGCCGGGATAGGGATCCGTGACCGCGCGGATCAGGTTGTAAACCTTCGATGCAGGCCAAGACCAGTCGATCAGTCCGTCTTCCGGTCGGCGGCCGCCAAAATAGCTCCCCCGCGAGAGATCCTGCGGGATGCGCGGCGCTCGCCCGATTTTCATCAAGGGCAGCAATTCGTCCAGCAGGATTCCCGCCTCGACGCAGAGCTTCCCGTACAGCGTGAACGCGGTGTCGTCCTTCTCAATCGGCACGACCCTCTGTCCGACGATATCCCCCGCATCGGCCATCGGGACCATATGATGGAGCGTGACTCCGGTCCGTTCCTCCCCGTGAACCAGGACCCAGTTCACCGGACATCGTCCGCGATAGGCAGGCAAAAGCGAGCCGTGGAGGTTATAGGCCCCTTCCCGCGGAATGCGGAGGATCTCCTCCGGGATCATATGGCGGTAATAAAAAGAAAAAATCATCTCCGGATGGAAGTCCGCGATCTTCTCCGTCCATTCCGCCCGCCGGATCTCCTCGGGACACTCCACGGGGATTCCCCTCTCTTTTCCCCATTGTCGGACCGAGGCGAACCAGCAATTTTCTCCCGGATCATCCTCATGGGAAAAAATGCAGGCAATCTCATACCCGGCGCGTTCAAGCGCATCGAGACCCGCGATGCCCATGTTATGGTAGGCAAGCACGACGACCCTCATGCGTCTCCTCCGGTCAAAGGTGAACCGCCTTCGTAGACGCCTTCGATCACATACTCCGGTCGCTTGCGGACCTCGTGGTAGATCCGGCCGATATATTCCCCGATCAGGCCGAGCGCGAAAAACTGGAGTCCCACAAAGACGAACAGGATTGCAAACAGCGTGAAAACCCCTTCCGCTGCCCAGACGGCCCCGTAAAGGAGACGGGCGATCACGAGGGAGGCGCCGAAACAGACGCCAAGGGTCGCAAGCATAATCCCGCCGTACATGATCAGTTTAATCGGAAATTCGGAAAAAGAGGCCACCAGATCGAACTGGAGGTTGATCAGTTTTCGGAGCGGATAGTTGGACTTGCCGCCGTACCGCTCTTCGTGGGCCACCTCAATTTCGGTGATCCGTTTTCCGAAGTGCGTCGCCAG
>CAYSSF010000297.1:0-4573 GCA_964433455.1 uncultured Syntrophaceae bacterium
CCTCCTGCCGGGTTATCGCCGGATAGGGGTGCTTCCCGGAGAAGAAACCGACATCCTGCACATTCTTTATCCCGCTCCCCCCGTAGTGGAACGAGATTTCCATCCCGCGCGTCGGGTAGACCAGGTAGGCGGAGAAGAGCCGGTTGCTCTTCTTCTGTTTTGTTTCGATCTCGATCTCGACGCGGGCCTGGCGGTTCAGCTTCTTCTTCAGCGATTCCGAACGGAACCAGACCTCGTAACCCCGTTCCGTTCGTTCCGACCCCACCGGAGGGATATCTTCCCCATCGATCCGGACGCTGTGTACCCGGAAATCCTGTTCGGGGAGAAGATCCTCTCCCCGGTTGAGGAGCCAGCGGTATTCGCACCGCCTCTCTTCGAAGAATGAGGCAAGCTGTTCGTTGTCGAGGGCGCAGCCGATCATGAAATGGGCGTTCCGGAGAACCTTCGTATACGTGACATGGGTCGTCACCTTGAAGTACTCTTGGAGGGGGACATGATGCCGCATCGTCTCCCCCTCCAGGAGTACTTCTTCCGGGGCGAACTCCGATACCCGGATCCGATAGCGGAAATCGTTCCGGAGTTCGAGCTGGCGGTCCTCCTTGCCGAAGAGGGTCTCGAACATTTCGTAATAGATGGCGTCGCCCAGCTCCTCGTTGCGCGCCCGCGTCTGAAAGCAGTGGCGGATGATGTTGTCGATCCGGTCAATCGACTTTTCCTCGTCGGGAATGAAGATCCTCCGGAGGCTCGGTTCCACCCGGTCGCTACTGCCCTGCTGCAGAAAGAGCCGCGGCGCGCGCTTCCCGAGGGCGCAGAGGATCTCATAGCTGATCGAATGGACCTTCGCGGCGATTTCGTCGGCGGTGATTCGTTCACCGCCCTGTTCGCCCAAGAGGACGACCTCGTCGCCGACGGCGCACTCCGGGATCCGGCTGACGTCGAGGGTGCACATGTCCATCGAAATCCGGCCCGCGATGGGGACCCGCTTTCCCCGGATCAGCGCCTCCCCCTGGTTGGAGAGCGGCCAGCCGAGGCCGTCGCCGTAACCGACCGGAATCGTGGCGATCCGGGTCGGCCGCCGGGTGATGAAGGTCCGGCCGTAGCCGATGCCGTATCCTTCAGGGAACTCCTTGACGAGGACCACCCGCGTCTTGAAGCTCATGACGGGGTTCAGGGCAATCTTATCCCGGGTTGCCGGAGAGGGATATATCCCGTAGGTGATAATCCCCGGCCGCACCATCTCCAGGTTGCAATCCGGGTAGTTCAGGATGGCGCCGCTGTTCGAGATGTGGCGGATCGGGATCCGCAGGCCGCCCGCTTCCAGTTTATCCAGCAGCTCTCGAAAGGCGCGCCATTGGAAGTCGTTGTAACAGGAGAGGATCTCGCTTTCGGAGAAGTGGGTGAAGATGCCTTCCAAAAGGATGTTCGGAAAGGAGGAGATCTCCCGAATGGTTTGGCAGGCCTCGGCCCGGATGGTCCCGCCCCGGCCCATGCCCGTATCGACCTCGACATGGAGTGGCGCGCGGATGCCCGCCATGTGAGCCTTCCTCTGAAATTCCCGCGCAAATTTCAGATCGGAGACCGAAGGGATCAGGTTGTATTTGATGATCTGGCCGATCTCCGAACCGGTTGCGGGGGAGAGGATCAGAACGGGCGCCGTGATCCCGCTCACGCGAAGCTGCACCCCCTCGTCGGCGTTGGCGACGCCGAGAGCGGAGGCGCCGTTCCGGAGGGCGGCGTTGGAGATTTCGATCGCGCCGTGGCCGTAGGCGTCCGCCTTGACCACCTGCAGAATCTTCACGTCGGGGCCGACCAGTTGCTTCATCGCCGCCCAGTTCGCGGCGAAATGGCCGAGATCGACCTCAACCCAACTGCGATATTTCAGATTTTCCTTCAATGGCGTTGCCCAATGTTATCGTTGGCGGAGGGGATGGAGGACAGATTTGAAATCTGTCCTCCATCCCCCATCCTCAATCTCCATGCCCCGATGTTTCCTGCATCCCCTGTTATTTCGTCTTCATCGTGAAGACGCCGTCCCACGCGCCTTCGGGGGGATGTTCCTTCAGCGCCTCGCAGCGTTCGATATACAACCGGGCCGGGTAATCTTCGGGCCGGACCTCCAGGACACCCCGGAAGGCGGCGATCGCCCCGTCCCAGCGACCCGCGCGGTAGTCGGCCAGCCCCGTTTCGAAGCGGCCGACGAACTCCTGCCATTGCCCCGCATCCTTCCGGTCGCCGAAGAGCTCGAAGATCCGGACGGGGAGTTTCTTCCCCTTGACCTGCACGGCGTCGAGCTCGCGGCAGAAGAACTCATCTTTGATCTGTTCGTGGGTGAACTCGCTGATGATGATGTTCGTCCCATACTCTTTGTTCGTTCCCTCCAGCCGCGAGGCGAGGTTCACGCTGTCTCCCATGACCGTGTAGTCGAAACGCATCTGGGAGCCCATGTTTCCGACGACCATATCGCCTGTGTTGATGCCGACACCGATGTTCACGTCCGGCCGGCCCTCCGCCGCCCATTTCTGCCGGAGCCGTTGCAATTCGGACATCATCTCGATGGCCGTCCGGCAGGCCCTCGATGCATGGTCGGGCTGATCCAGCGGCGCCCCGAAGACCGCCATGATGGCGTCGCCGATGTACTTGTCGAGGAGGCCGTCGTACTTGAAGACAATATCGGTCATCGCTGTCAGGTACTCGTTGAGGAGTTGGACCAGCTCCTCCGGCGTCAGCTTTTCGGAGATCGACGTGAAGCCCCGGATATCGGAGAACATGACGGAGAGGTTCTTCTTGTCGCCGCCCAGTTTGAGTTTGGATGGATCCTTCAGGATTTCGTTGACGACCGAAGCGGTGAGGTAATACTGGAAGGCGCCGCGGACCTTCTTCTTCTCCCGCTCCTCGGTGACGTATCGGTAAACGGTGATTCCCAGGTAGATCGTCATCATCGTCAGCGCCGGATAGACCAGGTTCATCCAGACATTATACCGGACGAAGAGCGCCGTGTTTGCGACGATGAAGGCGCCGATCAGTGCAGAGCTGAGCGCGATGCCGGCGACGGCCTTGACCCGGGGAATGGCGAACCCCATGATCAGGCCGACCAGGATGATGAGACAGACGTCGAGGAATTTGGTCCAGCCCGACTGGATCAGAAAATACTGATGGAGGATGTTGTCGATGACGGTCGCGTGGATCTCAACCCCCGGGTAGACGGCGCTGAAGGGGGTGACCCGCAGGTCATAGATGCCCGTCGCCGTGGCGCCGACGATGACCATCTTCCCGTTCAGTTTCTCCGCGGAGATCCGCCCGTTGAGGACGTCGGAGACCGAATAATGGGGGAAGGTCCGGGCCGGGCCGAGGTAGTTGACCAGAAGTCTTCCGCTCTCGTCGGTGGGGATCTCGATCTTGTCCACACGGATGTTTTCCACACCGAACTCGGCTATGTTCAGCACCAGCATCGGCCATTCAAGATACTGCACGAGGAGCGAAAGCGCCAGGGAGGCGTAGTAGTTGTCCCGGAACTTGATCACGAGGGGCGACCAGCGGATGACGCCGTCGCTGTCCGGAAAGGTATTGAAATAACCGCCGTTTTCTGCTGCCTCGGAGATCTGGGGAATGTTCGGCTGTGGCGCATAGGCGCGGATCAGCGGAGACCCTTCCGCCCCCTTCTTTGCGCGGACCATCTGGAAACGACCGTTGGCAATCGCACTTTCTCCGGTGATGATCTGCTGTTCGCTCAGATGGCCCACCTCTTTTTCGGTGATATGAAAGAAGTAGCCGAGGGTGATGTTCGCCGCCTTTTCGATCGAACGGGCGAGGGCGGCGTCGGTGTCGGCCGCCTTCTGCTTCTGTTCCAAAAGGCCGTAGAGCCGGCTGTCCCCGATCCCGCCCTGCCTGACATCGCGCGTCAACTCGGCGACCGTCTTCAGGCTGGAGTTGTCATCCGGTTCGGCGAAAACGATATCGAAACCCACCGCTTTTGCGCCATAGCCCTTCAAGGCATCGACCAGCTTCGCGATGGTCGTTCGCGGCCAGGGCCATCGTCCCAGTTCGCTCAGGCTCTTTTCGTCGATGGTCACGATGACGGTCTCGCCTCCCGACGGCATTGCCCCCCGGGAGACGATCCGGAGATCCAGCGCCTTCAACTCCATGAAGCGGAGGAAGGGGGCGTCGAAGAAGAAGAGGACGAGGGCGATCAGGATCACCAGGAGCGCAATCTTCAGCGGAGATACCGAAAGGATCCTCCTTAGGCGCCTTTTCATGACCTTTCCTCCTTCGTTCGTTCACCTGCGCCTCCCCCGGAAGAGAGGGATGCGTGCACCCCGGTCCTTCAAAGAAAAGGGTTTGAAATTCCCGGATGTCACAAGTTGCCGGGATCATATCAAAGCAATCCCGAAAGTCAAGCAAACTCTCCGGACGAAAATTAGGAATGTTTAAGAAAATCGAGATGGTGAAGGAGGCATTCTTTACGCAGGAAAACCTTGACAAGGGGTATGGCTTGCGATAAATAGGCCATTCCTTCGCGGACCTGCCTTTCATACGACAGAGGGCCGATGTAGCTCAGACGGTAGAGCAGCTGATT
>CAYSSF010000298.1:0-4572 GCA_964433455.1 uncultured Syntrophaceae bacterium
CAGGATCTTCTGGTCTACGCGCTGACGGGGTTGGCGCAGGTGGCCGTCGCGGCGCAAAAAGCCGGCATCCGCGACCGGGCTACGGATGTTTTTGTCTGCGAGGCGCTTTTCGCCACCGTGACGAACGTCGATTTCGATCCGGAGCGCCTCGCGCCGCTGATCCGCCGGGCCGCGGCCCTCCGCGACGAATGGCTTGGAAAACTTCGTGCGGCGGGTGTTGCCGCCGATTTTCCGGGTGATGCCGTAAAATTCAGCCCCGCGAACGATCTTCCGGGGCTCATCGCCCAGGGCGAGGCGCATGGCGTTTGCTCCTATCCGGCCGCCAATGCCGACATCCTCTCGCTGAAGCATACGCTTCTCTACGGGATCAAGGGGCTGGCCGCCTATGCGGACCATGCCCTGATCCTCGGTCAGGAAGACGAGGCGGTCTTCGCCTTCCTATATGAAGCGCTCGTCTCTCTGCCGGACGAGAAGCTGGAGCTGGACGCGGCGCTGGGGCTCGCCATGAAGTGCGGCCAGGTGAACCTCCGGACGATGGAACTCCTGGACGCGGCGAATACCGGGGCCTATGGCCATCCGACGCCCGTGAAGGTGCCACTCGGCGTGAAGAAGGGGAAGGCGATTCTGATCTCCGGACACGACCTCAAAGATCTCGAAGGTTTGCTGAAACAGACCGAAGGGAAGGGGATCAACGTCTATACCCACGGCGAGATGCTGCCCGCCCACGGCTATCCGGGACTCAAAAAATATTCCCATCTGTACGGCCACTACGGGACGGCCTGGCAGAACCAGGCGAAGGAGTTCGCCGCCTTTCCCGGGGCGATCCTGATGACGACGAATTGCATCCAGAGGCCGCAGGAGTCCTACATGGGCGCGATCTTTACCTCGGGCCTCGTCGCCTGGCCGGGCGTAACGCATATCGCCGACGGGAATTTCGCGCCGGTGATCGAAAAGGCGCTGGCGTTCCCCGGATTCGAGGCGGATCAGGAGGGGAAAAGCGTGATGACGGGGTTTGCCCGCGACGCGGTCCTCGGTGTGGCGGGAACGGTCATCGAGGCGGTGAAGGCCAAGAAGCTCCGCCATTTCTTCCTGGTGGCGGGTTGTGACGGCGCGAAGCCGGGCCGGAACTATTACACCGAATTTGTCGAAAAGGTCCCCGCGGACTGTGTGGTGCTGACCCTCGCCTGCGGGAAGTTCCGCTTCTTCGACAAGGAGTTGGGAGAGATCGGCGGGATCCCGCGCCTCCTCGACATGGGGCAGTGCAACGACGCCTACTCGGCGATCCAGGTGGCGGTTGCGCTGGCCAAGGCCTTCGGTGTCGGCGTGAACGATCTGCCGCTTTCGATGATCCTCTCCTGGTACGAGCAGAAGGCGGTGGTGATCCTGCTGACGCTGTTGTCGCTGGGGATCAAGAACATCCGCCTGGGACCGACGCTGCCGGCCTTCCTTACGCCGAACGTGCTGGGTGTTCTCGTCGAGAAATTCGGGATCAAGCCGATCACGACGCCGGATGAAGATCTGAAGGCGATCCTCGGCTGATCGGCGTTCGTACGGGATAATACTATCGATTTTAACGGAAAGGGGAGGCCTCCGCGGCCTCCCTTTTCACTTTCATCGGTCATCCGGCCATGCCGATCGCCGCCATGCGCTTGTGGATCGCCCGAGCCTGTTCGATCATCTCTTCGACGATATCCTTGACCGGCATGATTTTCTTCGGGATGCCGATCGCCTGCGAAACGGAGATGGTCCCCGCGTCCAGGTCTCCGGTCGTGTACATCTTCCTTGCCGCCTCGCCGGAGACGTAGGGAAGGATCTCCTCCAGCGTGCCCCCTCTCTTTTCAATTTCAAGGGTCCTCCGGGCCGGTTCGTTCATCCAGACGCGATGGGTGAATCCAACCGTGAACATGATCAAATCGGTGCTGAGTTCGTCGGCGTCGCAAAGCGCACGCTTCAGATTCCGGTGAACCGGGCACTCCTCGGAAAGGACGAAACGCGAGCCGACAATGGCCGCTTCGGCGCCGAGCGAGAGCACCGCGTAGAGCCCGCGCCCGTCGGCCACACCGCCGCCGCCGATCACCGGAATCTTGACCGCGTCGATCACCGACGGCACCAGCACCAACGTCGTGATGTTCAGTATCCCGGTCGCCCCGCCGTTTTCATAGCCGACCACCGTCACCGCGTCCGCGCCGAGCGATGCCACTTTTCGGGCATATCGGACGCCGACGCATTTGTGAATCCAGGTCATGCCGTATTCCTTGAACAGCGCCACCAGCCCTTCCGGCGCCGGGTGCCCCGAAGTTTCGACGATTCGAACCCCTTCGGCGGCGAGCACATCGAGAAAGACCCGGTTGTCGGGGGGCATCAGTTGCGGGAAGAGATTGATGTTGACGGCAAACGGCTTATCGGTCAGCTCCCGGGTCTTCCGGATCTCCAGGCGAAGTTTCTCCGGGTCCTTGAAGATGGCGGATGCGATAATTCCAAGGGCGCCGGCGTTCGAAATCGCGGCCACGAAAGGCGCCAGCGAAAGGTCCATCATGGTGCCGCCGAGGATCGGATACTGAATTCCCAGCAATTCGGTGATTCGGGTCTTGAACATGGCAATTCCTTTTCATTAAAGGGTTGAAATCGGTCCGGAGAACCTCCGAGGGGCTCAGCAGCCACTCCCGATTTCAGCCCGAGGGGCTTGCCTCCGATCGCCTTCGAAAGTGATTTGCCGCCTGTCGGACGCGAACCTGCCTTGAGTGGGGGCGAGTATATGAAAGTGATGGATCTGCGTCAAGGTAATTGACGCTTTCCGCAGCAAGTCGTGGAGAATCTTCGATCTTCAAGAAGAACAAACCATTTCGTCTGCGCTTGTCTATTCCGTAGCAAGACGCCGGGACGGTGCTCGCCAGCGGATTCGATCCGGTTCGATGACAGGCGACCGATAATGGTTGTTCGCGGCCTCTCGTTGCCATCCCCATAGACGCCCTTTACATTTGCGTTGGAGAAGTGCCATCGGTTATGGTATGAGCAAAAAACCATGACCCCTCTTGCACTCCTCTTCATTCTATCCTTCCTGGTCTCCGTCGATGTCCGGATTCTGACGACGGTATTGCCCTCCATCTCCGATTCGCTCAGATCTTCTCCCGGCACGGTTGGCCTTGCGATGACGACCTACACGTTGACCTATGGACTCGGACAGCTCTTTTACGGCCCGCTCTCGGACCGATCGAGCCGCATCGCGGTGGTCCGTGCGGCAGGCATCGGGTTTTGCCTCTTTACGATCCTCGCCGCTCTGACGACGACGGCGGGTCAGTTCATCGGCGCCCGGCTGCTGGTCGGAGCCTTCGCCAGCGCGGTCATCCCGCTTACGCTCGTCTACATCGGCGACACCATCGAGTACGAACGGCGCCAGATTGTGCTCGGCCACTTTTCCATCATCACCGCGCTTGCGATGGCGTTTTCCGCCTCCATCGGCGGCACAGTCGCCCACTTCGTCTCGTGGCGCTTCATGTTGATAGGCTATGCATTGCTGGCACTGATCCCGATCGGCCTGATGTGGCGAATCAAGATTCCGCCACACGCCGGGGGGCCTGACGCGACTGCCGGGTTCGGAGAGATTCTGCGCGACCACCGGGCCCAGTTCGTGTATGTCGCGGTATTTCTGGAAGGCTCCCTGCTCTGGGGGGGGATGACCTATCTCGGGGCCTTCGCAACCAGACAGTATGGCTTCGACCAGTTCATCGTCGGCCTGCTGATCGCCCTCTTCGGCATCGGGATCATGGTCGGCGGCTTCCTGATGGATCGGATCCGTCGTCGGCTTTCCGAAAACGGGCTGGCCGCGCTGGGGGGCATGTTGATGGGGAGTTCCTATCTCGCGCTGATCCCGAAATGGCCCTTCGTCATCTTCGCCGTCAGCCTTTTTTGCATGGGACTCGGTTACGTGAGCTTGCACACCACACTTCAGCTCCGCGGCACGGAAATCAACCCGGCGGCCCGCGGGAAGGCCTTTTCGCTGTTTTCTTTTACGCTTTTTTCGGGAATGGCGGCCGGCAGTGCGCTGTTTGGAAGGCTGGTGGATGCGGGGCGGTACGAAACGATGTTTGCCATTGCCGGCGTCGGACTGATCGTCATCGGTCTCGCGACAACCCTTTCACCCCCGCGAATCGAGCGTTGACGTGTTGTTTTTTACTTGCCGGCATGATTTCGAGGGAGTCGATCTACAGGACAAACGCCGGATGAAGAACCGGAGGATCCGGGTGAGGACCCGCCGACGAGGAGGCATGTCATCAGCATTCCTCCCAGGCGAAGGGTTCCTCCCGGTCGAAATCGGGGTTGAGCGCCCGGTCGTCGACCTCCTGCGTGTAGATCTCATCGAAACCGAGGTCGAGCGCGGCATTGACCACCCGCTCGTACTCGTCCCGTGTCACCCGGCGGCCGAGGAGCGGGTGCCTTCTTACTGCCGGGACCGGCGTATACTGGGACATTAGACTGAGCGGGATCAGCGGGGAGACATCCCGGATCATCTCCAGCGCGGCCAGGCTGTTGTCAGTCCGCCCCGGCAGAACGAGGTGGCGGACGAGGATCCCC
>CAYSSF010000299.1:0-4562 GCA_964433455.1 uncultured Syntrophaceae bacterium
TACTGAAAGGCTTTGCGGATCGCCTTTTTCGCCTTGAGGATGCTGACCGGAGAGTTGACCGTACATCGTTCGATGTAGGCCGTTCCGGGAAGCATTGCAAAAACCTCGGAGACTTGGATTGGGTATCCATCCAGAACATTGTTTCTTCCCCCCGGCGAGGTCGTCGTCTTCTGGCCCAGCATGGAGGTCGGCGCCATCTGGCCGCCGGTCATGCCGTACACGGCGTTGTTCATGAAGACGACGGTGATGTTCTCCCCGCGGTTGGCCGCGTGAAAGCTCTCCGCGATGCCGATCGCGGCCAGATCGCCGTCCCCCTGGTAGGAAAAGACGACGCGGTCCGGCAGAACCCGCTTGATCCCGGTCGCGGTGGCCGGGCCGCGTCCGTGCTGCGCCTCGATCATGTCGATGTCAAAATAGTTGTAGGCGAGAACGGCGCAGCCCGCCGGCGGGACGCCGATCGTGATGCCGCGGATGTCCAACTCATCGATCACCTCGGCGATCAGCCGGTGGGCGATGCTGTGACCACATCCCGCGCAATAGTGAAAGATGTTTTTCTTCATGCTCTGGGGTCTGCCGAAAACTTTTTTCATCATAAATTTCCTGGTTGTTTCAAGTTGTTATCGCCATAATGGGAACGGCGGGTGGCTAATCATGATCGATGAGCCCTGCCCTGGGGTCATACTTGCGCATGACGACGTTGGCCAGTTCAACGGGGGTTGGCACAACGCCGCCGGGACGGCCGTGGAAGCCGATCCGGGCGCGCCCCTGAATGGCAAGACGTACATCCTCCACCATCTGGCCGGTGCTCATCTCAAAAACAAGAAAGTTTTCAATCTTTTTCGCGAGATCCCGAAGCTCATTCATCGGGAAGGGCCAGAGTGTGATGGGGCGGAAAAGGCCGACCCGCAGCCCCGATTCGCGCAGACGTTTGATGGCGCCTTCGGCGATTCGTGCGGCCGTCCCATAGGCGACGAGGATCAATTCCGCATCCTCCGTTTTATAGAGCTCATGGCGGGTTTCTTTTTGGGCGATCACCTGGTATTTCCGGTCGAGCGTCCAGTTGTGTTCCTCCATGTCGAGCGGGTCGAGGATCAGCCCCCGGATGATCTTGCTCTTGCCGGCGCCGGCCCCCTTCATGACGAAGCTTTCCGGATAGTCCCTCGGTTTCGGCGTTTTGAAGATCACCGGCTCCATCATCTGTCCCATCATGCCGTCGGCGAGGATCATGACCGGCGTCCGGTACTTATCGGCAAGGTCGAAGGCGTCCATCGTCAGGTCCGCCAGCTCCTGAGCCGAATCGGGGCCGAGAACGATGGTCCGGTAATCCCCGTGGCCGCCGCCTCGGGTGGCCTGAAAGTAGTCCCCCTGGGAGGGGCTGATGTTGCCCAGGCCGGGTCCGCCCCGCATCATATTGACGATCACGGCGGGAAGTTCGCAGGCCGCAAGGGACGAGATCCCCTCCTGCTTCAGTGAAATTCCCGGACTTGACGAGGAGGTCATCGCGCGGGCGCCGGCGGCGCTGGCCCCGATGACCATGTGGATCGCTGCAACTTCACTTTCGGACTGGACGAAAACGCCGCCTTCCTCCTGCCGCAAACGCTCCGCCATATACTCCGGAATCTCATTCTGCGGGGTGATGGGATAGCCGGCGTAAAAGCGGCATCCCGCCCGGATGGCGGCCTCTCCGATGATCTTGTTTCCCTGCATCAGTACTTTATTCACGGTAAATTACACCCCTCAATTTCAATTCGTCAACCCGTCTTGCATTTTCGCCTGCGGCAACAGGCAAGGCGGCAAAGGCTGCTTCTTCTGCTTCGGACTTCTATCGTTTAAACCGGATAATTTCAAGAAATTTTTAAAGACGGGGATGGCGCCCTTTGGATCGCTATTTTTTGTGTCAAGCGGACATTCATTTTTGATGATATTGCTTCCAAAGTTGTGGTATGGGAATCCATCCAAGGAGGATCGCAGATCATGAAGAACAGATTGGGTATATGGGTTGCCGCGGCCATTCTCATTCTCCCGGGGTGGGCGCCGGCAGCCGACGTAGACCTGCCCGTCCCCATCCAGAAGTATGATGCTATCCGCTACTACAGCCTGGGGGTGGGAATCGAAGAGCGCCGGCAACTGCCGCAACTCTACCCGCTGAAGTTGGTATTCTCAACCGACCGCGGGCACATGCTATGCGGCGCGGAGGTGACGGTGAGGGCAGGCGGCAAGATCGTATTCCGCGGCCGCGCCGAGAACGGGCCGTGGCTGGTGATCGATCTGCCGCCGGGACGCTATGACATCGAGGCCGTTCAGGACGGCAAGGCACGCTCTTCCAATGGCATACGGATTGCGCCGGGAAAGAAGCGGACGGTCATGTTGAAATGGAAGACCTCTGAAGTAAACATGGGTTTGTAGATCGGCAGAATCATCCCGCGGCCTTTCCGACAGCGCAGTCCGTTACGGTTCCGAAGTTAACCGGGAGGCTGTGCCTTGAACATATTCGCCAACTGCTGATCGATGAAACGTTGTCCCCCCACAATCCTCCCCGCCTCGTCCAGCAGGATCAGGGCAGGCACCCCCCGGATGCCATACCTCTCCGAGACCGCTCCGTCTTCATCGAGGAGCGACCGGTAGGGAAGTTCATTGTTGACCGCATAGCGGGAAACCTTGTCCCGGGATTCCCGAACGTTGATGTTGACGATGACCAACCCCCGATTGGCGTAACGGGCATGGATATCCTTCATGTGGGGAATCTCCTCCCGACAGGAAGGGCACCAGGTCGTGCCGAAGATCAGCAACACCGGTTTCCCCCGTTGATCGTTCAGCCTGAATGGGACGCTTGCGAGATCCTTCAACACAAAATCGGGCGCCGGATCGTTCCGGAGATCTTCCGATGCCGTCGTCGATTGATCGGCGAACCATCCCGGCGCAGCCGCAATGATCCATGCAGCCGTGATGACGACGGCCAGCCCGGCGATGAAAATCTTTCCCTTCCCTCTCATATCGATCCCTTCATCTCCATACACGGCGGGATGATCAAAAATAGCGACCCACGCCCCGCGAGGCGGTCTATCAGGGAGTAACTTTTGAAGTTACTCAGAAGACTCACCTTTTCAACGGGCTGTCAAAATGGACTTCAGGTCGGCGGCGCCGTTATTCGCGGTAAACCTCGATGGCGATATCCGGACAGGTGATCGCGCACAGAGCGCAACCCGTGCATTCTTCTCCCTCTTCCTTGAAACAGACAGGGCGGTAGCCCCGGGAATTGTATTCGTTTGACGGGGCAATCAGCCCCTTTTTGCATGCCTGAATGCAGAGATGGCACTCCTTGCATAACTCCCTGTCAATGGTGATGTGTCCTTTCAACGCTCCTGTCTCCTTCTAAAGCGGCGACCGATATTGCATCGGGAAATTTCCGCTTGTTTGTTGTTTTCCGGCGCCATTTGAAAAATAGGAACCGTTTCCCGCGCATGGCCGGACTTTTGGCGTATCCGCGGGGGAAAGTCAAGGAAAAATCAAACAACGGCTGATCCGATCCGCGACGGGAAGACTCCCCAATCAGAGTCGGGAGATCTGAAATCCTTCCACCTTGATTGCGACGGAACGCTGGAGAAGTTCAATCGAGACGACGAAGATCTCCTTTGCGTAATCCGTCTGGAGGACAAGGCCTTCGACTCCCTTGAAGGGACCGTCGATGATCCGGGCCGGTTCCCCGACCTTCGGATACTGGAGCTGCTGCACCTCCACCCTCGAATCGACGATCCGCCGGATGGCGTCGATCTTGTCGTCCGGGACGGGGATCGGTTCCGCGCTTCTGGGCTTCCCGAGGATGCGCACGACGCCGAAGGTCTTCAGTACATCTACCTTGATTTCATTGTCCAGCGTCGGGAGTTCTACGAAAAGGTACCCCGGAAACATCGGGATCATGATTTTCTTCCGGCGGTCTTTCCGCTTGCTCCATACCTCCATTTTGGGTAGAAAGGCGTGAATGGACTTTTGCAGAAGACCGAGGCAGGCCCGGTCTTCGTGACGGCTTCGTGTATGGACGGCATACCAGGACATCGATTTTCCTTCCGGCGGGAGGCTTGATCCATGCAATCCACCCGTTCCCTGCATGAATGGGTTTCTATAACAATATTTCCCCTTTTACAACGGTGAAAAGCAATGGTCTTGAAGATCAACGGTTTGACACTTTCCCTCGGCGAGCGGGAGTCTCTTTTGCCCACCCGGGTCGCCTCCCTTCTCGGTCTGCCCGACGCGGCGATCTCCGATATCCGGGTGATCCGGCGGTCAATCGATGCGCGGCGCAACCGTCCGCCCCGTTTTGTCTATCTGCTCGTTGTCCGCCTGGCGGAGGGCGTCTATTGGCGGCCGGCTCCGGAACGGGAGACGGCGGGGATCAGCGTAACCGAAGAGGTGGAAGGGCCGGAGGAATCGCAAGGAGCATCCGGCGGCGTTCCTGTTTACGAGTGCAGGCCGGTCGTGGCCGGTTGCGGGCCGGCGGGGCTTTTTGTCGCGCTGACCCTTGCCGAAAAAAGGGTTTCCGTTCTTTTGATGGAACGGGGGCGGGC
>CAYSSF010000300.1:0-4558 GCA_964433455.1 uncultured Syntrophaceae bacterium
GAAGACAGCGCTTACACATCCATATCTCAGGAACTGAGTATCGGCGACTCCCGGGGAATGTTTCTCAGGGCCCATACAGCCCCGGTCCGCAACGATCTGGGCGAAATCATGGGATCCGTCACGGTATTGCAGGATATCAGTTACCTCAAGGAACTCGATAAGATGAAATCGGAGTTTATCGCCATGGTAGCCCACGAATTGCGTTCGCCTATCGCCACGGTCGAACAGCAATTGACGGTCATCATCGGCGGCATGGCGGGGGAACTGAACGAAAAACAGCAGCAGATGATTACCCGCGCCAAGGAGAGGACCCGGAGTGTCCTGACGCTGATCAAGGACCTGCTTGATTTCTCCAAGATCGAGGCGGGGAAAATGGTACAGTACAAGGAGCCTTTGTCTCTCGCCGGGGTGATCCCCCGCGTAGTGGAAACGATGAAGGCCGATGCGGCGGCGAAAAATATCCGTATCGAAATTTTACCTCCCCTGAGCAGTTCCATCATTCAGGCCGACCAGAACAGCATGGAAGGCATCTTGAACAACCTTATTTCCAATGCTATTAAATACACCCCCGACGGAGGAAGAGTGACGATCCGTCTCGATGACGATGACGGCTTTGTGAAGGTTTCTGTCACCGATACGGGCATCGGCATCAGGGGTGAAGACATCCCTCGGATATTTGACAAGTTTTACCGGGTCAAATCGTCGGATACCCGACAGATCGTCGGGACCGGTCTGGGGCTCTCCATTGTGAAAAGCATCGTTGACGCGCATATGGGAACGATTGCCGTGGAAAGCACGGCGGGTAAGGGGACGACTTTCAGCGTTTTGTTGCCAAAAGCAGCGGATATGGCAGGCTGCGCAATATAACAAAAATCAGATGAGGATACCGATTCTTTTCCTTTTTCCTCGCTGTGATCCCGAAGAGGGAACTTGCCGGCAGGAAATCCTTATCCTGAACTCATGCCATCCCGCAAACTTAAGAGTGCCGTATTTTTTCTCCCCTGACCCCGTTTTCTTGGCAACCTTTAATCGAAGCTTGGGCGACCCGACACCGAATCAACCCCTCCCAGCCGCTCGCTCAACAACGTATATCTTTGCTCGGTCTTGTTGTTTCGGATCGCGATCTCCATCGCCTTTCGCGTCCCGATGATCACGACGAGCTTCTTTCCCCGTGTGACCCCGGTGTAGATGAGGTTGCGCTGGAGGAGGATGTAGTGCTGGGTCAGGATCGGAATCACCACGGCGGGGTATTCGGAACCCTGGGATTTGTGGATGGAGACCGCGTAGGCGTGGACGAGTTCGTCCAGTTCCGAGAAGTCGTAGGGGATCTCCCGGCCGTCGAGGGAAACCAGCACCTCCTGCCCCTCCATGTCGATGCCAACGATCCGGCCGATGTCGCCGTTGTAGACCTCCTTGTCATAGTTGTTCGAAATCTGCATCACCTTGTCGCCGATCCGGTAGAGCCGCCCCATCCGGCTCACCCCCTCGTCGCCTGGGTTCAGCGCCTTCTGGAGTTCGACGTTGAGGTTCTGGCCTCCGATGATCCCCCGGTGCATCGGCGTGAGGACCTGGACATCGTCGAGGGGATCGAAACCGAACCGCTTCGGGATCCGTTCCTTGACCACGGTGATGATGAGCTCCAGCACCCGCTGGGGGTCCTCCTGTTCGATGAAGTAGAAATCGTCGAGTTTTTCCCGGGAGTTGTCGAGATGGGGCATCTGCCCCTGGTTGATCCGGTGGGCGTTGACGATGATCGAGCTCTCCCTGGCCTGGCGAAAGATCTCGTTGAGTTCGACAACGGGGACGGCCTGCGAAGCGATGATGTCCCGAAGAACATTCCCCGCCCCGACCGAGGGGAGCTGGTTGACGTCCCCCACGAGGACAAAGGTCGTCCGGGTGGGAACGGCCTTGAGCAGGTGGTGCATCAACAGGGTGTCGATCATCGAGGCCTCGTCGACGATCAAAAGGTCGCAATCGAGGGGTGATTCGGCGTCCTTCTGGAATCCTCCCTTCTGAAAACTGTATTCGAGGAGGCGGTGGATCGTCCTGGCCTCGTGGCCGGTGGCCTCGGTCATCCTCTTGGCGGCCCGGCCGGTCGGGGCGGCGAGCAGGATCTTGGTCCGGAGCCCCGCGAAGATCCGGATCATCGCGTTGATGATCGTCGTCTTCCCCGTTCCCGGTCCCCCGGTGACGACCATCACCTTGTGGTCGGCAACCGCCCGCACCGCCTCGATCTGTTTGCCCGCCAGTGTGATGGCGAGCTTTTCCTGGATCCAGGGGATGGCCCTGTCCGCGTCGATCTTCTTGATGGCCCTCGGGCTTTGGATCAGGATCCGGAGGTTGTGGGCCAGGAGCTTTTCGGCCAGGAAATACCCGGCCAGGTAGACCGCCTTGTGGTTTTCCGTGATGGACCCCGGATTGCGGTTCAGCTCGTCCAGGATGATCCGTTTGCCCTCGACGAGCATCCCGACCGCCCGGACGATGATCTCCCGGTCGATGGCGAGGATCTCCCCGCACTTGGCGAGCAGGGGTTCGTAGGGGTAGTAGACGTGCCCCTCGTCGGTCAACTCGTGGAGGACGTAGAGGATCCCCGCCTCGGCGCGGAGCTCCGAATCCCGGGCGAAGCCCAGTTTCTCGGCGATCCTGTCGGCGGTGACAAAGCCGATTCCGAAGACGTCCGTCGCCAGGCGGTAGGGGTTCTCCCGGACCACGTTGATCGACGCGTTTCCGTACTGCCGGAAGATCCGCGCCGCATAGCCCGAGCCGACGCCGTGGTCCTGCAGGAAGATCATGATGGAGCGGATCTCCTTCTGCTCGTCCCAGGCCTTCCGGATCATGGCGATCCGTTTGGGACCGATCCCGTCGATCTCCGAGAGCCTGGAACTCTCCTTTTCGATGACGTCGAGGGTCTTCTCCTTGAACCGTTTGACGATCCGCTTGGCCATCACCGGGCCGATCCCCCGGACCAGCCCCGAACCCAGGTACTTCTCGATTCCGTGGACCGTGGCGGGGACGGCGCATTCGCAGGAGACGATCTTGAACTGTTCCCCGAATTTGGGATGGCGGCACCATTCCCCCTTCATGGCGACGATCTCGCCGGGGATGGGGTTGACGATGTGGCCGACGGCGGTGACCAGCTCCTTGCGGCCGTAGACCTTCACCCGGGCGATGGTGAAGCCGTTCTCCTCGCTTGTGAAGGTGATCCGTTCGATCTGGCCGCGCAGTTCGGAAAGGTTGTCGGTGGTCATGGGCTGTCCGTTATCGTCATGGGCAATGGGTGTACTGTAGGCCACTCCTGGGACATTTGCAAATGGATTGGGGATTGTGTCCGTAATTAGGTCGTAATGGTTTGCTTTTTTATTTTTTTGCGATATGATCGCACCCGGAATTTGTCCCATGTATATCAGATCGAAGGCTGCGCGATCCCATATTGTCCCGAAGCGTCTTCAAAACGCCTGAGCCCGGTATGCTTTTTGTTTATTGGGCTCTCGATCGTAAAACGGAGGATCCCCGTGGCGAATCTGTTCCGATGTAAATGCAATCCATTGTCTGCGCGATCCATGGGGGAGCGTATCGGGCTCATGACAAGCGCTTTACTGACCTGTCTCTCCTCGATCCTGATTCTGACGGCCTTTCCGGCGCATGGCGCCGGCGCGGTGGAACCGTCGGGAGATGGGACGGCCCGGCAGGAAATCCTCATTCTGAACTCTTACCATCCCGGTTATGCATGGTCCGACAATGTACAGGCCGGCATCATCGAGCAGTGGCAAGTGAAGGATAAAAATCGGGTCCCGGTCATTGAATACCTGGATCTCAAGCGCCTGCCGGACGGGAAGCATCTTGCAGGAGTGAAGCAACTGTTTCGCTTCATCGTCGGGGGCGAACCGCTGAGCGCCCGAATACACGGAGCCGATGCCGCCCGTATCGCCCTGCGGGTATTGGCCGGTGAAAAGGCGTCCGCCATCCCGGTTGTTTCCAAGAGCGATTCGCAGTTCATGTTCGACTACATGGTCATGAAACGCTTCGGCATCCCATTGTCGGCCTTGTCCGAAGGCAGCACGGTGATCAACAAACCGGTATCGTTTTACGCCGCCCACCGGGTGGTTATTCAAACAGCCCTGGGGATCATCGCTTTCATGGCAATCGTGATCTTCCTGCTCACGATCAACATCATCCAGCGGAGGCGATCGGCCGTCGCGCTCCGCGCCTCGGAGGCAAAATATTACGACCTCTATGAGAACGCGCCGGATATGTATTTTTCAGTGGATATGAAAACAACGACCATTACAGAATGCAACAACACGTTTGTTGAGGCTTTTGGTCACTCCAAAGAGGAAATCCTTGGCCGTTCGATATTCGAAATCCCCCACCCGGACGGTAGAGCGGAAGCAAAGCGGGTGTTTCAACAATTTGCAGCAACGGGCGAAGTCCATGACGCCGAACGGATGATAAGGCGTAAAGACGGTGAAATCATCCATGTCAGCTTAAATGCTTCAGCCGTAAGGGATGAGGAAGGCAAGATCACCCACAGCCGATCCGTCTGGCGTGACATCACCGA
>CAYSSF010000301.1:0-1478 GCA_964433455.1 uncultured Syntrophaceae bacterium
GGAGGCTGGCGACGGACTTGCTGTTCGAGGCCCCCTCCACCGTCTTGACGGCGATATCCTGAACCTTTTGGTAGGCCGCTTCCAGTTGCTTCGTCAGGGCGGTGATCCGCTCGGATTGCTCCTTCGTAGTCTTTTCAAGCGATTCAATGCGGGCCTTGAAGACGTTGCTCTCGCCCTCGGACTCCGACTTCAAGAGCTCTTCCCGGCTCTTCGCCGCCATGACCAGGCGCTCGGAGGTTTCCTTGACCGCCCGGGCCACGGAAGTCTCCAGTTCCTTCGGGTGCTGGGCGGCCTGTTTCCGCAGGTCGTTGAGTTCCGCCTCTTTCGCGGCGATGGCGGCCTCACGCGTGCTCAGCTCCTGCTCCATCTGCTCCTTCTTGTCCTTGAGCTCCTTTTCCAGTTTCGCCTTCTCGTAAGCGAAGCGATCGGTGGCGGTTTGCTGCTCCCGCTTGAAGGCATAGTCGAACTCCTCCTTCTCGCGGGTCTGCCTCTTCTTCTCCGCCGTGTCGCGCTCCTTGACGGCGGCGTCGTGCTCTTCCTGTTCCTTTTTCCATGCGGCGCGGGTCGCTTCGACATCCTGCCGGAGGGATTCCTTCTTCTCTTCCATCTCGGCGGCAAACTCCTGCCGTTTCTGGTTCTGCGCCTCGATGAGGGCCGCCAGGCTCATGGCCGTTTTTTCGATTTCGTAGAGTTCTTCGAGCTCCTTTTCCTTGGCGCCGATCGCGTTGCGAATGGCGACGAACCGGCTCACCTCGCCCTCCAACCGGTCGGAAATCCCGGTCAGGGTCTTGCCGATCTCCTGTTTCAGCGCGGCGATCTCTTTGCCGACCCCATCCGCTGTCGAGGATTCGGCCACCTGAACCGCCTCCCGGTTCTTCTTTTCCTCGATCTTCTTTTCCGGCTTGAGCTCCCCTTCCTGCTTGGCTTCCAGATCCTTCAAGAGGGTATTGTAGGCCTGGAGCATCTCCTGTTTCGTGCTGGTCAACGTCAGCTTCTTGGGCTCTCTCTTCGCTTCCATCGGCTCGTCCTTCCTTCTCATTTTTGGGGTATTTTGGGGGTCAGGGTATTTTGGGGGTCAGGTCTTTTGGGGGTCAGGTCTTGCAATTTAGCGTTTTGCGGGGGGCCACTCCCTTGAACTTATCTTCCCCTGAACCTCATCGGCCAGGATCTCCTGGCGTGTGACACGGCCAAAGTATTTTCGTGGATTTCCGCACATCCAGCACGAGCAGACGGTATTGGTTTTCCCTAAACATCCCGGACTTTTTCACAAACCAGACGCCTCTGGCCACCCTTTCGCATCTTTTTGAGATGATTCGCTGTCGATGATATCTGCGAACGGCTCTTTTGTTTGTAAATTTTTCACCGCCAGGGTCAATGGCCATCGATAAGAAATTCTCCTGCAGCAATATGCTTAATTGCAAGACCTGACCCCATTTTCTTTCTCTTACTACGGATGGCACGGGACACGGTGGTGTAAT
>CAYSSF010000301.1:1578-4557 GCA_964433455.1 uncultured Syntrophaceae bacterium
CCTGACCCCATTTTCTTTCTCTTACTACGGATGGCACGGGACACGGTGGTGTAATGGATGCCCAGGAAAGAGGCGATTTCGCTTTGCGAATAACCGTGCGCGGTGTGGCTCTCGTAGATCGCTTCGTCGCGCTTTCCCTTTGATTTCCAGTCGCCGAAAATTTCGGCAAGGGGCAGGCGCAGGGCAAACCGCTGCTGCTTGGGAATCTCCCGGGAGGCGGGCGCCTCCGCCTGCGGATCGGGGTGGATCGCCGGCTTCATCCGTTCGATGAACCCTTCATCTCCAAGAATAACCTGTGCTTTCAAATTCTTCCACGGGGAGTCCCGGTTGATCCCGGCTTGGACGAAGCTCTGATAACACTTCCGGGCCTCTTCCGGACGGTTGTCAAAACATTTCAGAATCGGCCCGATCTGGAGGCAGGGATGCGCCGGTTCGAGGCCCGCCGTCGCGGAGTAGCTGCTCCAAGGCCATAGTCGGGGATCGGCGGCCATGCCCGCGCGAACGGGATTGAGGGCGACGTAACGGACCAATTCCAAAAGGTAATGCTCCTTGTCCACGAGAATCGATTTGAACCGTCCCTGCAAGAGATGCCCCACGGTCTGGTGGCGACGGTGATGCGCCTGGGTGTAGGCGCCATTGAGGTGGTGCATACCCTCGGAAAGGTTCGGGGCAGACGTTTCGACGACGAGATGATAGTGATTTTCCATCAGGCAGTACGCGTAGCAAAGCCAGGAGTAACGATCAACGGTCGTTTCCAGAATTTCCAGAAATTTCCGATTGTCCTGTTCGTTGTGGAAGATGCGATCGCGGGCATTGCCGCGTGACGTGACGTGGTAGACGGCGCCCGGAAATTCAATTCTCAGCGGTCTTGCCATATTTTGTATCGGGGGTATCTGGGGGTCAGGTATCTGGGGGTCAGCAGTATCTGGGGGTCAGGTCTTGCATTTTAGCGTTTTGCCGGGGGCGATGACCGCTCCTGTTTTGTTGTCCATTCCGTGATCAGTCCGGCAAAAAGATCGAAGTCTCCCAAGCGCTTTTTGAAGAGGCCGAAGATGACCTCGTTATCGGTCTTTTCGTAACGGTGAACGAGTATGTTCCTGAAGGACGCCATGTTCTGGAATGTCATCAGATGCTCTTTCGGGATGACGCCGTTTTCATGAAGAACCTGGAAAAGATCCCGATATCCCTCCGGCTCGCGCCAACGATGAAACGATACGAAATGATTTCCGATGTCGATGACCTTCTCAATGCACAACTGGAGGTAGCGTTCGACGAAGGCCCGCGCCCGCAGGTCTCCCTCATATTTTTTCCACGTGATATCCTCGGCGTTCCGAAGTGCGGCCAGGTATTCGCGAAGTTGGGACAGCTTTCGCGAAAGGATTTCCTTATCCACCATAATCCACCATGGAGATTTCCCTTATCGAATTTCCCGAAAGAGGCGCTGTGCATCCAGGTACTCGGCCCGCGCCCGGACTTCTTGCCGGACACGCTCGGCCGGGTCGTTTTCGCAAATGAGACGACCATATTTGAGGATCTGATGCTGAAGAAGCGGCCCCGCCTGTCCGAAGACGACCAGATCGACATCCCGCCGGAGACGGCTGGACAGGTCCGCCTCGATTCTCAACCGCTCGCGGCCTGAGATCGCCTTTTTCGCGACGATCGCCAGATCGAGATCGCTGCCCCGACGGTCCCTTCCTGTCGCCGCGGATCCGAACAGATAGACTGCCGCGATCCGCTTCCTTCTCCGAAAAATGGGGGAAAGAACGGGGGTCGCCGCCTCTATGCCGCGCTGGGATTTGTCCGAAAACTCGCGGACTGCCTCCGTCATAGGGCCATGCCCTCTTTCTGAGCATTCAGAATGAGAGGAATCCTTTTGGAAAGATAGCACATTTGAGGGTCACACATTTGGGGGTCAGGTCTTGCATTTTAGCGTTTTGCGGCTAAGGAATTGTCCCGGCCGTGGAAGATATCGAGATGAAGTTCCTTCAGGGCCGCGGCGTAGGCGCTCAGTTCGATTTTTTGCACCCATTTTACCCCTTCAAGCAAATCAACTGGAAATTCCTGGATCATCCTGGATATCTCGATGGGTTCGACCCAGAGATCCTTCTGACGGGCTTCGCTGAAAACATCGGGCCAGCCAAAGGTAAAGTGACCGGCGATGGCAAGAATATCAGCCATGTCTTTCGGCTCCCGCCGGGAGAGGGCGCACAGTTTGTTCGACAGGATGTTCCTCCAGTGATCAATGCGCGGGAAAAACGGCGCTTCCTGAAGATCGCCATAGTGAAACGCGACATCGTTGATGAAATCGATCTTGAGAGGCATCTCGCCCTGACGGGCCAGGATCCGGACGAAATCGTCAGAGGCGATCCCCGGCGCGAAGGTGATCCCGCCGTCACTCATGGCTTCCAATACCTCTTTGACCTGATCCCGGAAATCGCCCGCCTGGTTGACGAATAGATCGAGGTCGTCCGAATAGCGGTGATGGAGGTAATGCCGTCCGAGAGCGGTCCCGCCCGTGAGATAAAACGCAGCACGCGTCTTCCCGACCAGATCCAGGACCCTGTCCATGAACGGGTAGAGTTTATCCGAATAATATGCTTCTGGCATAAATATAGCGATTCTTAAGACTTGCGGGATAGAGACGATCGAGAACGGCATCGCTGAGGGCTTCCCGAAGGCGGTCCGGGGGAATCAGAGCAAGGAGCGTGTACCAGTCATAGGTCATCAGCAGTCGACGATACAGGCTGATACGGTCGATGTTGCCGGCTTGGTCGATCTCGCCACGGAGCAGTCGACCGATCTGCTTCGGGTCCACGTCCGCATCCCACACTATAGGGATCAATTTGGGGGTCACCTTTTTGGGGGTCAGGTCTTTGGGGGTCTCTAAAATTTGCGTTTTGCATTTCATGTGCGTAACATTCCCTCAAAACGGTCGAGTAGCCGCGCACCTTTCGGTGCGCAGCCCTCACAGATCCGGAC
>CAYSSF010000302.1:0-4543 GCA_964433455.1 uncultured Syntrophaceae bacterium
AATATTGCAAGAGAATTGTACATATCAAACCCTTAAGTCAACGACATTGAATATATAGATGCATAAACGACAGGATGCCCAAATAAGTGATATGGGTATAAAATACTTAATTGACAATAAATTTATTTCCTAACAATTCAATCAACCCGACCGGGGAATTCCGGTCGGTGGTTTCCGTCAAGGTCTCGGCCCCGGCGGGTTATCTTTTCGTTAGGTGCCGAAGCGGGTTGAGCATCACTTGTCACAGAATACGGGTGCAGCCAACGGCACGAACAAATCACGCAGGGGCTTTGAACTTTGGACATATCTAGTCTCGCAATTGGCATTGCCATTGGCATCATCGGTGCCTTTGGGACCGGCTTTCTTAAGAAAGCCGGTGACGATTTTTACTCATTGCTAAAGGTGAAGATAAATCCCAAAGCCACCGCTACCGTGATACCCCAGGTTGTCGTGCGTCTTCACAATGATGATCGTGGAGACACTCAATCCGACGTGGCGCTCCCTGATCAATTGGCGCCTGCTGCAATAGAGCGTTTGAGCGAAATAAGTTTTGACGACATCGAAAAAGCGATCGATAGTGCTCCACCGATGCAGCGGGAAGATATTGCAGAAAGGTATGTAGGCCTTAATGTTGAGTGGGACACCTATCTCAGGTCTGCAAATCGACTCGATGGCGGTGAGGTTTTCCTTCGACTTGCTATCGACAAGAGTTATCGAGGGCGGTCTGTATATTGCAGGGTTAAGGCGGACGAGTATCGTGTTTTGGGGATACTGCCAATGGATGCACACATCCGTGTTGCAGGCCAAATTGCTAAGGCTGGGGGTGCGGCTGGTGGCGCAGGCAATTCATCCTTGAACTCGGCCCTCTGGCAGGATTGATATGCGTTTTATCGAAATCGGTTGCAACACAGCGGTTGATGCCGGTCTTTACACATTCGCGTTTGCCAAAACCGGAGAAGTGGTCAGCGGACGCTACAGTTTCACCTATCTCTGGAACGGTTCAGAGTGGCTGATTACAAGCCATCATTCCTCGGTTCTGCCGGAGAAAAAGTAAATTTTGCCAGACATAATCGGGTAGCCGGGGGATTTCTCCCCCGGCCTCCGCACCGCCTGGCATGCGGGTCCATGCCGGGCATTCACAAAACACCAGGTCAAATAGCTTATAAATTTGTTGTCCCGAACGTCCCTGTTTTCGAGGTCATGGGAATATTCAGTCTTCTTGGCTTAGCCGCCAACTCGATTTGCCTTTTTCTCCTGTGGCGCCACCGCCGCGAAGATGTTAATATGAGTTCGGTGTGGTTGTAAGTTCTCGATACCCCAGGAGGAAGAATTAGGAGGATGCCATGAAGATTCGTACAGTTGCAGTATTTTTACTATTGTTGGCATTGAGCGGCTATGCGCCTGTCTCGACATTTGGAGCCGAGGCGCCGCGTATCGAGAAGGATGCGCTCAAGGCCCGGCTCGGTCAGGCCGACGTTATTGTCATTGATGCGAGGGCCGCCACGGATTGGTTGCTAACCAGTGAAAAGATAAAGGGCGCTGTGAGGGAAAACCCGCAAGATTTCGATAAATGGTATGAAAAATATCCCAAGGGGAAGACAATCGTCCTGTACTGCGCTTGACCAAACGAAGGTACGAGCGCAGGTCTTGCGCTCAAGTTTTTGCAGAAGGGATACACGGATGTCTACGCGCTCAAGGGCGGCTGGGATGGCTGGAAGAAGAGCGGTTACCCGACAGAACCGAAGTAGAGCGGCCGAAACGTTAACGGTAATTACTGAAGCGAAAAAGGATTCGGGTATGTTCGAAAAGCACAGCAAAGGTGGATACCGCGTCGCTTTAAAGGGAATCGACCTGAAGACGCGGGTTTACGGTGAGAAAACCATAATGGCGGAATTCCGGTTGAAGAAAGACAGCACCTTACCCCGACACGCCCATCCTCATGAGCAGACGGGATACCTTGTGAAGGGCCGCATTCGTCTTTCGATCGGTACGGATATTTGCGACGTGCAGGCAGGTGACGCCTGGTGTGTCCCGGGTGGCGTCGAACATGGAGCGGACATCATGGAAGACTCCGTCGCTATTGAAGTGTTCTCGCCTGTTCGAGAAGATTACTTGCCAAAAAAAGAGAATGATGACAACTAACAAAGCGTTCCATGGCCGCCCGTGGGGATAAGCCGACATGCGTCGCGCCCTGGCTCTGCCGTGAGGTGCACACGAACGAGAAAGGGCTTGGGAACCGGATCACGCCGGTCATCACAGAATCAGGCCAACGATGGCGCCGACCATGCACGTCGCCATCGTTCCGCAGAGGATCGATTTAAACCCCAGAGAGACGATCTCGCCGCGCCGCTCCGGAACCATCGCCGCCATGCCGCCGATCAGGATGCCCAGGCTGCCCAGGTTGGCAAAACCGCAGAGCGCATAGACCATGATGGTCTGGCTTCTGGCGCTGAGAGACCCCGCCGGCAGTCTGGCCATGTCCAGATAGGCGATCAGTTCGTTCAGGACGGTCTTTTCACCGAACAGAAAACCCGCCGTCATGCTCTCCGACCAGGGGATGCCGATCATCCAGGTAACCGGCGCCATGATGTAGCCCAGGAGCCGCTGCAATGTGATGGGCTCCCCCTGAAAAGAGGGGAGAAGTCCGAGGAGCTGATTGCTCAACGCCACCAGCGCAATCAGGACGATCACCATGGCGATGATGTTCAGATAGAGCGAAATGCCCTCTGTGGTGCCCCGGGTAATGGCATCCATCGCACTGGACGCATTCTGGTGGGGGATGTACTGGCCGAGCGTGATCGCTCCGGTCTCCGGAACCATCAGCAGGGAGATCATGATGGCCGCCGGCGTGCTGATGATCGAGGCGATGAGGATATGCCCCATCACGTCGGGCATCTGCGGGCCGAGAATGGTCGCATAGAGGACCATGACCGTGCCTGCGATATTGGCCATCCCGCAGCTCATCGTGATGAACAGTTCGCTGCGCGTGAGTTGACCAAGATAGGGGCGGATCAGCAGCGGCGCCTCCACCATGCCGAGGAAAACATTCGCCGCCGCGCCGACGCCGACGGCGCCGCCGACGCGCAGCGTTTTCTGGAGCATCCAGGAAAAGGCCCGGACCACGAGCGGCAGGATCTTCCAGTAGAAGAGGAGCGAGGAGAGGGCGCTCACAACCAGGATCAGCGGCATGGCCTTGAACGCAAAAATAAAGGTCGATCCGGGATAGGTTTCCGCAAAAGGGAGATTCCCGCCTCCCAGATAGCCGAACGCGAAGGTCGTGCCTGCGGTGGTGGCCTGTTCGATCGCGGTCACTCCCCGGTTGAGCAGCGCAAAGAGATCTTTGAAGATCGGGATCTTGAGCATGATCAATGCAAGGATAAACTGGACGGCAAGACTGGTGAAGATGATCTGGAAACGAATGGCCCGCCTGTTCTCGCTGATCAGCCAGGCGAGACCCGTCAAGAAGATGAGTCCGACAATGCCCTGCAAGTTCATGAAGTCTCCGCCCTTTCCCGGGGGAATCTCTTACGGGGAGGCACTATAGAGAAACGGTCGGCGACTGTCAAGCGGGATCCCCAACCGTAATCCACCACCAACTTTTGACGTCGGTTGAATTTACGGCATAAATTGCGATTATATTTACGCAGCGAGGTGAAAGAAAATTGTTAGCAAACTACCGTTCCCACGAGATTTGCTAAAAGTTGGTGGTGGATTTGGGCCAAGCGGGATACCCCAAGATCATGTCATTCATGAGTGCAACAATGTGGAATTACGTGAATATTTCTCAAAAGGACTGTTTTGGCATTTCGCTTGAGAATGACGGTGTCATAGGATCCCCCGACCGGCCTCCGCCGCAATGCCGTGAAAAGGGCATAAAAAAAGCTCCCCGGCGCGGGGGAGCTTTTTTAAAACAATATCCATCAGGTCTTACAGCTTGCGCACGTTTTCAGCCGCCGGACCTTTGGCGCCGCTGACCACATCAAAACTGACCCGATCACCTTCCGCCAGCGATTTGAAACCTTCGCCCTGGATCGCGGAATGATGCACGAACACATCCTTGCCACCGTCCTGCTCGATAAAACCAAACCCCTTCGCATCGTTGAACCACTTCACTTTTCCTTCTGACATCTTACATCCTCCTTTGTAATGGGTTTCTCCCTTAGGACCGATTGCACCATCGCTGAACCGTTCAGCCAGCAATCCGTCTGTGCAAAAAACCGTTGCACGCTTACCAACCGATGCTTGTGCGTTTGTCATTCTCGTATTTTGGTGACTACGGACAGGTCGTGCACATGAATCATCGTCGGCGATGACCGTAAATAATTCTTTCCGAAAATGCAAGATTTTTTCTTGCATCGAAGCGATTATTATTGCAGCCCCTTTTCAGGTGATCATAAGCGCGGTCATGTCCATGACGTTCGTCCCCGTGGGACCGGTCATGATCAGGTCCCCGGTCTGCTGCAAAAAGTGGTAGGAGTCGTTCCTGGCGAGGAAATCGTCGATCCGAAGACCGAACGCCTGCGCCTTTTCCCAGCTTGCATTA
>CAYSSF010000303.1:0-4495 GCA_964433455.1 uncultured Syntrophaceae bacterium
GAAGAGGGGCTTCTGCCCTTGTTATAAACCGATTCGTTAAGTCAATGACATTGACATAGAGCCTGTACATCATGGTATCTATGTCGGCTGTATCCGGAAGTTGGGCGATCGCCGTCAATGCTTCCTGCTTCAAAGTATTCATTTTTAACCTCCTTTTGCGGACCTTAGGACTGAGTAAAACATAGTGACCATGGGGTCAGGTCTTGCATTTTAGCGTTTTGCGGGGCGGGCAGGAAATCATCAATAATGAAAGCGGCACGAGATAATGATCACCTCGCCATCCCGGTATTGATAAACCAGCCGGTGCTCATCGTTGATCCTCCGCGACCAGAATCCGGACAACTGCCCTTTCAGCGGCTCCGGTTTGCCTAATCCATGAAACGGATCGCGTAGAATGTCTCTGATCAGCATATTGATGCGCTCGGTGATTTTCCGTTCGGCGCTCTGCCAGTATTGATAATGCTCCCATGCCTCTTTTGTGAAGGTGATCATATCGCAAGATCGCGGGGCGATTTTGTAATCGTATCATGGCGCTGTAGTTGTTCAAGCGACCGGAGGATGGACTCGCGATTCGCCGGTGTCGATAACAGGTATTCCGTCTCGTCTCCGTCGTCCAGGACATTGATTTCAATCACTTTGTCGTTGGTAAAGATGCTTTTGAGCTTTTCAATCAATCCGGCATCCAGGTCATTCAACTTCATGGTAAAATTCGCTCTTATCATAAAACACCTCTCTGCTTTTTGAACTTTTTGGGGTCCCTTTTGGGGGTCAGGTCTTGCATTTTAGCGTTTTGCAGGTTCATAGGGTCCGATCAAACCCCAAGATAGTTACGGACCGCGTCTGTGATGGCTTTGGCATGCGCAATACAGGTGTCGGCGTCTTCCCGGTCAAAGGCAACATCCGGAGTGATATCGGGCAATCCGTTCGGGTACCTCGTCGGAATGTAGAACCGGTCCAGGACGGACGCCTGTCTGGAGAAAACCTTGAAAACCTCGAAAAGTCCTGGATCTGCATATTCCAGATCATCAATGAGCTTTTTGATCGAGTGCCCCCATGGGTCTGCATCAGCCCGATACCAGACAGCTTTCAGCGCCTTCTCGGCTGCCTGATGAGCATGAAAGCAGGAATGGGAAAACTTCTTGTTCTCCTTGAGAATGACCGCGGAATCCAAGTCGTCCTCTGCCGTACGCAGCCATCGGCTTGCCTCTATCTTGTTTTTTTCAATGCTCATAGATGGTCTTACCTTCCGATAAGATCTTTCTGATGAACGGCCTATGGGATATCTTTTCCAATTCTTGCGGAGTGTAGATCAGCAGGTCAACGGATGCCCCTTTGAGCAATCCCGCAAGGTCATCGAATGCATCATACCTATCAAAGAACCGTTTGTCCGTCTCCATGACGATCATCAGGTCGATGTCGCTCCTTTTTGTTTCATCGTCTCTTGCCACAGAGCCAAAGAGCACCGCTTTGGACACGTTGTTTCGCCTGAATATCGGCGCCATCGATGACTGGAGCTTTTTGATTTGCTCAAGTTTCATATGGGGTCAGGTCTTGCATTTTAGCGTTTTGCCGGCGGCGATGACCGCTCCTGAATTGTTGTCCATTCCGTGACCAGGTCACCCCTTTGGGGGTCAGGTCTTTAAAAGGCGTTTTTCCGGGGGATGACTTTGTTGTTTCCCTCCCCTGTTTAGGATGAATACCCTTTATAGTATACTCTTTATAGTAAAGACCTGACCCCCGAAGCGATTAATTTACCCTTATTTCCACACCTGCTTCCCGGCAGAAAGATATAAGGGATTTATACTCCTTCTCCGCTATTGCGTGCAAAATATCGATTTTCAGTTCCTGATATTCATGAATGGCAACATTCCTGAATCCCGTCATGGCTATCATGGAGCGGACCGTCTCTTCGCTCATCATATTTGCCTTCTTTAGGAGGATAAACAACTCTGCGCTGCTTTGAGGAGACCCGAGATGATTTTCAGCCACCAGATGCTGAGCAAGATCAATGGCCGCCTGACAGGCGCGCTCGATATTCAGAATCATGGCATCGATGTGGGTGTAGTTATCAAGCGCCGGATTAAAAGTGTACTCCTGGCGCATCCTTCTCAAGGAACGCTCTATCACGGCAGCCTTGTTCAAGACCACATTATCCGGCTCTGTATGCATTCAGCACCTCCTTTCGATCCAGATTGAACTGAATGTACATTCCCAGTAGGCAGGCCCTGCGGAGGGAAGCTTTTTCAGGATTTCTCTGAAAAACAGAGACGCCTGTCAGAAAGGCTTCCCGGGAGTAAACCAGATTTGCCGATGAAATTTCCCCCAGATCCACTGCGCGCTCCAATTTATATGCAAGATCGTTGGCTATGTTCACCCTCTCACGGGAACTCATTTCCGCTCCCGGCTCCAGCATCAAGGCCAAGTCGATATCGCTCTCCGGGCCCAGTTCCCCCCTGAGAGCACTTCCAAGCAGATAAACCGCCAAAATCCTGGAGTCGCCGTCTAAAACCTCTTTTATGGATTGTCTTATTGCTTCAATCAATTCCATGGGGGTCCATCCATTGGGATGTTTTCGGGGGTCAGCAGTTTTCGGGGGTCAGGTCTTGCATTTTAGCGTTTTGCCGGGGGCGGACAAACGTCTAACCCAGTTGTTACGCTCTGCGGCGTTACGCCGGAAGGCGTAAGATATACTTCTTGAAAAACGGGTCGTCAAAGAGATAATGGTTTTGATATTTCTCGATAATTCCGTTGTTTATCAACCCGTTTAATGCCTTTTGCGTAGTCGAGACAGCGGATAAACGAAATCTGCCTGCATATTCTGTGGAAAAAACATTCTGATTATCCGTCGCCAGAGCTTTCAATAGTTTCTTTTGATACGAAGTCTGCCTGTCAAAAAGTTCAAAATAGTAATCACCCTTTAAATCGAGTATCTTGCCCGCACAGAGGGCGATAATTTCATCACTGACGGTCTCTATCCGGTTAATGCAATACTGCCAGACTTCCGAGGCAAGAAACTGGATGTAATAAGGAACATTGCCGCCTTGTCCAATTAAACCGGAAGCCGTGCTTTCGTCGAGCTTGATATTGCTGAGGGAAAATCCGTTTATCAAAAATTCAACGGTCTCATTTTCAGGAAGAGGCTCCAACTGCATGGCAGCGGCTGAATTATAGAACGCCCTGTTTTTGTTCGTAAACATGTCATTCAAGATATGGGTGCGGCTGCCGAGAAACAGGTAATTTACATTGGCATGATGTTGAATTTTGCTTCTCAGCAATTTTTCAAAATTTTCGCCGTTCAGTTTATCGATATCCTGAAATTCATCCATGACAATAATGAATTTCCTCTTTCCTTCCGCCAGTTTTTCGGGAAGATCGATCACGGATCCAAGCGATTGATCGGTAATCCCAGTCGTGCTGAAATCAAGGGAAAATTCCGGCGTTCCATTTTGGTCAAAGGAGAGTTTCGGACGAATGCCTTTAACTAATTTAGAGAATAATTCCAATGCTTTGTTGAAATTATTCTGATGCGCTAAAACAGCTCGGGAAAATCCTTCAATAAAGGATTCCCGTGAATAAACGGTCATGAAATCGAAATAGATGCAGGTAAATCCCAGAGAGGCCAAAGCATCAATTGCCTGCATCACCACGGAAGTTTTGCCGTATCTGCGCGGCGCGTAAAGAACCAGATTATTGCCGCCGCCAAGCGTGCTGACAATGCGCCTTATCTCCTCCTTTCTATTGAAGAAATAAGGCTCCTTGACAACCGTGCCGTAACTGAATGGATTCATATTTTTTGGGGTCAGGTTTCGGGGGTCAGGTCTTGGGGGTCAGGTCTTGCATTTTAGCGTTTTGCGGGGGCGGGAAGGGATGGGTGTTCCTTACCCGAAGAACCGTTTGCAGTCATCGTGATCGCCTAGGATTTTAAGGTCTCGAACAGATCTCCGGCGACGCCCATTGCCGCTCCTTCCGCGCCAGAATCCCCCGGCTGATCAGTTCCCGGATCTTTTCCGGAGAGGCCTCGGGGTGCTGTCACCTGAGGTTCGCCTCCTTGAGCTTAAAACAGAGGTCGAGTTTTATAGTTCATACAGCTCCGCCCTCTGGATTACACGGAAGCGCTCCAGGAAAGGCCATGGAGGGGACGATTTCAAATCTGTCCCCTTTAGCACGGCTTACTGTCCGGCGGGCTGAAAGCCGTCGAAGTCCCGCGAGATGACCCGGGCGGTGGCCTCGTTTTGCTCAAGCAGCCGCAAATCGTCCTTCAGAAGTTCGTACTCGTCGGATTTTTTCTTCAGGAAACGCACGGTCATCCGCGCCCGCTCTTCGATGCCCGTCGGCGTGAGATGGTAGATGTAGGCCGCCTTGTGGTCGGAGGTGAGAAAATTCTCGGTCTTGATAAGCCCCTTTTCGATCATCGCCCGAAGCAGGTAATTGACTTTCGCCAGGCTGACGCCGGCCCGGGCGGACATCTGCCGCTGCGTCGCGCGCGGGTTTGCGG
>CAYSSF010000304.1:0-4478 GCA_964433455.1 uncultured Syntrophaceae bacterium
CTCTTTCCGATGGCAGTCATACGGTATGCGTGATTGGCAGGGATGCGGCAGGGAATTGGCAGGCGGAGATTTCGGCAACCACGGCGACCTGGGTAGTGGATACAGCAGCGCCGCTGGTTGAGGGGACAGTCAATGACGGTAGTCCATATGCCATGAAGAATACGGCTATATTGACGTTCACTCCATCGACCATGGATATTGTAAAATTACGTTTGAGCAATGACGGGGCCACTTGGGGAGAAGAACAGGCGTATGCGAATAGTTTGAATTGGGATCTTGGGACAGGTGATGGTTCCCGGACGCTTTATGTCCAGTTCAAGGACGGCGTGGGTAACTGGTCACAGACGTACACCTATGCAGTTACTCTGGACACGGCGGCACCGGTTCTGATGGTATCGACGTTGGCGGATGGGTCCTACACGAACAATCCAACGTTGAATGTCGCCGGTTCGGTGACGGATGCGACGTCGGGCGTGAATGCGGTGACGGTGAACGGGAAGGACGCGATGATCGGCGTCAATGGGGCGTTCAGCGATACCGTCACGTTGGTTGCCGGGGTGAATGCGCTTACGGTAATCGCAACCGACAATGCCGGGAACCAGACGACGGAGACGCGAACGATCACGCTCGATCAGACGGTGCCGGCGTTTAGTCTGAATCCGGTGCAAAGCCCGACCAGCCAGACAGACCAGACCCTGACCGGTACGAGGGAAGCAAGCGCCAAAGTCACGGTTGTCTGTCCCACCGCTTCCGTGGAAACGGTTATGTATCCTACCGAAACAACATGGTCTGTGACAACGACCCATTTGGCCGAGGGAGACAATGCCCTTACTCTGAAAGCTATTGATATCGCAGGTAATGAAGCCGAGATACATTCAGTGATTACGTTGTTCGTCGTCGCTCCCGGGGATATCAATAACGATAAGAATGTGGACTTGATTGATGCCGTTTTGGCCGTGCAGGTTATGAATAACTTGGCGCCTGCCCAGCCGATTTACAACGAAGCGGATGTCAATGGCGACCACAGAATCGGCATGGCGGAGGTGATTTACATTTTGCAGAAGGCGGCGGAGATGCGACCGTAGGAAAGAATCGGGAGCGCGAGCGTATTGAAAAATTGCATCCATAAAAGTCACTTCATATTTGTAGTAGGATGTCTCTGCTGTCTGCTTCAATTTCAAGGGGCTTTGGCTGCCGATATTCCCGCGGGCAAGGTGATTCATACCCGCGGCGAGGTCGAAATTATCAGTGTGACCCAGAAGGCGGCCGTACCCGGGCAAATTCTCCGCAATGGCGATATCATCCGCACGGGATCCGATGGCTGGATCGCTGTCGTTCTGTCAGATGAAACCCTCCTGCAATTAAATCGAAATTCCCGCTTTACCCTGAAGGAAGTTGCTGACAATGCCGGCTGGAATCTAATCCGGAATGTTGTTGTAACCACTATCAGAAATGTATCGAACTCCCGTTATACGCTGAATGCCGGCGAGGGATGGTTCCGCAACAAGAACAGGAATACACGGATAGATATCGAAGCGTTCGGCATGGTCGCGGGCGTCCGGGGTACCGAACTCGATTTGAAATTGAGCGATGACGGTATTGCAACCGTAGCCGTTCTGGAAGGGAGGATCACTGCAAGTAGCGATTTGAGTTCTCTCGACGTCCGGGCCGGTGAGCAGGCGATTGCCCGACCCGGCAGACCGATCACCAAGAGCATTCTTCTGACACCGGAGGATGCCGTCCAGTGGACGATCCCGATTCCGCCCCTCTTTGATGACCGTGGTGTTCCTCCGGAGGTTCGTGCGGCATTGGCGGACCTTCAAGCGGGAAATGTGAAACAGACCCAACAGCGAATGGCGGATTTTACGGCGCGCAATCCCGAGCAGGTTTCCGGATGGAGCCTTCTGGCTCTCTCACATATTATCCTTGGTCGATCAACGGAGGCGCTTCAAGCCGCCAACAAGGCGGTGCAAACCGAGCCGGTTTCTGCCAACGCCCTCATCATTCAAGGTTACGCTTTTCAGGCCGCGTTCGATATGGATCGCGCACTGGAATCCCTCAAACAGGCGCTCCGCATTGACGGTGAAAATGTCCTTGCCCTTGTCAATCTCGCTCGGCTGCAATTCGGCATGGATCTGACCGATCAGGCGTTGGAAAATTTGGAAAAGGCTCGACGGATCGCCCCGCAAAACGGTGATGTTTACAATCTCGAGGGATTTGTCCTTCTGGCCGGAAGGCGCACCGATGAGGCCATTGCGGCCTTCCGAAGGGCATCCGAACTCGATCCCTCCCTCGGCGAGCCGCACATCGGGTTGGGGCTTGCGTACATGCGCAAAGGCGATGCCGCACTTGCGCTGGAAGAAGTCACAGCCGCCGTCCTCCTCGAACCCCGCCGGTCGCTCTTCCTCAGTTACTGGGGAAAGATGCTCCATCAGCTCGAACGTTTCGACAAGGCCCTGGATGTACTGAAGACGGCGGCCATCCTTGATCCCCGTGACCCCACCCCCGATTTTTACCAGGCGCTTATCCTGCGCGACCTGAACCGGCCCGTTGAGGCGATTCAGGCCATCAACCGGGCCGTGGGATTGAATGACAACCGCGCCGTGTACCGTTCGCGGTTTCTTCTGGACCGGGATCTGGCCGCAAAGAATGTGGATCTCTCCGTCCTGTTCAATCAACTGGGTCTCTCCGGCTGGGCTCGGAACAAGGCGGCGGCGGCGGTGAAGCAGGATTATCTGAATTCTTCCGGCCACCTCTTCCTCGGTGGGGCATTGACGGCTGAGGACGACCGTACTTGGCCGGCGTCGGGAGAATATTTATTGGCAAGGCTCCTTCAACCGGCGAATCTCAACACCTTCAATACATTCAACGAATACACATCTTTCTTTGAAAGGCCCGGTATCGGCGGGACAATTTCGGGCAGCATCGGCAACGACGGTGTCCGGGGCGGCGATTTTGTGACCTATGGCGCCGTTCCCGGTCACGACGTTGCCTTCGGAGCGCAGCTCTCCTACAACGAAACAAACGGATGGCGGGATACCAACGGCGAGCGCAGAGGGAATCTGGCCTTGATGGCCAAGTGGG
Organism: uncultured Syntrophaceae bacterium; assembly: GCA_964433455.1. Taxonomy (GTDB): domain Bacteria; phylum Desulfobacterota; class Syntrophia; order Syntrophales; family UBA5619; genus UBA5619. The sequence goes on from CAYSSF010000304.1 coordinate 3,085, forward strand.
ATGCCTCGCAACAAGACAGTCTGATGGCCGTTATGTCGCATCAGAAATTTAATCAGCGTGATAAGGCCTATCCCCGTTTCGAGTATGACGATCCTGCAGATCCGAACGACTGGTTAGATGACCGTTTGACGAGATATGAACTCGGTTACCACCGCCATCTATCTCCGCGCTCCGATCTTCTCGTCTATCTGTCGCGCATGGAGTACCGGGGCGACCTCTTCGACCATCAAGTTCTGGGGCCGATAGATGCCAGGGCTGGTTTTCAGCAGCCTTATTATCAGGTCCAGGCGGAATATCTCTTGAAGGTTGCCGGTCACCAGCTCATTGCAGGAACGACGCAGTACTGGGGGGACAATGACCTGAGCATAGACTATTCCCTGGTGAACATCCGGATATCCAATGAGAAGAAACGGCGTCTCGACAGCTATTTCCTGTCGGATATCTGGAAACTGACCCCCTCCGTGACCGTGGAAGGGTCGTTATACTTTGACCATCTGCAGAACAGCGATGCCGGTTACGGCACGGAGTGGCATCTCCGGGAGTGGTCCCCCCGTCTCGGGCTTGTTTTTACGCCGACCGCGCATGATACCTTCCGTGTGGCGGTTTTCCGTTACTTGCTGCCGTTTATCGCGAGCCGGATCGATCCGATGGATGTCGGAGGGGTGTCCGTTTACCGCAATGCCTTTGAGGGTTCACTGGTCGATGAAGCCGATTTTGTCTGGGAAAGGGCGTGGTCCGGCGGCTATCTCTCGACCGGCTTGTTCTACCTGGAGCGGCAATATCACCACGCCGTTGTGAACGGCAATGTGGAATCCATGCTCACCGACACCGGGCGGCAGAAAGGGTTTGAAGTTCTGCTGAACCAACTGATCGGACATGGTTTCGGTCTTGCTGCCCGATACCGCTTTCAAGATGTAGGGGAGGGGAGCAATCCAGCCTATGATCGGGAGGATCACCTGGCCGGCATCGGGCTGCGGTATCTCCACACAAGCGGATTTTCATTTTCTGTTTTAGAGAGTTATCGTCATGAGCGGTTCAAAGTTGCAAACAGGGTTGATGAGAATATCTGGCTGACGGATGCGCGGATCGGCTATGAGTTTCCTCGCAAGAGAGGGTCGCTGAGCCTGGAGATGCGGAATGTCTTCAATCAACATTTCAACTGGGTCACGGACTATTTCGTCTCGGCCGGTAGGGCCTCCTCCAGGGAGACGATCCTGACGCTTTCCGTGAACTTTTAGAATGGCGCCTCCTAATGTACCACATGGGCTATGACTTGCAGCGGTGTATACGATTAGTCCATGCCCCCTGTTTATTCTTGACTTCAAACCATCGTTTCTCTTACTATCAATTCAATGTCGTTGACTTAAGGGTTTGATATGTACAATTCTCTTGCA
>CAYSSF010000305.1:0-2934 GCA_964433455.1 uncultured Syntrophaceae bacterium
GCCCTGATTCTGACGGAGCGAGCCCGTCTCGGTGAACGGCGGCTCTCGACGGAGGAGAGCGCCGACCTTTCCCGCCGCCGGGAGCGTCTGGAGAGGAAACTGGCCGGCAGCGAGGCGGACCGGTAAATCTTCTAAGGAAAACGGGCGCAACGGCATCAATGATTCATGCGCTGGTTTAACAGTTGAGGGACCCTTTGGGTGCGAAGGATCAGTCGGCCTTTACCTGAGCGATCCACCTCTGAAGGCGGGTCTGTTCATCCCCCCATCCATCGGAAAGCCGGAGATCCAGAAAGGAGCGGAAGAGTTGGTCCATCATCCCGGCCGCCTTTTCGATCAGGTAGATCCGCTCGAGAACCTGCCCCTCCCGGTCAGTCTCCTCTCCGTCGCTTTCGGCGACGGACGGCAGTTTCATGGACTGGAAATGGAAGCGGTCGGCCTTGAAGGTGAATTCCCACTCCGCCTTGTCGTGGGCCATCCGGAGGCGCGCCGCGGTGATCTTCTTGCCCTGGCGCAGCGCCTCCATCCCCTCCTTGAGGTCGGCGTGGAGTCCCTGACAGACCACCGTTTCGGCGTACTCCCCGTCGCCCGATTCCAGGACGAGGCGCCGCACGAAAACGACCTCGCTCTCATCGCCGCCGGGCATCCGGATCATTCCGTTTCGCTCCTCGCTCTTGAACCAGAGCCAGGTTAGAAATTCCCGGCCGACGGTCAGCGGATCGACCCCGGGCGGGAGGGGCGGAAGAACGATCTCACGGGAGCCTGATCCGGCGGCAGCCTCCTGCGGATTTGCACCCGTTCCTCCGGTGTCCCACAGCGCATATGGAGCGAGGCTCAGTGAAAAGGATTCCCGGAAAAGCTCCTGAAGCTCTCCTGCCACCTTGTCCGAGAGGCAACAGAAGGTCAGGAGACCCTCCGGGACGGACCAGCAGATCTCATGAAAGGAGGGAACGGGCAGGGTTTTGCCGAGCAGTTCGAGGCGGACCGACTCCCGGATCGCCTCGCGCTGCTCCCGGAAGAGCTTCTTCTGTCCGCTTTCCGCGAGCTGCTTCCGTTCCGCCTCCAGAATCCGGAGCCGGAGGAGGGAGGGGGGGACCGACTTCCGGTCGATGCGGAGGGAAAAAAGCATGTACCGCCCCTGGGCGTACGAGGCGAAGGGAAAATCCGTATCCAAATGATTTTCCAGAGAGGTCCAGCCTGCCGCCATTTCGTCGGTCGTGCGCCAGACGGTCTGGAAGGCGTTGCGCCGGATCCGCTCGTTGAAGAAGTCGGGAAAATGGTCCGGCAGGGCGCCCAGGATGCGATACCGCGAAAATGTGACAGCTCCCTTCAACAATCCCATAGGTGTCTCCTTTTTGCGGGCGACACTATCCCGGTTGGCGGGCGATGTCAAGGTCAACTGAACCGTTCCTGTGAACCGGCTCCGGTTTATCGGTCGGCTGCCGGCCGATTTTGCCCTATTGTAATGATGATCTGCATCATACGCATGGACAGCCCGATGATTTTGTGGTAGGAAAATGCGCAAAAACATTCCAAGAGGGTCCGGTATTGATCAAAAAAGTCGGAATTATCGCCAATATCGACAAGGCAAAATCTCCTGAATACAGCGCCGCCCTTCGCGAGTGGCTGCTGCGGCGCGGGCTTGAGGTCTATCTCGAGGAGGGGATCGCCGCGAAGATCGGCGGCCTTTCCGGCGTTGACAAAGAGAAGCTCTGGACGCTGGTGGATCTGATCGTCGTTTTCGGAGGCGACGGCACGATCCTCAGAACGGCCCGCCTGGTCCGTGACCGGGACGTTCCGATCGTCGGGATCAACCTCGGTGTATTCGGGTATCTGACCGAGGTGAACCTTGACGAGATGTACAGCGCCATGGAGGTGATTCTCGCAGGGGATTTTCACGTCGAAAAGAGGATGATGCTCGACGTGGAAATCCAGGGGGGCGAGGAGCCCCACCGGGAAGGGACGGTCCTGAACGACGTCGTGATCAATCGGAAGAATCTTTCCCGGATCGTCGAACTGGAAACCATGGTGGACGGTCGCTATCTGACGACCTTCAAGGCCGACGGCCTCATTGTCGCAACGCCGACCGGCTCCACGGCCTATTCGATGGCCGCGGGCGGACCCATTGTATTTCCCGAGATGAACTCCATCATCATCAATCCGATCTGTCCCCATACCTTGACGAACCGGCCGGTCATCCTGCCGGGAAACGCCGTCATCCGGGTGATGCTGACCACGATGGAGCATGGGGCGACCGTGACGCTCGACGGACAGGTCTCTTTTACCGTAAGGTACGGGGAGAGCATCACGATCCGGAAATCGCGGTACATCACCAGACTGGTCTCTTCCCCCCACCGGGACTATCTGGAGATCCTGCGGACAAAGTTGGGATGGGGCGGCTCCCCGACGGGAGCTCTCCGGAAGGGACAAGATGCTCGCGGAACTGAACATCCGTAATTTTGCGATCATCGATGAATTGAAGGTCGCCTTCGACGGGGGCTTGAACATGATCTCCGGGGAGACCGGCGCCGGAAAATCGATCATCATCGGCGCCGTCGGTTTGTTGCTGGGCGACCGGGCGAATACCGACATGATCCGCTCCTTCGAGGATTCGGCCATCGTGGAGGCGCTTTTTGACATCGCCGGGCAGGAGAGGTTGCGGGCGAGGGTCCATGAAATGGGATTCGGCGACGGCGAAGAGCTCGTCGTTCGCCGCGTGGTCTCCCGTTCCGGCAAGAACCGGGTCTATATCAACGGCCAGCTTGCATCACTCGCATCGCTCGCCGCGATCGGCGAATCTCTGATCAACATCTGCGGCCAGCACGAGCACCAGATGATTCTGAACCCGGACAATCATGCGGATATCCTCGATGAATTCGGGGGGCTGCTGCCCCTCCGGACGGCCTATCGGGAGCAGTACAACCGTTATCGATCCCT
>CAYSSF010000305.1:2944-4453 GCA_964433455.1 uncultured Syntrophaceae bacterium
AAGATGCGCACGCTTCGGGAGCGCAGCGCCATCAGAAACGAACGGGAAGAGCTTCTCCGTTATCAGATCAACGAGATCTCCCGGGCGGGCGTGCGGCCGGGAGAGGATGCCGATCTGACGGAAGAGAAGAAGGTCCTTGCGAACGTTCAAAAGCTGATGGATTTTGCCGGCGCGGCCTATGAAACCCTCTACGGGAAAGCCGATTCCGTACTGGCCGGGTTCCGCGGCGTGGTTTCGGCCGTAAAGGAGATCCGGAAGATCGATACGGGCTTGAAACTCTCCGAACAGGAGCTGGATGAGATCTACTACCGGATCGAAGAGGCGGCCTTTTCACTCCGCGATTATGCCAAGCGTCTTTCGCTCGATCCCGCCCGTCTGGAGACCATCGAGGAGCGGTTGGAGCTCCTGGGGCGTCTGAAGAGAAAATACGGGGGATCCCTTGATGAGATCCTGGTCAAGCAGGCCGACGCAGAGCGGGAGGTTGGGGAAATCTCCTCCCTGGAAGAGGAGATCGGGGCGCTGACCGGGAATATTGCGGCCGAGCGCGAACGGCTGATGGCCCTCGCGGTGGAGCTCTCCGCAAAGCGACGCGGCGCGGCCGCCTCGCTGAAGCAGTCGGTCGAAGGGGAAATCCGAACGCTTGGAATGGAACACGCACGGTTTGAAGTGGTCTTTGCCGATCTCCGGGGCGATCCGAATGACGCGGCCCTGAATGAAAAAGGGATGGATTCCCCGGAGTTTTACCTGTCGGCGAACGTGGGTGAAGAGATGAAACCGCTTCGGGGGATCGCCTCCGGCGGCGAGCTCTCGCGAATCATGCTTGTGCTGAAGAAGGTTCTGGCCCGGACGGGTTCCGTAGGAACGATTGTTTTCGATGAGGTCGACAGCGGAATCGGCGGCGCGACGGCGGAGATCGTCGGCCAGAAATTACGGGAAGTTGCAAGGCACCATCAGGTCCTCTGCATCACCCATCTGCCGCAGATCGCCTGTTGCGGCGACCGCCATTATCGAGTGGTGAAACGGGTCGCCGGCGAACGGACGAACACATCCGTTTCGCTCCTCTCCGCGGAGGAGCGCCTGGAAGAGATTACCCGTATGCTGGGCGGGGTGGCGCTGACGCAAAAGACAAAAGAGCATGCACGGGAGATGCTTCTCACCGCGCGTGGATAGGGAAAGGCGCTTTCTGCGCGGGAAGATGATGCCGCATCGTGTGTGAAGTGGGGACACGATGCGGCATCATGTCCCCACTTCAGATCGTCAGGAGAGAGTGTGATGCTGAGAAAAGCCCGTATCGGCGATGTCAAGACGATTCACAGACTGATCAACATCTCGGCAGGTAAGGGAGAGATGCTGCCCCGTTCGTTGATGGATATCTACGGAAGCCTGAGGGATTTCTATGTTTATCAGGACGAGGGGCAAAATGAGATCCGCGGGATCTGCGCGATGAGCATCATTTGGGAAAACCTGGCGGAGATCCGCTCCCTCCATGTCGATGAGGAGCACAGGATG
>CAYSSF010000306.1:0-4451 GCA_964433455.1 uncultured Syntrophaceae bacterium
AGATCAGCGGGGAAACCACGATCGTCAATCCGTCAAAGATCATTCCCGGAATCTGGTAGCAGAGGGATTTGCCCCCTCCGGTCGGCATCACGACCAGGGCGTCCTTTTTCGCCAGGATATGGGCAATGACCTTTTCCTGGAGAGGCCAGAACGTTTCAAAACCGAAGACTTCTTTCAGGATGGATTGCGCACGATTCATGAGGTCATAGCATTCTGTAAGTCATCCAGGAATTCGGATGCTGGAGCGACGCCCGTGACGAGGAGATGATCCCTTGCCCGGGTGCAGGCAACGTAGAGGAGATGGCGTTCCGTATTGTAGACCTCTTCCAGGTCCGCGTCATCGGCCACAGTTTCGATCCGTTCCTGGAGGGGAATGATCTCGTCATCGCAGGCCATCACGGCAACCGCCCTGAATTCCAGCCCCTTCGCCAAGTGCATGGTTCCGAACGAGACATGGCCGCTGGTCGTTTCGATGTTTTCATCGAGCGTCTTGAATGGGAAACCGGCATCCTTGACGGCTCCGCATGCACGATCCATTTCGGCCGTAGAACGGACGAAAACGCCCATTTCATGGGGCATCACCCCCTCTTTGCCAAGGTCCCGAAGCCATGCGCCCACCGTCCGGATTTCATCTTCAGGGCTGCCTGAAACCCGGATGGTCGGGGGCGGCCCGTTGAATACGGAAATCGTCCCCTCCCGTTTCTCCGCATTGCCGTCCACATCGGACAATTCGGGAGCCAGCAGGCGGTCGGCCTGCATCCGGATCTGGTGCGATGTCCGGTAGTTGATGTGCAGGGTCCGCGAGCGTCCCCGGATATCCACGCCGACGGATTTCCAGGAGAAAGGCTGCTGGAAGATCCGCTGGCCCAGATCGCCGGCAAAGAAAAGGCCGTTCGGCCTTCCTGCCCCCAGGGCGGCAAGAAACCGCAACTGGGAGATGCTGACGTCCTGCGCCTCATCGACAACGGCAAACTCGAACGGCGAATGTTTCCGGCCGGCAAGCTGAACGGCCAACCGGCTGAACAATCCGGCATAGGTGATCAGATCCCGGGCCTTCAATCGGGAATGGACACGATCGAAAATGGACCAGAGGACGACGCGCTGCTGCTCCGGCAGACGCGTTTTTCTTCCCAGCCGCCGGACGTCCCGATAGGCCTCCCAGGAATCCAGTTGCCAGGCATCCACAACGTCCTCCCATTCCGACATCAGGAAACGGGGAGTGAATTTCAGGCCATCGGCCTCTCCCGCCGCCTCCGATAGGAGCTGCCGGATCACATCGCGGGAAGCCATGTCGGGCTGGCCGAACTGCAATTCGTAGAGACGCCTTCCGATGTCATTGATGGCGTGAACTTCCAGACGTTCGGCCAGACGCGGTTCGTTGTGGATCAAGCGCCTGATCTTGGTGCGCAGGGCATTGGCCAGGGTGTCGGAAAAGGTCGTGAGGAGCACCCGTGCATCGGGGTTGTCCCGGGCCAGGAAAACGGCCCGATGCAGGGCGACGATGGTTTTCCCCGTACCTGCCGATCCCGATACCCTTGTGGGGCCGCTGTATTCCTTTTCCACCCACTGCCGCTGCTCCGGATGGAGGAAAATGGTCCATTTATCCCAGGGATAAGCCAGGGCGCGTTCCAGTTCTTCGACATTGTTCATCACCCGGAAACGTCGCTGGGCATCGGGATGGTCGAAAGGCGACGGGGAAACGTTGAACTGCGTAGCCCCCCGTAAAGTTGAAGGGCGAATGCTGTACTGTGTATCTGCATGCAATGGTTGTTGCGCGATCGGCTTGCCACCGGTGGCCAGTTGGAGAAGAGCTTCCGCCGCCTCGGCTGGCAGATGGTCCGCCAACGCCAAGAGAGCATCCTCGTCGGCCTTCTGCACATCATTCAGCCACTCCGCCGGTACACCGTAACCAAGGAGCGCCTCGGCAGCAACATGGGCAAACAGCAGCGCTTTGGGTATGGCTGGCTCTTCGGCCTTCCTGTAAGCGGGGATGACGATTTCTTCGACCCGCTCCCGGATCTCCACCAACTGCGCTGCCCCGGTCTGCGGGTGAGTTTCCAACTTCCGCCGTTCGGCCCAGTGATAGGCGTGGTTGTGATGGCCGACGTAACATAGAAGGAGGCTCTCTTCAGACCTGTGAACAATCAGCCGGAGATCGCTGCCAACCCGCACCGACCAGAAGCGCTTGTCCTTTGCCTTGTCCAGCTTGTGGAACTGCATTCCCGGGCTGGCTGGGTTCAGTTGCAGATCGAAGGCCGTGGTCTTGACGAGCTTCTGCTCTTCGCCAGTGAGTCTGGCGAGGCTGTCGGTGAACGTGTCGGAGATACGGAAGTGCATTAAGACTCCACGACGACAGGAACAGCGATTTGGTTGGCTATCGCAGTATAAAGATCGACATCGATCTCTGGCGCGTGGATGGAAACGATCAACGTATAACGGGCCGCTTTGTCATAACGTTCGAGACGAAGCCGCGTCTTCCACCAGCCAAGCGCCGGATAGACAGCCAAAATTCCCCGGCTCGCCAAGTCAACAGCGCTGCCGTGCCAGGTATCGGAATGCAGAGACCCCTTGTGGCGGTTTTGTTTGCCGATCAACCACCCGGAATCATCACCGCTTGTGCGAGTTCCCTCTTCCTCGTCCCGAGCCGCCGCATTGATCCGCGACCGAAAATCGTCTTCCGTCTCGGAGGGGCGCTTGACGTCAAAACGAAGCCCATGGGATTCATAGCGGTATCGTGAACGGAAGTCGCGCGCCGAGGGGTTGGGTTCGATGAAATAAGACAGTGTGACCCGCATCTCCACCGGCGTTTCACCAAGCCCCTCAAGCTCCGCCAGCGGCCAAGGCAGTCGATGCAGGTTCATGTCCTTCAATGTTGGCTGATTTTTACCCTCACGTTGGAAAGGATGCAACTGCGTTTCCTCAACCATGGTGAGGGAATTCGAAACGCTCCACAGGGCGCGCTCCAAATCGGGCACCCCGAAGCCGCAATGGCGAACAAGACCGGCGTAATCACCCTTTGACGGCTTGGCGGGAAGGAAAGACCGTTGCATGGCATCCATCCACTCCGCCGAGTGAACCATCAAGCCGCGAATGGATTCCGGCCATAGGGCAGGATAAGCCGCCATCAATTGCGCTGCCATACGGGCGGCAAGCGCCGTCGCCGCACTGGTGGCGTTGGCCGTCGTAAATAACCGCTCTCCAGGCATATGATGTGTGGTCAAAAGGCTCAAACTGGGCAACCAGACCGCCCCAAGGGCATCCTGCGCGGCATTGCCGCCCTCGAATAATACATCCGGTTTCAACGGCCAATGTGGTTGCCAGGTGGTCGAGGTCGTACTGAAGGGGCTCAACCCTCCGGCCGGCGCAACAGCCCGATAAGCGCCGGCATCCGGTTCGGCAATATCGACAAGATTGGTAAAGGCTCCCACTGTCAAGGCATTCCAAGCCTGCGCGGGATCGTGAATACCGTCGGTGCTGTTGCTATCGGGAGAGTGAACCCAGGCATTCGGGTCATCAACGTTGCCGGCGGAAACCACCAGTAAGCGAGGGTTGGCGCCGTCTCCATCCACGTCCGCAGCCAAACGATCCACTGCCGCCGACCACGCCGAGGGTCGGCCCCGGTCCCGGTCATCTCGGGCGGTAACCGCCATGCCGAACACACGCCGACGATAAGGATCCGTGATTTCCGGACGCGCGACTGCCTCCGTCGTCAGATAGCCGTGGTGCCGGGAGTCGCCGACATTTCCACCATCGACCGGCAACAGTTTGACCGACTCCAGGCGATGCCCAATTTCGATGGGCACGTCTGAAGCGAGCGCATCCGTCAGATCACCGGCAAGGGCAAGACCCGCCATGGCAGTACCGTGCCCTCCGATGTCATCCGTCCCCCAGGCAGGTTCCACTGTGTGCAGATCCGAATCGGCAAGCGTCGGCGCAATCAACGGATGGCCGTTGTTGACCCCGGTATCGAGAAGACAGATGTAAGGTACAGAATCACCATCTGTGGGAAATCGACAACGGCCGAGCAGTTCGCCCATCCATGCAAGCTGCTGTTCCGGCGACAAGGCATCAAAAAACTCGGCTGTTTCCTTCGCCCGTCGGAGCTCGGCGATGCTGTTGAGAATCATCATGGAGCGATGCATCACCTGAGCAGATGTACGAACCAGCAATACCGTTCGCTCCGGAAACTCCAATATCCCCGGAGCAACCTGGAAGCCCAGGGACACGGCCAATCGATGAAAATTGGTTACCGTGGCAGAGCGGTCAGACCGGATAGGAAGCCAGACCTCCCACCAGAAGGTTTCATCATCTGTCGCCGGGAATTCCCTTGAATCATCCGTCCAAAGGGCGCGCAAACTGGCGGCGCGAATTTGCTGAATGGTGTTGATGAGGGCCTTATGGTCATGAGCCCGTCCCCTGCGGTCCATCTTTTCGTCGAGATAATCCCGAAT
>CAYSSF010000307.1:0-4445 GCA_964433455.1 uncultured Syntrophaceae bacterium
ATACAAATTACTGGCAAATAATCGAGATTTTTGCCGCTAATTTGAAATTGACCCCTAACTCCCCATCCTTTTCCTGAACTGGGATGGCCTCTCATAGAGGCTCCCCTGGGACCAGATCCCTCTCCCCTGGGCCTTGGCCTCCTGTTCCGCTTGGATGAAGGGGGCGCGATAGGGCTTTTTCAGATACTCCACATAGGCCTCTGCCATGCCGGCGGCGATCATTTCCTGGTTCACATTCCGCTCCGCCAGCCAGAGGATGGCGACCATCCTCCGGTAGCGGTCGATATCGCGGATCTCCACCCTGACGGATCTCTGGCTGATCAGGGAAGCAAGGTAGTCCTTGGATGCATTGCCGAACGGCTCTCCCGGTTTATTCCCCTTTTGGGTCTCCGGTGCATCGATGCCATAGAGGCGGACCTTCAGCTTCGTTCCTTCCGGGGTGATGGCCTGCACGGTATCGCCGTCAGAGATCTTGGTAATTGTGGCGGTGACGGTTCGGATGGGTGCGGCATGGAGGGCTACCGCGCCGTGGACAACCAGGGCTGCAAGGATCAACAGGAGAGGTTTGCGAACTTTAATCATCTTAATAGCCTTTCCAGATAGACCATGCGTTTCTTGTAGATGAGGATCTCCTTCCGGTATTTATCGCGCTCTTCGATCTGTTTCTGAAGTTCCGGTAGATCTTTTTCGGCGACGTGCTGGTTGACGACCTTCTTTCCGTCCCGTCGGACGAGGTAATGGTAAACATACTCATTTCCCTTGATCTGCTTCCGACGGACGTTGAGGGCGCCTTTGGGTAGGTTTTCCGTCTTGGTACGTAGGGCTTGGAGGACCTCCCGGCACCGCCGGTATTCCTCTTCCAGCATGCTATGAATGACCTCGTCTTTATCCGCTACTTTCATAGATAAAATCTATCGATGTAGTGGAAAAATGTCAACGCCTATTTATGTGGGGCGTTGGTACAGAAACGTCGGCAGAAAATTAAGCCTGCCGACGTCTTTGTACCAATATGCTGTCACAAATTGAATTGTAGCGTAATCGGATCGGCGCTTATCGTGCTAAGGCCATCTGGTAGGCCGTGCGAGTCGTCCTGCCTTTTTTCACGCCATCCCCACTCTTTTTAAGAAGGCATTGATCCGCTCGAAGGCGTCACGTGTGATTCGCTCCGCTTCTTCCGGGTCATACGCTTCTTCAAAATCAGCGACGAACTTCGGCCCGAGCGCTTTGAGAGAGGAAAAGTGCTTGGCCATCTTTGTGAGTCCTTCCTGAACCAAACCATGGGACAGGTGGGGCCGGAATTCCTCCGCGAGCGCGTCGATCCCGCCGGGGTAGGCAAGAAGGCAGTAGTAAATATCCCAGGCGTCTTTCTCCTTGAGCCGATCGTCCAGCGCCATCCCCTTCATGACAAGGAACGGTACAATGGAAGCGACCCTTATGGTCACGCGGTCCAGCCCCCCGCCAGGGATTTCCCCCTCTACGGATACCTCGCTGACCATTTCAAAAGCCAAATCACAGCCTCGCGCCTTGCGTGCCTTTATTCCCTGGACAACCTGGGTGCGGTGCTTCTTGGCCGTACCCTCGTATTCGCCGGAGAGAAGATCAACCTGCACTTTTATAACCGAACCACCAAGCGGCACATTGCGGAAGAAGATGAAGGGCTGTTTTTCATCCTCCTGATAATAACCGCGGGAAGTGAGCAATTCCTCAATCAGTTTGTAACCTTCCTCCTGGATCTTTAAATGGTTCAGGGCAAGATCGATATCCATGCTTCCCACATGGGGGCGCGGTTTTTGGGGGATTAAGAGCTCCGGTACCCAACCGCCAATGAGCACGATGTTGTCCCGGTACTCACCCAGAAGATGCGTCAGTTCGATCAGTACCGATTTTGCCGCTTCCACCGCCTCAGCCGTATAATCTCTGCGTGTCACCATGAGCGCCGGATCACCTCGTCCAATATTGTCTTTGCCGCTTCCTCACCGCGGCCCTTCACCCCGAGCAGATCGAGGTAAACCTGCACCGGCGATGCGATACAAATCCCGTCGATTTGTCGTGTGCCGTACAAGACGCCTTCGTCATAGGAGGTAAAGAGAGTGACATTGGCGCCGCTGGCCACCTCCTTCAGGGAGAGAATCTTCGCAATACTTTCCACATCACGCGACACATATGCCATGACCCGCTGGTAGCGAACGGCAGGGGCATATCGGGCCGCACCGGAAAAACCGGTCAAGGCATATGCTGTTCCCTCCCTTTTGCAGGTCTTCGCCAGGTCAGCCTCCATCTCGGCCATGCTTTTCAGCGTGTAGTAGTTTCCGGGTACATTTTTCCTGGAGCTATAGTTTCCCGACCACTCGGATAGAAGGCTTTCCGGATCCTTGAGCAGCAATCCGGCAGCGGAACTTTTAAGCCACTCGCGATCTTCCAGGAGGCTCTTGACATTGGAAACCTGTCCCAGGCTGACTTCCGCCTCTTCTGCCAATGCCTGGACCCTCCACGCCTTGTTAGGATCAGTCAGGAGCACACGTAAGACTCGCGCCGCCTTTGGGGAATAGAGGGAACGCAAATCCCGCTTTTCAGCAAAAGGATTTTGGTTGCATTCTTGTTCGATATAGACTTGGCCAAAGGTCAGCCGGCAGTTTCCGGCAAGATCCAGATATCCAATTTTCTCCTGGACACATATCTCGGCTGTCTGGGGTGAGATATATGGAGCCGCAAACATACCGTACACATCAGGTTCACGCTCCAGAACGCGGGCGAGCTGGTAGGCTGCTGCGCGGGCAACGCGAGGCTGGCCGTTGTTCTTGACTTCAAGCGCCAGACGCTGTCGTTGCTTTGCTATTCGCACTGTGGCGACGATATCAATACATACATCTCCGACCTTGAGTTCTCTTTCCAGGGACTCGATCTCCAGAAAAGGGACCCGTTGCAGGCAAGCCCGTAAGGCGCTTTCAACCTCTTCCAGTATGTTTTTCTCATTTACTTTCATTGCTAAACAACCTTTCAGCATTTGCTGAAAATGGACATTATAGTGAAAATTCCCAGTCGTCAAGCGGAATTTTCACCCAATATGGCTCTTTCAACGTTTGCTGAAAAGCGACTAATTGGTGAAAATCCGAAATGCGGGGGGCGATTCTACCGCCGGTGGAAATACTACCTGCTTTACTGCGCTGGCTCCTTTCGCGCCCGACACGTTCAACTTTGGCAAATAGTTTTCTCGAAGCACGGCGTCCCCAGAGGCTATGAGGCTGTTCGGTGAGGGGGGAGCAAGATGATATAACATTTGCTTAACCTGCGACGCGGCTTGTCCGCCGGGTCAAGTTGACGCAGTTGTTCGGCGGCAATTCAAATCTTTCATTTTATTGAGATTCATCATTAAATTGCTCATTGACTTATGAACTGATGACCTCTTTGATTTCTTCAGCAATCTCTTCAATAGTATTGATCGCTGTATTTCTAGCAAGTTTATCAGCAAGTGATGGACTGTAATCAATCACTTCTTGTTTAGTGATGTCATGCCAAATTGGCAGAATGACTTGCTGCCCTGATACTGACTTGGTTATAATTCCGTCAAGCTCGTAATTCGCCCAACCTTTTTTGATGAATGACTTCGATAGGATAACAATACCGAATTTGCTATTTGCGAGACCTTTGTCGATTTTTCTCCTTAGGCTATCTCCAATCTTCAATTCAAACTCATCAAACCAGACCCTTAATCCGAATTCCCGTAATTTCTCTGCTATTGGTCTAGCAACCGACTCTTTGTCTTCGGATGCATGTGAAACAAAGACATCATATTCACGAACACTATTGTCTTCCTCTGGGTTTTCAGATCTATCAAGCCTCAGCGAGGGAACTGAAGAAAGTGGCGCATTTCTTGCCGTGGGCAAAATGCCAGGAAGAACTCTCACGGATGACCTAATTGTTCCTGCATGTCCGCCAAGATCAATTGCAACATACCAGTGTCCAGAGTTTGGAACCGTCATTCTGTAAGGTGATTGTTTGACATAACCACCAATGTAGCGATGTTGTCCGTCTCGCTTGTAACTGGAGTAATTTGAACTATCCATCAATCGAACATTTGCGGCGTTAGCCAATTGAACTTCAACGACTTCGCCACCATGGAGTTGATGAAGGTCAAAATAGTGATGTTGCATAGTACCTCCGACAATTTCTTCTTGCTATTTCCTCAGTCCCACCGAACATGCGGGTACTCTCCAGGATGTGTTCCAGCACCACGCGGTTGCGTTTCTGGCGGATGGAATTGGTGGCGACCAGCCCCGCCGCCTTCGCATTTCCCTCTTTGATCTGCACCCGCGCCTTCTCGAACCAATAGGTCACCAGATCGGCGCCGCCAGGGACACGGCCTTCGAAACGCCGTCGCAGCCTTTCGACATAGGCGTCGCCCAGTTCGCCGCGCATCATCTTGTCGCCCAGAAACGGCGGATTGC
>CAYSSF010000308.1:0-4437 GCA_964433455.1 uncultured Syntrophaceae bacterium
ATCAGCGCGATCGCCTCCTTCAGGTTCGTCATCCCCGCGATGTCGATCAGCGGATGCCGGGCGCTTTTCTGCACCGCGGCGGCGCTCTCCCGGTCGCCGGCGCTCCCGAACAGAATCGCCTGCCCTCCGGTGTCATCGATCAACCGCTCGGCGACGGCGGCGAACCGTTCCGGGAACCACTTCTTCGCCGGCCCGTAGGCGGCGCCCGGCGCGATGCCGATGAGCGGGCGGTTCTTGTCGATACCGAAACGGCTGAAGAGCGCCTCCGTCAGATCGTCGCAATCCTTTCCAGGCCGGAGGCGGACGTCGCGTCCCGCGAACGTGCAGCCGAGCGCCCGCACCATCTCGATGTAGTAGTCGATCTGGTGAACCCTGCGGATCGCCTTTGTCCGGCGGACGGCGTGGGTCAACAGAATCCCCCGGCCGTCGGAGTTGTACCCGGCGCGCAACGGGATGCCGGCCAGCCCGGCGATGATCGCCGCTTCGATCGCGTTCTGCAGCAGGATCGCGCAATCGAAACCGGCGCCCCGGAGTTCCCGGGCCAGGCGGAGCTTTCCGCCGATCCCGGCATGACGCCCCGGTTCCTGAAAGACGATGACATCATCCACGTCCGCCGAGAGGCGATAGACCTCGGCGACCCAGGGCTTCGCGAGGACGGAGATCCGCGCCCCCGGCCAGGTTTTCCGCACCGCGGCCACGGCGGGGAGCGTCATGACGACGTCGCCGATCCAGTTCGTCCCCCGGATCAGCACCCTTTCGATTCCCTTGGCGGGTAGTTTTTTTCCGCCTCTGACCTTCAGCATCGCTCTTTTCCCGGGATCTGACACCGCCGCGTCTTCCAGCGCTGGTGAACCCAGAGCCACTGGTCGGGGTATCGGCGGACGATCTGTTCGATCACCTCCGTGAATCTCTGGGTGTTTGCGAGGGCATCGGCATCCCGGTCGCCCGTGCGGGTCACCTCCACCTCCGGTCCGAAGACGAGACGGTAGTGGCCGTCGGGAAGCCGTACGATGTAGGCGGGAAGGACGGGCGCCCCGGTGTGCATGGCCAGTAGGGCGAGGCCGTCGGTCGTGCAGGCCGGCCGGCCGAAGTAATCGACGAAGACCCCCTCGTACCAGGCCATGTTCTGGTCGATCAGGATTCCCACCATCCCGTTTTGCTTGAGGGTCCGGAGGAGGGGCCGCATCGCATTTTCTTTTGGAAGCAGGATGTTGCCGGTCGCCGACCGGACCCGGAGGACGAGGTGTTCCAGAAGGGGGCTGTCCAGCGGGCGATAAATCACGACCGCGGCCTTGAACAGCAGCGCCGTCGCCGCCGCTTCCAACTCCCAGTTGCTGAAATGGGCGCTGAACAGCAGAACACCCCGCCCCTTCGCGAGAGCCCTTTCGCAGTTCTCCACCCCTTCCACTTCAACGAGCGCCGTAATGTTCTCTTTCGTAAGGTATGGGATGTCGAAAAATTCCGCCGCCACGATCCCCATGTTCCGGTAGACGCCCCGGACGATTCGGAGGAGCTCTTCGTCGGACTTCTCCGGGAATGCGCGTTTCAAGTTGTGGGTTGCGATCAGCCGCTGGCGGGGGACCAGATGGTGGAAAAGCTGGAAAGCGCCGATGAACATAGCCCTGCGCAGCGGGGTGGGGATTATCCGAAAACCGGCAAGGATGATATCGGTAAGACGCTGGGTGGTCACCATTTGTGCCTCATGAGTGCATCTCCCAAATCATTAAGACTTCGGCAGCAACCTATATCAAAGTCGTCATGACTACGAAAGCAGAAATACCAAAAGAGGCTGGATGCCGGATAGGAGCCCGCCCCGGACCTGATCCGGGGTCCGGCACGGCATTGCA
The DNA here is from genome assembly GCA_964433455.1 of uncultured Syntrophaceae bacterium. Classification (GTDB taxonomy): domain Bacteria; phylum Desulfobacterota; class Syntrophia; order Syntrophales; family UBA5619; genus UBA5619. The sequence goes on from CAYSSF010000308.1 coordinate 1,848, forward strand.
GTTGTTCAATCCCTGGAGGAATGATCCGCAAGCCTGGAAAAGACCGCCTGCGCAAAGGATTCGGCAGGGGTCATCTCCATCCCGATCCTAAGCAGGAAGAGCTCCGCCAGGAAATCGGGGAAATCGGCCAGGCGGATGCCGTCCTTCTCCGTCGTGACGATCCGTGCTGCGCCGCTCTCGGCTGCGAGACGCCGTAGGTTCTCGATGTCGGAAAGGGTGTAGGGGTGGTGGTCGGCGAAAACCCGGAAGTCGACAATCGCCGCACCCAGATCCGTCAAGCTCCGCCGGAAGGAGTCCGGAGAGCCGATCCCGGCAAAGGCGAACACCTTCTGCCCGCGCAGCGCCGCGACCGTCTCGATCCGTCCGGTTCCTCCCGCGACGAGCCCCTGCGGCTTGTGAATCGCCCGGAAGGATGGAAGGGACGCCGCTTCCCGCAACGGTTCAATATTTTCCGCATCCCCCGTCCGCAGGAGGATGTCGGCGCGACCGAGCGATTCGGCCGGTTCGCGGAGCGGCCCCCTCGGGAGCAGAAAACCGTTCCCGAACGGACGGGCGTCGTCGAGCAGGACCATGTCGATATCCCGAAAGAGCGACCGGTGCTGGAAGCCGTCGTCGAGGATCAGGACGTCGGCACCGAACGTCTCTACCGCCGCCCGCCCCGTGAAGAGCCTCCTGCTTCCGGTCAGAACCGGGATCCCCGGCAAGGCGCGGGCGATCAGGATCGGTTCGTCTCCCGCCTCCCGCCATCCCATTCGAATGCTGTTCCCGTCGGAGACCACATTGACGGGGGCGTGAGCGCTGCCGCCGTACCCCCGGCTCAGGACGGCCGGCCGATAACCGCGCTCTTTCAAAATATGGGCGATGAAAATCACCGTCGGTGTCTTTCCGGTTCCGCCCACGCTGAGGTTGCCCACGCTGATCACGGGACGGGGGAGCTTGTCCTGCTTGAGGAGGCCCCTGTCATAGAGGCGGTTCCTCGCGGCGATGATGCCGCCGTACGGCAGCGAGAGGAGGCGGAGCGCGACGGCGAGGGCGCCGGATACGCCCGTCGTCTGTTCACCCTTCCAAATTTCCTTCAGCCTCTCCTCAAAGGATCGCAAATCATTCTCCGTTGCGGCCGTTTTCCTTGAACTGCATGTTGTAGAGGCGGCAGTATTCCCCCTGGCAGGCGAGAAGGCGGTCGTGGGTCCCCTCTTCCCGGATCTCGCCGTTGACCAGCACGATGATCCGGTCAGCGTTCCGGATCGTCGAGAGGCGGTGGGCGATCACCAGCGTGGTCCGGCCTTTCATCAGGTTCTCCAGCGCATCCTGAACCTCGATCTCCGCCTCCGAGTCGAGCGATGAGGTCGCCTCGTCGAGGATCAGGATCGGGGCGTCTTTCAGGATCGCGCGGGCGATCGAGATCCGCTGGCGCTCGCCGCCGGAGAGCTTCGTCCCCTGCTCGCCGATCAGCGTGTCGTAGCCCGCAGGCAGGCGCATGATGAAGTCGTGGGCGTTCGCTGCCTTTGCGGCGGCGGCGATCTCTTCCTCCGTCTTCACGATGTCGCCGTAGGCGATGTTGTTCCGGACCGTGTCGTTGAAGAGGATCGTCTGCTGGGTCACGATGGCGATCTGTCCCCGGAGCGATTCGACGGTGACATCGCGGATGTCCCGGCCGTCGATCGTGATCGCCCCTTCCGTCACGTCGTAAAAGCGCGGGATCAGGTTGACGAGCGTCGTCTTCCCGCCGCCGCTCATGCCGACGAAGGCGACCACCTCGCCGGCGCGGATCGTAAGATCGATGTTCCGGAGGACCGGCGCCTCCTCATAGCGGAAGGTGACGTTCCGGATCTCGATCTCCCGGGAGATCCGGGGCAGGGGAACGGCGCCGGGGCGGTTCCCGATCTCCGGGACCAGGTCGATGATCGCAAAGACCCGCTGGGCGCCGGCGATCCCCTGCTGGATCGTGTTGTTCACGTTCGTCAGCCGCTTGACCGGTTCGTAAAGCATGATGAGCGCCGTCAGAAAGGAGAAGAAGGTCCCCGGCGTCGACTGGCCGTGGATCACCTGGTAGCCGCCGTAGAAGATGATCGCCGAGATGCCGAGGCCGCCCAGGAACTCCATGAAGGGGCTCGAGACGGCGTTGATCGAAACCGCCTTCAGGTTGAGGCGGAAGAGCCGCTCATTCTCCCCGGCGAAGCGCCGGTTTTCATACTCCTCCATGCTGAAGGCCTTGACGATCCGGGTGCCGGAGATCGTCTCCTGCAGCAGGGTCATCAGGCTTCCCAGGGTGACCTGCGTCCGCGTCGCCACCTGCCGCATCTTCTGGCCGAACTTGGCGATGGGATAGACGGCGAGCGGAAAGACGAACATGGCGATGATCGCGAGCCGCCAGTCCCGGTAGAAGATGACGAAGACAAGACAGACAAGCGTAAAAGAGTCCTTGAGTAGCGCGGTGACCGCCTCTGAGACGGCCCCCTGGATGAACCCGACGTCGTTGGTGATCCGGGACATGAGTGTTCCTGTCGGGTTCTTCGTGAAGAAGGCGAGCGACTGGGTCTGGATCTTCCGGTAGAGGGACTCCCTGAGGTCGGCCACAACCCGCTGACCG
>CAYSSF010000309.1:0-4430 GCA_964433455.1 uncultured Syntrophaceae bacterium
TCATCGCATCCGACCTCAAGTCACTCCTCGTCGCAATCTCCTCCAAAATCTCGTTCTGCAAACTATAAGAATAATCCTCGACACTCAAAACCTCACGCGCCGACTTGTCCGAATAAACACTCACCATAACCTCCGCCGTAACATAAAGTACCTGTTAAAACTTGACATACAAGTCGATTTCTAAGATACATCAAGTCACAAAAAGAAAATTCTTATCCATGAGGCAGGGCCGATGGATTCTATATCAAGGATAATGGTGGATTTTGATCTTGGGAGAAAAGAGATCGAGAAGACTGAGATGTATGTATACTTGGATGGCAAATTGATAGAAACCCATTTTGACAGATGTTACGATGATATAATAATGGTGATTGAGAATCTGAGGGGCAGGTATAAGCATGCCCTTGTGGAAGCCGTCTGCGAGGAAGAGGCCTTTTTCTGAAGAATCCACAGGTAGCCCTTGGAGATTTAGGGACAGGGTCTCACAAATTCTATAGAGAGGACCAAACCATGAGAAAAGCCATTTTATCTTTAGCAATTATTGTACTTTTTTTCTTCACTGCCCCCCATGCCTTTTCAGATGAGATCATGCTAAAGGCAAAAGAGAAGGAGAAAGATACGTGGGAGATGCACAGCAAAACTGGAGAGATGATCGGGACGCTCAAAAAGGAGAAGGGAATCTACCGGTTCTTTGATAATAACCAAGAATTCATGGGCACTATTTTGGAGTCCAAGCGACTGATGCCAAAAGGTTTTCATAGTCGCAGAACAAACATCAGCGCGGAACAGGCACAATTCTACCTTGATCTCTTAGAGGCGCTTAAGACCATCAAATAACTCAATCTCATGGGCTGTTCAGAGGCCTTTGAGCAGCTCCTCTTTTTTCTTATTGATAGTCTTCCGGACTAACAAGGCCCTTATCTAAAAGAGCCTTCAACATAAAGTACCTGTTAAAACTTGACATGCAAGTCGATTTCTAAGATACATCAAGTCACAAAAAGAAAATTCTTATCCATCCTCGGGAGTGAATGCCACCACATCATCGATATTACCTGTGTCGGCAAAGAGCATGACAAGCCTGTCTATACCCAGGGCGTTTCCTGAGGCATCAGGCATGAACGAAAGGGATTCAAGAAATTTTTCAGGCATCGGATATCTCTTCTTACCCGCCTTTTTGCGTGAAGCGAGTTCTTTTTCAAAGCGTGCTTTCTGCTCTATGGGATCGGTCAGCTCCGTAAAGCCGTTGCACAGTTCAAGCCCGCTGATGTAGAGTTCGAAACGTTCGGCAACCGAACTCTCTCCGGTTTTCAGTTTTGCAAGCGCTCCGCAGGAGGCAGGATAATCATAAAGAAAAAGAGGCGCGTTTTGTCCGAGGGCGGGTTCAATTTCAGTCATTGTTTCATCGAAGCGGCCGTCTGAAAGAGTCTTTTCGACCGGGACGGATGCATATTTATCAAAAGCTTCGGCAACGGTCATTCTTGCCCAGGGCCCGGAAAGATCGATTACGCCGCCAAGATAATTTATCGAATTTCCTGAACCTGATTGTAAAGCAACCGCTTTGATAAGAGCTTCTGTTTCATCCATCATGCCAGAATAGTCCGATTCCGCGCGGTACCATTCCAGCATGGTAAATTCAGAAATATGCTTTGAGCCTCTTTCATTTTTTCTGAAACACCTGCATATCTGAAATATCCTGAGATAACCCGCGGCAAGAAGTCTTTTCATGCACAACTCCGGGGAGGTGTGAAGGAACCGGTCTTCGGACTCTATCGCATCTATATTGGCTTCAGGGGCAGGCGCAGGAATTCTGACCGGGGTTTCCACTTCCAGGTAATCGCGTTCCGAAAAAAAGAGGCGGATTGACTTGATTATATCCGCCCGGAGTTTGAGATTTTTATGATATGGAATAAATTTCTTCATGTCACAGGACCCGGATTGAACAGGGCAAGAGAGTTGTGGAGACCGAGCCGGTCGGCCGCAACCTGTCTCCTGCCGCTTGCGACATCAAGGATCAGCTGAAAGATCTCCCATCCGACGTCGGCGATGATTGCCTCGCTCGTCGCGATGCGTCCGGCATCGACATCGATCAGATCGTGCCAGCGTTTGCTGAGCGCCGTGTTGGTGGATATCTTTACCACCGGAGCCATCGCCAGACCATAGGGAGTGCCCCGGCCGGTGGTGAACACCTGAATGGTCATACCTGCTGCCAACTGCAGTGTGCCGCAAATGAAATCGCTGGCAGGGGTTGCCGCAAATACGAGACCTTTGCATCGCACGCGCTCGCCGGGCGCGAGCACGTCGCAGATCGGGCTGGTGCCGGACTTGGCGATCGAGCCGAGCGCTTTCTCCACGATGTTCGCCAGCCCGCCCCTCTTGTTGCCGGGCGTCGTATTGGCGCTTCGGTCCGCTCCTCCGCTCTCCAGATAACGATCAAACCAGGCCATTTCAAGCACCAGCGCCCGTCCGACGATCTGGTCAATTGCGCGGGGGGTAAGCAGGTGGATCGCGTCGCGGACCTCCGTCACCTCTGAGAACATTACGGTCCCGCCGGCCCGGACAATGAGGTCTGCCGCGTATCCCACGGCAGGATTCGCGGTGACGCCGGAAAATGCATCACTGCCTCCGCATTGCAGGCCTACGATGAGGTCTGATGCTGGACAGATTTCGCGGCGCCGTTGATTAAGCCGGGACAGCTTTTTGTCGGCCATGTCCAACATAGCGGCGACCATTTCACCGAAGCCGTGGAAGGACTCGTTCTGGAGCCGCAGAACAGAGGCATCCATCGGGCCTTCCACAGCGTGTCGCAGCTGCTCCCCGGGCACAAGATTCTCAGGCGTAAGCTTTTCGCAGCCGAGCCCGACGATCATTACCTCACCGCCGAGGTTCGGATTTCGGGCGAGGTTCTGCAAGGTGCGGATCGGCACGGCGGCACCAGGGGCGTCGATGGCGACGCCGCAACCGTACGTGTGGTCGATCGCCACAACATCGTCGACGTTCGGATAACGGGGGAGAATCTCTTCTTTGATGCGACGGACCAGGTGGTCCGTGACGCCTGCAACGCACTGCACGCTCGTGACAACCCCCAGCATGTTCTTTGTTCCGACCGTGCCGTCCGCGTTCCTGAACCCGTCGAAAGTGTACCCTTCCAGCCGGGGCGCTTCGGCCGCAGGCCGCGTTGCAAGCGGCAAATCGTCCAGCGCGGGAGCCTTCGGCAAAAGGACAAGCGACTCATCGACCCAGCTTCCACGCTGGATCGTCCGGGCCGCCAGGCCGATCACCTCACCATAGCGGATCACCGGTGAGCCTTCCTTCAGATCGGCGAGCGCAACCTTGTGGCCCGGTGGGATATGTTCGATCAGGACAGTGCCGTCGTCCAGCCGCCTCCCGGCGGGCAAGCCTTCCACATTGACGACGATGGCCACGTTGTCGCGATCGTCAATCCGGACCGTGATCGCGCGTCGGGCGAAAGGCTTTACGTCTGTGTTGTTGTTATTCGGCATGCCCTGTCCTTCCGGTCAGGTGGTTGCGCGTTCCATGATCTGGAATCCGATGTCGACGATCCTGTCCATGGGCCTGCCCTCGAATCTCGCCAGCAGCGCCTCGGCGGCTCGTCGGCCGAGGGTGGCCCGGTCGATCTGCACCGTCGACAGCGGGGGGAACGTATGGGCGGCGAAATCGAGGTCACCGAAACCGACAATAGACAGGTCTTTTGGAATGGACAGCCCGCGAGCCTGCGCCTCCATCAGGACGCCATGGGCCAGGGTGTCGGAACTGCAGAAGACCGCCCGGGGCAAGGGTCCGAGCTCCAGGAGTCTCGCGAGCCCTTCGCGTCCAAGTCTGAAGTTGGACGGCGCGGGCAGCATGACACTCAGTGTGTCGGTAATCCCGTTCCTCTCCAGGATCGATAGAAACCCCGCCTGCCGCACACCTGCGCGCGCGTCGTCGGCCGACACCACGCCGAAGGCTTTGCGGCCCCGGCCGATCAGATACTCCGCCACGGCCTCTCCGACCTTAACGTGAGAAAAGCCGACAAGCATGTCGACCGGCGTCGGAGTGAGATCCCATACCTCCACGACGGGAATTTTAGAGGCTGCCAGCCTGCGACGACTCTCGAAGGAATGCGAAATGCCGGTGAGGAAGATTCCGTCGGGGCGCCTGCTGAGAATAGCTGTGAGCAGGCTCTCCTCGCGGGGTTCGGAATAGCCCGACGTGCCGAGCAGAACCTGGTAGCCGCTTTCCCACAGGCGATCTGTCATTGCCTGGATAGTTTCGGAAAAGACCTGGCTCGATATTGCAGGGACTATCGCGGCGACAAAGCGGGTCTTTCGGGATGCAAGCCCCCCTGCCAGCAGATTCGGGACATACCCGGTGCGATCGATTACCTGGCGCACATGCTCCATTGTTGCGGGAGCTACCATCTCCGGGCAGTT
>CAYSSF010000310.1:0-4401 GCA_964433455.1 uncultured Syntrophaceae bacterium
ATCTCGGCCACGGGACCTACGGCATCGAGGCCGCCGCCCAGGGATATTTCGGGAAAAGCGCCCGAGATCTGACGGTTCCGGAAGCGGCGATGCTGGCGGGACTTCCCAAGGCGCCCACCAACTACTCCCCGTACCTCCACCCGGAGCGGGCCTATCAGCGGCAGTCCTATGTCCTCAACCGGATGCTGGAAGACGGCTATCTCACCCAGCACGAGAAGGACCGGGCGCTATCCATGGTGGTCAAACTCCGTTCGGTCAAGCCGAAGGAGAAGGTTGCCGCCTACTTCATTGAAAACATCCGCCGCTACATCCAGGAGAAATACGGCAGCGACGTCCTCTACAAGGAGGGACTCGAGGTCTACACGACCCTGAACATCCAGATGCAGAAAGCGGCCAGGGATGCGGTGGAACAGGGCATCAAGGAGATGGAGGAGCGTGGGAACTACGATAAGGGGCAGATACAGGGAGCCCTTTTCGCGATGGACGCGAAGACCGGCGCAATCCGGGCGATGGTCGGCGGGCGCAACTTCCAGCAGAGCGAATTCAACCGGGCGACCCAATCGCGGCGCCAGCCCGGATCGGCCTTCAAGCCGCTGATCTACACGGCGGCCTTCGACAAGGGGATGACCCCCTCGACGGTGCTCGTGGACGCCCCGATCCTCTATCCGGATCCCCAGCAGCCGGACGGGGTCTGGAAACCGCAGAATTTCGACCACAAGTTCCAGGGGCCCACGACGCTGCACAACGCGCTGATCCACTCCCGGAACATCATCACGATCAAGGTTCTTGAGGAGATCGGCGTCGATTACGCCGCCTCCTACGCGGCCAACATGGGGATCTCCTCGCCGCTCTCCCGGGACCTCTCGATGGCCCTCGGCACCTCCGGGGTCACACTTCAGGAACTGGTCCGGGCCTACGGCGTGCTGGCGAACGAGGGGAAGCGGGCGCAGCCCTACTTCATCAAGAAGATCGTCGACCGGACGGGCCATGTCTTTGAGGAGACGCAGCCCAAGGTGGAGCAGGTAATCGATCCGCGGATCGCCTTCATGTCGAGCTATGTCATGCAGGACGTCGTCGAAAGCGGGACGGGGCAGCGGGTGAAAAAGCTCGGCCGGCCGGTCGCCGGCAAGACCGGGACGACGGATGATACGCGGGACGCCTGGTTCATGGGGTTCACGCCATCGCTGGTCGCCGGCGTCTGGGTGGGATTCGATCAGGAGCGGTCGATGGGCAGGCTGGAGGTCGGCGGCCGCGCCGCCGCGCCGATCTGGCTCTATTTTGCGGAGAAGGCCCTTGAGGGGAGCCCGATCGAGGCGTTCCCCGTACCGGAGGGGATCGTCTTCGTCAAGGTCGATCCGAAAACCGGCGCCCCGGCCAAACCGTCGAACCGCGGGGCGATCTTCGAATGCTTTCTCGAAGGAACGACACCCGAAGAGGCCGAGACAATCGACCCCGCCAGTCTCCCCGGCAGTGAGCACCGATTCGAAACGGAATCCGACCGGTAGACGCTCCCTTTTTTCACTTTCGCGCTCGATTCGACAACCCGCGACGTGACCATTGACCTTGGAGCCGTTTTTCAAAGCGGACAATCGGGGCGGCATTCCTCGGTCGCAGGCTTCGCCATTATGAATTCAGCCAAGACCGGTCAACCTTTCTCAAGGGATGGAAGACATGTTCCCTGCAAAACGATGGCCCGCCCGAGGAACCGACGGGTGAAAAGAGCCGGAGCGCTCTTGCTGTTGATCCTGCTGCTCAGCTGGATATCCGGTTGCGCCGCCGGGTCGGCGACCCGGGCAGCCAAGGTTTATAAAGAGCCCGATCTGGTGAAGCCGGGGAGTTACCACCTCCAGTTTCTGCTCGACGGCCGGGATACGCTCGCGGAATATCTGTCGCGGCAGAAAGCCCGGAACCCGGAGTTGCAGGACTTTGACGTTCCGGGGCTGATGAAGCTGTTACGCAACGCCTACCCGCAGCTCTACCTTCCGGTTCAACCCGGGGCTCCTCTCTGCAATCTGGAAACCAACTTCAAACATTGCAAAGGCATCGAGTTGCTGGCCGATTTTGAGATATATGGGGACAACTCGGTCGTGCTGAACCGTTGGGTGTTTTATCACATCAGGCTCCGTCTCACGGGAAACCGGCCCAACTTCTTCCAAACGGCAAAGGCGCAACGCGACCGGGGTGACTTTGCGCTGCCCCGCCATTATTATGTTGGCTCTCTGGTAGAGGCTATCCGGAAGGCCCTGCCGATTCTGCGGGAAATTGCGACGGACTACCGCAAATACATCAAGGACGACAACCAGGAAATCGAGATTGAACTGACGCTGGAAGAGTCCCGCGAAAAGGCGGAAGCAAAACAGTCCGAAAAGGACATGGCGGATACCGCAGACGCCGGCGGCAGCATCCTGCTTTCGGTCTTGCCGAACATCTCTTTTGTTGCAGGGCTGACGATTTCGGCGCTCCGTTCCGGGGGGAAAACCTTTTGGGAAGTCCTGAAGGAGGAAAAGGAGTTTGATCTTAGCCGCAGAGGACTGGACCTCGATCAAGTGGAGTTCTCCTATACCGAGAGTATTGCAAAGAATTTTTCACACATCTTGATGAGATCCGGCGAGCCGCCATCCGATATCCTCATTCGCGAAATCATCATCCGGTTACGCCAAAAGGAACCGCCCCCGTAGCGTCGATGTGGTTTGTTTTTTCTCTTGATATCCCTACCCTTTTTTTATATCGTTCTCCGCAAGAATCACAGAATAACCAAAGGACCCCATTGCAAAAGTCCGGGATTGTCATTCCCGCGAAAGCGGGAATCCAGTATTTTCAGGAATTTCTGGACCACCGCTTTCGCGGGGGTGACACCTTTGGTTGAGTTTTACAATTGCCTCAAAGGAGAATCTGTCATGACTTGTCTTAGGGGCTTGACGCAGCGGGTAACAGCGGATTCGGAATTTCAGGAGTGCTCTCCCCTTCTGACACGACACCACCCACCGTCACAGTTACTACGCCTTCTGCGAATGCGAGCCTGACTGCCGGAAGCCCTGTCGCCATCCAATGGACGGCGACTGACAACGTGGGTATGACCAAGATTGATTTGGAGTATTCGATAAGCACGAGCTTGAAGCCGCCATCATCAATCGGCTTGAACACTTCCTGCTTGAATTGGGAAAAGGGTTCCTGTTCGAGGCACGACCCAGGGGAGTGTGACCGATGTTTGACAAATGGTTCAATCAGGATATCGAGGAGGTCCTCTCCAGGCGAATCCACCGATGGATTTCCTTGACGCGGCCACTAATTGTGTCAGTATATCGCCGGATAATAGATCCGAAAGTATGAAAATCGGCACCAAAACTGAGAGGTTAGAAATGAAGAAATTGATCGCATGGTTCACTATGGTTATATTTCTCGGCATCGCCGTAAGTGCATACGCCCAGTCCAGAGAGGGACAAAACACGGCTTCACGGGACTACAGCAGCGGCCAGCATGTTTATGAAAGCACTTGCCAATTTTGCCATGGCGTCGCGGGCGACGGCAAAGGTCCAGCGGCTTCCGCTCTGAGTCCGAGACCGAAGGATTTCACCGATCCTCAATTCTGGAAAGAGCTGAACAGTGAAAAGATTGCGCAGACCATCAGGAGCGGCCATGGCCGGGGCATGCCGGCCTTCCGGTTTTCACCCGAAGACATCAGGGCCGTCATTGATTACATATCCCATTTTAAAAAGGGTGGCGGAAAATGACTTTCAAGGGACGAGAGCAGTATGGTCAAAGTAAGAGCTTGCTTTTTGGAGGTTGGCAATGATCAGGGTAAAGCAATACAACCATATCGGAATTGTGGTAAATAATCTGGAAAAGTGCAAGGATTTTTATGGGGTGCTGCTGGGTCTTGAGACCATTGCCCGGCCGCCCTTTAACTTCCCGGGCCACTGGTGCCAGGTGGGGTCGAATTGCCAGCTCCTCGCATCTTGAAGAGTTGAAGACGCGGCTGATCCGCATCCTCATCGCCATCGGCAGCGGCGACTCGTCTTTCCGTTCCTCTTCTTCTCGACGATTCTTTTCATCGGCGGCATCCTGTTCGGCTATTTCATCGCGTTGCCGCCGGCCTTCCGCTTCTTCGTGAGTTTTTCGACGGATTTCCTGAAACCGATGATCTCCTTCCGGGAGTATCTCAGTCTGACGATCTTGACGGCTGCGCGATCAGTCGGTGAACAGCTTCGCGAAGCGCCACAGTTTGCGCTTCTTCCAGTTCCCCCGATGCCAGGCGTAGCTTGCCAGAAGCGGAAGGACGGAGGTCGCCTCCGCATAGACCATCTGCTCGAAACTGCTGTCCACCTTCCCCCAGGAATTGGCCTCCTTGAGCGTGGAGCTGGAGCAGGCCCCGTCGCGGGCGTCGGCTACCGTAATCTGGAC
>CAYSSF010000311.1:0-4366 GCA_964433455.1 uncultured Syntrophaceae bacterium
TTGGAAATTCAAATCCCAAGACCTGACCCCATCTCCCCCAGACGCCGAATGCGTCCCTCTTCCCTGGACGCGATTACCCCGCGTCGCCGGATGGTATCGATGATCAACTCCCGTAACGGCAGTCCGGTTTTTATATGAGGTTTACCGATAAATAAAGTATATTTGTCGCCGCCCGTGGCCAAAAAATCGGGGATGGCGACACGGTACACGGTTCGGGGTTGCAGCGGTTGCCGGTTTTGTCCGACGCGAATATTCACCGCGGAGCGGCCTCGGACCTCGAAAGTCACGCCGGAGACTTGCAGAAAGCCGCCGTCTTCATCCTCGCGGGAGCCGCCGACAGACCTTTGCAGGGCCTGTTCGATCTCGGCCCCGGTCAATTCCATCACCACCAGCTCATTGGCAAAGGGCACGGTCTTGAAGAGATCCTCGACCGTCACCGGGCCCTTTTGGATGCCGGCGCGGATCGCCCCTGCGTTGATCAGCGCAATTTGCGCGCCCGTATGGTCTGCCATGATGTCGGCAATAAAATTGCCCAGTGCGGTTTCCTCGTAGCGGCTCCGTCCGCGTTCAACGCCCAGGAAGGTTTCCGCACGCCCGATCACCTCCTTGAACCGGCCTCCCAACCGCTCCTGGTAGGCGGCCACGATGGCGGCTACCTGAGGCTCCGGCACGATCCCGTTGGTAATCGGGATATAGCGGTGATCCACCAAAGCGGTCTTTTTGGAAACGGTGTCGATCCGCAGATCGATACGGCCCAGGTAGAGTCCTTTTTCAAAGGCCTGAAATATCGGAACAGGTCCAACTTGCCCGTAGGGTGACAACAGGATATGGTCATGCCCGCCGATGATAGCGGCGAGCTCGGGCAGGGCCGCGGCGATCTCCCGGTCGGTCCGGTACCCGCTGTGGGAGAGCAGCACCACCGGCCCCCGGGAGCTTACCCGGTCATGGACCTGTCGCACGGAGGACACTGCGCCGATGACCCCCAGCGTGGCCACATTGTCGGCCGCAGTCATGGTCAACAGATTCTCGGTGGTTACCCCGATGACGGTGAGGGCCAGGTCGTCCTGCAGAGGAATGGTCAGGGAAGAGCGGTAGAGCGGCCGGCCGCTTTGTTTCTCCACGATATTGGCGCTCAGGAACGGAAACGTGGCCCGGGCCTGAAGTTTGTGGAAGTTTTCCAGACCGAAGTCAAACTCGTGGTTGCCGACGGTCACGGCATCGACGCCCATCGCGTTCAGGCATTCGACATCCGGTTCGCCGCGAAACACGGTGGACATGGGTGTGCCCTGCAGAATATCCCCGGCCACCAGAACCAGCGTGCGAACGTTCTTGCGGCTGTTTTCCGCGCGGATGTCGCGGATCAGCGCGGCCATGCGGGCGATGCCGCCCGCCTCCTGCCGCCCCTTTTCGCTTTTGATTTCAAACGGCGTCAAATAACCGTGCAGGTCATTGAAAAACAGGATCGTCACGGGAATCGGCGCCGGCTGCCTGCCTTGAGACAGATGGCCGGTGCAACCCGCCACCCAAACGAGCAGCAAAAAAGCCAGGAAAAGTCTTACGACGGTCAACGGTCGTTTCAAATGCATTATATGGACTCCCTATCAGCGGGCCGGAGGATATAAATCATTTCTACCAAGCGAAGCTTACCGTCGCCGTTAATATCGGCGCCGGTGGTGGCAATTTTTGACAAGAACTTATTTTGTTTTCCGTATACGATTGATCCGTATCGCCGTTCCCGTCTTCCGTCCTACGGTATTCGTACCGTCAATCCATCAATCCGTTTGAAATCTTTTTCATCGTAGGTATAGGCGGTGGTGATCCCCCTGTCCATGCCCCAGAAAGCCATGACCGCATCGGCAAACTTGACGTTTTGCTCCTCATAGACCTTGAGGGCGTTCAGAAAAACGCCCGCAAGATCAACCTTGAGCTGTGGTGTATTGATGATCGCTTCGGCAAGCTCACGAACAGACTTTTTCGGGTATTTGTACACCTTCTCCAGAACCCAGACAATCTCCAGAATGGTGACCGGAATGACATGCAGCGCGAGACCCCTCTCCGGCGCGGTTCGTATCAGATTCTCGACCGCTTTTGCCTTGAGATCGTCATCCTGCACCAACATCCGAAGTATGGCGCTGGTGTCGATAAATGCCCTATTCATCCGCGCCCACCCCGCCGGCTATCCCTTTTTCCCGGATCTCGTCAATCGTCATTCCCATACTTGGCAAAACGCCCTTGAAATCAAAGATGGTTTTCCCCTTCCTGAAAACACCTTGCTCGCCGTCCGCATCCATCAAAAGGGTGTCACCCACCTGGATTTGAAGCTTCCGGCGCACCTCTTTCGGTAATGTGATCTGTCCCTTGGGGAGAACTTTTACAGCGAGCATATTTTATTCCTCCTGTTCTGCTAATTCCTACATCTCTATTATGGTAGGAATAACAGTGGATGTCAAGCCAACAGTTTGCTTGTAGAAACTCGTAAAGCCGCACCAGTCATCCACCATCTCCAGCAGAGCACACACCTGCACCAATTCATCATCAACGCCCCTTGCATGGGCTCCGGCACTGCTCCATTTTTCCTGTACAACGGGCACACAGAAATTATTCCGATTGCTTTTTCCCGAATGTTTTGATAGCTGTCTCGCGAATTTCGGGGATGGAGTTCCCCTGAGAACCGCCCGGACCGGGCTGATGACTCCTACCGTGCAGGCTGCTGCCGTGGTGGAGTCGTTACCGTACGATCAACCACCCGCTGCAAGGCGGGTTTTTTTGTGCCTGCGTAAAGAGATCGTGACGTTCATGAAAGGAGCATTCCCGTATGGAACAGATTTACACCATTGCCAGTCTATGGCTCGGATTGGCTATCGTATCGGCCGTCATCGCCTATCACCTGCGGATATCCATCGCCCTGGTCGAGATCTGCGTGGGGGTGGTTGCGGCTGCCGCGGCGGCCGCCTTCGGCAAAGGGGAGATGCCGGGCGCCAATCTGGAATGGTTGCGGTTCCTGGCTTCAGCAGGTGCCGTCTTGCTGACTTTTTTGGCCGGCGCCGAACTTGATCCCGCCGTGCTTCGGACAAAGCTCAAGGAAGTTACGGTGGTTGGCCTGATCGGCTTTCTGGCCCCCTTCCTCGGGTGCACGGCCATCGCCTACTACGGAATCGGATGGAATCTTCAGGCCAGTTGGCTGTGCGGTGTGGCGCTCTCCACCACATCGATGGCCGTCGTTTACTCGGTCATGCTGGAGACCGGCCTCAACAAGACCGGATTCGGCAAGGGCATCCTGGGCGCCTGCTTCATCAATGATCTGGGAACGGTCATCGCCCTTGGCCTGCTGTTCGCCCCCTTTACGTACAAAACGGTGGTATTTATTGGCGTAAGCGCTACCGTCCTGACCCTATTGCCGTATCTGACCAATATCATTACCAGGGTCTATGCAAACCGGACGGCGGCAATCAGAACCAAGTGGGTCATGCTCGTCCTCTTCGGCTTGGGCGCCCTGGCCCTTTGGTCCGGCAGCGAGGCGGTGCTTCCCGCCTACATCGCGGGCATGGTTCTGGCGGGAAGCGCGGCAAGGGACACCTTCTGGGTGCGGCGGCTGCGCACGCTGACCGTTGGTTTTCTCACCCCCTTCTATTTCCTTCGCGCCGGGACGCTGGTTTCTCTGAACGCGCTGATTGCAACGCCTCTCGTCTTCTTTGTACTGCTGGCGGGTAAGGTGATCTCGAAGATTTTCGGCCTCTATCCCGTCATCGCGCTGTTCCGGAGTGAACGCAATGAGCGCTGGTACTATACCCTGCTGATGTCCACCGGGTTGACCTTCGGAACGATTTCGTCGCTATACGGTTTGTCGCACGGCATTGTAACGCAGGCGCAGTATTCCTTCCTGGTGGCGGCAGTGATCGCCAGCGCCGTCGTTCCGACGCTGATTGCGGGAATGGCCTTCCTGCCGAAACATCTTCTCCCCCAAAAGAAGAGTCGGCCCAAAGCGGCGCCTCATGATGACGGCATAAGCGAAGAAGGGTAATCTCCCGTCACCAAAGCCGAAATTTTCGGATACTCCAATTCGATGGATATCTACATGCTGGGACCTGTCATTTAAAACGCCGCTTTCCGGTTTGCGGACGCCCGATGCTCCGAAAAAAGGTCTGCGTACGGCGGTTTCCCCGTTGCGATCAGGCCGCCCGATGCTCCCGGCCGGTCTTTTCCAGGTAGTATTCGTAATTTCCGTTGTAGACGCGCATCTCGCCGTGATCGATCTCGAAGACCCGGTTGATCAGGCAGCGCAGGAAGTGGCGGTCGTGGCTGACCAGGACCACCGTGCCGGCAAAATTCTGCAAGGCCGCGAGCAGCGTTTCCCGGGACTGGATGT
>CAYSSF010000312.1:0-4310 GCA_964433455.1 uncultured Syntrophaceae bacterium
TGCAATCCCAGGCCGTGTACCCTCTCGCCTCAAAGGTGCTGCGCAGACCGCCGCTTGGAAAAGACGATGCATCCGGCTCGCCCTGAATCAACTGCTTGCCGGAAAACTCCACAACGATTCCGCCGTCAGCCGTCGGACAGATGAATGAATCATGCTTTTCAGCCGTTATTCCCGTCAAGGGCTGAAACCAGTGGGTATAGTGGGTCGCCCCTTTTTCGAGCGCCCAGTCCTTCATCGCGTCGGCTACCACGTCGGCCACATCGGGCCGTAACGGGATATCTTTTTCAATCGTTTCCCTCAGGGCCTGGTAAATCTGCCTCGGCAGACGCTCTTTCATCACCTGATCGTTAAAAACATTCGACCCAAAAACTTCCGTGAGTTCCATGACGTTCTCCTTTTATTAAAATGGAACAAATATGTTCATTCCGCAGGGTATTTCCCCGATCCTACCCCCATTTTAGCAATCCCTGTGCCAGGAGCCGTCTATTCCAGCGGGTCGTTTTCGGTCAGCCGCCAGATCCCGCAGGGACAGGCCCGGGTACAGAACCCGCAGCCGATGCAGCGGTCCGCGTCGACGAGATACTCATGCTCCTCCCCCTCGAGTGCGTGCCGGGAGATCGCGTTCTGCGGGCAGAGCCCCTCGCAGACGCCGCAGTCGCGGCAGGCGCCGCAGGAGGCGCAGGAGGAGGCGCAGGAGAGGGTGTCCTCGAATGTGAGGAGACGCGGGTCGTAGTATTCGAGCCGCACCCTGTCCGTATTGATGGCCGCGACTTGATTGCAGGGTTCCTCGCGTCCCCGGAGCAGGTCGTCGATCGACCGGGCCGCCACCCTGCCCGCCCCGACCGCCTCGGTGAGGAGGCCGAGACGAGCGGCGTCGCCGATCGCGTAGACCTTGGGATCGCTGCTCCGGAAGTTTTCGTCGACGGCGACGAACCCCCGGTTGGTTTTGATCTCTTCGGGCAGGAAGCTCAAATCGGGCTGGTCGCCGACGGACATGATCACCGTATCCGCGGGCAGGAGATCGCCGTTGGTGAGTTCGACCGACGTCTCGGTGATCGCCTTGGTGAAGCGCGGCCAGAGAAACTTCGCCCCGGCGGCCTCCGCATGTTTCCGCTCCACACCGGAAGAGGCGGGCTGCTGGATGTCGATCAGGGTGATGTCCTCTGCGCCCAGCCGCGCCGCTTCCGTAGCGGCGTCGCAGCCGACGTTTCCCGCGCCGATGATCACGACGGTCTTTCCGACCTTTGCCCGGTCGAGCTTGCTCTCCCGGAGAAAATCGAGGGCCGCGACGGCCCGTTCGTGACCCGGAACGGGGATCTTCCGCGCCTTCCGCGCACCCGTGGCGATGACAACAACATCGTATTTTTCATACATCTTCCTGAATTCCGCCTCGGTGAGGGGGTGCTTCAGGTGCTTGTGGGGGATCGTCTCTTCGAGCCGTTTCAGCTCGTGATCGATCACCTCGTCGGGAATCCGACTCGTGGGGATCGTTTCGGTGATCTTTCCCCCGAGCCTTTTCCTCGCATCGTGGACGACCGGTTCATGGCCCTTCATCCGAAGCTGCCATGCCACGGAAAGTCCCGCGGCGCCGCCGCCGATAATGGCGACCTTCATGCCCGACGCCGGCAACGGCGTTGGAACGGCCGCCTGAAGGCTGGCCCGACCGAGCAGGGCCGTATCCACGGCCGGAAGGTCGGCCTTCTGGCGGGTGCAGCTCTGCATGCAGAGATTGGGACAGAGGTAGCCGCACACGGTGGCCGGAAAGGGGGTGTACTGGAGGGCCAAATCCACGGCCTCCTGCATCTTTCCCTTGCGGATCAACTCCCATCGCTTCTGGACGGGGATCCCCGTCGGGCAGTTCGCCTGGCACGGCGGCAGGTATTTCTGGTTTTCCCAGAGCGGTACAAAACGGCGCAGATTGCCCGTCGTGATCAGTTCGATTGCGCCGCGGTCCTGGTCGGTCAGGTCTCCGATCAACCCTCCCTTTCCCAGTTCCTGATCCCAGACCTCCACGCGGAAGCGGTCCATCATCCGGCCTCGGGTTCCCCTCTTTTCGAAAGGTTTCCGGGCGATCAGAATCTGCCAGGCGCCACGGTCATCCGTCATGGCCGGCATGAGATCGGTCCGCTCGATGGCCTCCAGGAACGGCCTCATGTGCGATACGAGCCACCGCCATTCGTCATCGTCGGGGGCCGTCAAACGGGCATCCTTCTCGCTGAACCCATCGAGGGGCCCCCGGAAGAAGATCTTCCCCCCCACCATCCCGACGCAGGGACGGTAGCCGAGGATATTGTCCGACTGCTGCGTTCCAAATCCGCAGACCACCGCAACGCCGCCGGCCATGAACTCCGCGAACGAATCGCCGACGCTCCCCAGGACCCAGAGTTCGGGGGGATCGAAGCGGGGATTGTGCTTCGTCATGGTCATCCCGCGCGCCCCGATATTCCCCGCGACATAGATTCTCCCCTGGGCCATCGCGTTGCCCGCGCCGTTGGTCGCGTTGCCGCGGACGGTGATCCTGGCGCCGGCATTGAGCCAGCCTACGTCGTCGGAGACAGGTCCCACGACATCGATCAGGGTGTTGGGAAAGCCCATCGCACCGACACGCTGTCCCGATGTTCCGAGAATCCTGAGGGAAATATTCTCCATGCCCGCCCGCCAGAGGCGTCCGCCGATGCCGTGCTGCCCCTGGGCGATGATCTCGATGGAGCGATGCCCGTCGACGACGGCCTTCTGTATCCGCTCCTCGAGGACGCGTGACTCCACTCGGACCCCTTTTTCCGAGCCGGGAATCATGATGGTTGGTTTGTTCGACATGACAACTCCTTATAACAAGGTGCTTTAAACACCTCTATCGATAATCCTCAGGAGCGCCGCCCTGCCGGCAGGGCGGAAGCTCCCCTTTTCTACAGGGCGTAACGGATGCCGAGGCGTTCCGCCGCGTCCCGGTTGCCGATTCCGAGCGCGTCGGACATGCCGATCGGCAGCGACGTGGAGCGGCCCAGCGGCGCCACGATCTTCTTCAGTTCCGTATCGAAGCTCAGGAAGACATCCACGAGGCGCTGGGCGACATCCTCCGGATCGAGCCGCCGGTAGAGCCGGGGATCCTGAGAGGTGATCCCCTTCGGGCAGAGGCCGATGTTGCAGATATTGCAGCGGTCCGCTTCGGAGCCGAGGCAGCCCGCTGTCGCCTGCATGATGTGCTTGCCCACCTGGACGCCGCTCGCCCCCAGCATGATCAGGGCGGCTGCATTCGCCGCGAGGTTTCCGTGCTTCCCGACGCCCCCGCCGGCGAAAATCGGGATCTCGTTCTGTTTGCCGATCTTCACGAGGGTAAGGTAGGCGTCGCGGACGATGCTCGCGATGGGGTGTCCCATGTGGTTCATCGAGACGTTGTAGGCCGCCCCCGTGCCGCCGTCCTCGCCGTCCATCGCCAGACCGGCCGCGAAGGGGTTACGGGTCAGGTTGTTGAGGACCGCAAGCGCCGTCGAGGTCGCGGAGATCTTCGGATAGACCGGCACGCGGAATCCCCAGGCCATCGACATGGACTGGATCATCTTGGCGACCGCCTCTTCGATCGAGTATTTCGTCTGATGCGTGGGCGGGCTGGGGAGATTGATTCCCTGCGGCACCCCGCGAATCGCGGCGATCAGCTTGTTCACCTTGTACCACATCAAAAGCCCGCCGTCGCCGGGTTTAGCCCCCTGGCCGTACTTGATCTCGATCGCGCAGGGGTCCTCTTTCATCTCCGGCAGGGCGTGGATGATCTCGTCCCAGCCGAAATAGCCGCTGGCGATCTGGAGGATGACATACTTCAGAAACCGCGACCGCAGGAGCCGGGGCGGACAGCCTCCCTCGCCGGTGGCAAAGCGGACCGGCATGCCCAACTCCTCATTGAGGTAGGCCACCCCCATCTGTAGTCCCTCCCACATCGTCGGGGAGAGCGCGCCGAAGGACATGCTCCCCAGGATAAGCGGGTAGATCTCCCGCACCGGCGGGACCCACCCACCCTCCCGGTTGACCCGGAGGGCCTCCTCGGGGGGGAGTATCCTTCCCAGCAGGGTTCTCAGTTCGAATTCATGACGGCCCGCGTCCAGGGCGGGGTCGGTCAGCATGGAGATGCGGACGAACTTGATCTCGTCCAAGAGGCTCCCCGGCGCATTCCGCCGTCCTCCGCGCCGCCGCGGGACGCCGCCCTGGTTGATGTGGAAGCGGAGCTTGTCCGGTTCGTCGTTGTGCGCGGGCCAGATCGCGTGGTTGGGGCAGACCATGTCGCACATCCCGCAGCCGATGCAGGCGTGGGCGACATC
>CAYSSF010000313.1:0-4309 GCA_964433455.1 uncultured Syntrophaceae bacterium
CGGGATCTACATCGGCAACAACGAATTTGTCCATGCCGCCTCGCGGAAGAGGGGGGTGCGTGTGGACAGCCTGGATAAGCCCTATTTCAAGAAGCGCTTCATCCGGGCCATGCGTCTCAAGGGAAGCGATGACGACCTGTAGGCCGCGGAAAGCTTTCGCTCACGTCAAAGGCCTTCCGATCACAAAAATCCTTTCAGCTTCCCGGAAACCGGTTTGTCGGCAGGAACGCTCTTCTCCTCTCTCCCCCCCTCATCAACCTTGAATCCGGACCCCTCCAGGAGATACCTGTCGTCGCCGGGGTCATGCTTGAATTCCAACTGGAGCTTCCGGGCCTCCCGGACATAAGAACCTTCCGCAAGACGGATTTCTCCATCCGGCGCCACAACGATGGCGGATTCACCCATGACCGGACAACGCAGCTCGCAGTATCCGCAACCGTTACATCGGGAGGCGATCACCACGGGCCGCCGATACCCCTCGATCGGTCGAAAGACGATCGCGTTGTACGGACAGATCTCATCGCAGATCAGGCACAGTTTGTTCTGGGCCCAGACCAGGCAGGTCTCCTTGCGCAGGACGGCCGTTCCGATTTTGGCATGGGTTTTCTCCTCCATCGTAAGCGATCGTATCGCCTGGGTCGGACAAACCTTCCCGCAGACGTTGCAGTTCGGCTCGCAGGCCGCCATCCGCAGTTCCAGCTTCGGACTCCAGAGGCCCAGGAAACCCGATTCCCAGAGGGAGGGTTGAAGGGTATTGGTGATGCAGGATTTCATGCATTCCCCGCAACGGATGCAGGTGCGCAGAAACGCCGTTTCAGGAAGCGCCCCCGGAGGCCGAATGAGTTGCCGCCTGCCCTGAAGGGGGACAAAAGGCGTCCGGAGTGACAAATAACCCAGGGTCAACCCACCGCCAAAGGAGTAGACAAATCCCCGGCGGGAGAGATCGAGGCGGTAATATTCACCCACCCCGGAAAAAGAGGCGGGAAAGGAGATCGCCTTTTGCGGGCAGATCCGCGCGCATTCCCGGCACTGGATGCACTCCGCGGAGAGTGTTTTAAAAGGGTCATCAGGGATCGCCCCCATCGGGCACTGCTTTCGGCAGACCATGCACCGGTTGCACTCCGGGCTGACCCGGCGCCTGAACACCCCAAGCGGCGCGATCAGGCTGAGCAACGCCCCCAGCGGACAGAGATAACGGCACCAGAACCGCGGCGCCAGGCGATTCAACGCGATGACCGCCCCGAAGATCAAGAGCGTCAAGGCCGCCATATAAAAGACGGGTTGCGGATGGCGCAGATGCGCGAGGGCGACCCACCCGAAGCCCCGGAAAAGCGGGCGGAGAAGATCCAGCAGGATGTTGCTGACGGAGATCAGCAGCGGATAGAGGAAAAAGGTATAGAATCGCGTCATGAGCGCAATCGGGTCCAAGAGGTAGACCAGTGAAACACCCGTCGCCGCGGAGCCGAAAAAGAGAACGAGCAGCAGATACTTCCAGCGGCGAAGGGCCGAATCGTTTCGCAGAACCGCGCGTTTGACCCTCCGGAACAGCAGAAAATCAAGACCGTCGATCGCGGTGCCGAGCGGACAGAGATAGGCGCATAAGAACCGCCCGACGGCCAGCGTCGTTCCGATCAGGATCAGCGACCCGAGAACGCGACCGATCATCTCCCGGGAAGCAAGAACGGCGCTGAAACCGAGCAGCGGGTCGATCCGCAGGTAGAGATCGGCCGGAATCCAATTCGGAAGCCGATAGGTGGCCAGTGCAAAAAGCGCGGTATAGAGGAGAAGCGACAGCGCCTGGACGACTTTTCTCATGCGGCGCCCTTGTAGATTCTAAGCTTCTCCACGTCGAGCTTCCCCAGGCCCCGCTGATGGGCGGCCAGCAGATGCTCCACCTGTCGTCCGTTGAAGTTCTGGCCATACCAGGGAACAATGCCCACCCCATAGGAATCCACCGCCACCGGATCCACACCGGCAATGATGAGGTTCGGTTTCCTGACCTCGCCGGGTCCACCCGGCCCGCCGGAAACCATCGCCCGGGTTGCGTCCAGGATCGTCAGTTGAGGCCGGATCACCGTTGCCAGATCCGCGATCCCCTGGTTGATATCGAACCGGGAATGGAAACTCCCCCGATCCCAGATCAACCCCATGAGGCCCTTCAACCCGAGGCTGACGCCCGTCGTGGAATGGGACTTTGCAACCGGAACATTGATCAGAACGGCGTTGTCGAGAATATCCGTAAGCACCTCCACCCGTTCCAGAACCTTCCCCTGCGGGAGCTGGATCTCGCGGAAGAATTTTCGGTCCTGCAAGGCCAGGACGTGGACACCCTTGATATTCCGGCACGCATCCCGGATACCGGTCCGATCGAGGCAGAGTTCCGCCCTTTGAAGCGTATGATCCAGGACCAGAACCTCCTTCGCCCCTGCATCGATGCAGGCCCGGGCCACCGCAACGACGACCTGAGGATGTGTCGTTGCGGCAAAATCGGGGGTCCTGGCAAACGACATGTTCGGTTTGATGACCACTCGCTGCCCCTTTTTGACGAAGCGCGCGATTCCTCCCAGGGCCTCCATCGCCTTTCGGGTTGCCGCGGCGGGCTCTCCGGAAATCACGGCGATATCCACCTCTTCTGCCGCACGCAGGAAAGAGGGATAACCGGTCAACCCGACGGCCACGCCGGCCGCGGTCGTCAGGATAAACTGCCTTCTTGAAAGGTTTCTGTTATCGTCAATCATGATGGGTTTCCTTTTTATCAATATTATACCTTCCCTTTCGGTAAACATCAATGAATCCGTGGTGCGAGTCCGCCAACACAGGGCGGCCTCGCAGATCTTTTTTTCGGGATTATTCAATTATTCTTAAAATTATCCTTGACATGCAGTTACGATGTAGCTATTCGTATATCCATCCAGTTTTAACATCGTTATACTCTGATATGTTGATCGCTTTATCCAATAGCGGTCTAATATCAAACAATTGGGTGAGCTGTATGCTCATTGGTTTGAGTTCGTGTAACCTATTAACCAGGTCGTAAAGGAGGGGGAGATGAGAAGAAGACTCGGGAAAAGTGTTGTGATCGCAGTTGCTGTAATGTCTTTTCTGGTCGGTTTTACGAACTTTGCCCCGGCGGCTGAAAAACCGATCGTTATCGGCGCTCCGCTCGCCACGGCGTTCCTTTACGGATGGGTCGCGGAACGGGGCATCAAACTGGCGGTCGAGGAAATCAATGCCGCGGGCGGTGTGAATGTGGGCGGGAAGAAACGTCCCTTCAGCGTCGAGGTGATCGATACCCGTGACCTGGAGCCCAGCGTGCCGGTCAGCGATGCCCTGCTCGGACTGGAGAAACTCATCTTGGACAAGAACGCCGATTTTATCATCGGCGGCCCCGTTCGCTCCGAAGCGGCCCTGGCGGCGATGGATCTGTTGAACAAGTATAAGAAAATAAGCATCCTGACTACCGGCGCCCTGACGCCCGCCTACCATAAGAAAGTTGCGGACAATTACGACAAGTATAAGTATTGTTTCAGAATAACAAGCCACGTTATTGTAATGGCCAATGAGTTTGTCACGCTGCTTTCGGACGTCAAGAAAGGCCACGGCTTCAACAAGGTCTATATCATGGTCCAGGATGTTGCGCATGCAAGGGGCGGCGGCGAGGCCATGAAAAAGATGCTGACCGCAAGCGGCTGGGAAGTGGTCGATATGAAGATCTTTCCCACGGGCACAACGGATTACTCCATGGCATTGAACGATGTGGCAAAGGCGAAGGCGGACATCATCTTCCTGTGGATGGACATGCCGGAAAGCGCCATTCTTCTGAAACAGTGGAGCGGCATGAAGCTCAAGGCGCTGCCCATGGGATTTGTGAATGCCGCCGAGCAGCCCGGATTCTGGAAGGCTACGGAAGGTAAAGGAGAATTTCTAATCGTCAACCTGGTGAACGGTGGAAATGCGCCGGCAAACATAACCCCCTGGACGATGAAATTTGCCAAGGCCTACGAAAAGAGATGGGGGCTGGAGCCGGAGGGATACGGAACCTCGTCAAGCTACATGGCGGTCTACACACTAAAGGAAGCCATTGAGAAGGCCGGCACCATTGCCACCGATGCCGTGATAACGGCGCTTGAAAATGTCAACCTCATGGGCGTATACGGCCGGATAAGCTTTGATAAAAAGACCCATCAGATCATCCCTTCCGACGATCCAAAGCTTGGGGCGGTGACGGGAATCATCCAGTGGCAGAAGGGCAAGCGGGTGCAGGTTTTCCCTCCCAAGGTGGCGGAAGCGAAAATATTGCTGCCGCCCT
>CAYSSF010000314.1:0-1562 GCA_964433455.1 uncultured Syntrophaceae bacterium
GTACGATTCCGAACCGGCCAAGCGCAATCTTCAGATGGAAAGCGTTGCCCATATCGCCGTCCAGAAGGATATGGAGAGGAAATTGCGGGAAGAACCGGAAGCCAGCATGACCGGCCGGGAGTTTCTCTGTTACCTGCACCGTGATTTCTACCGGCAACTGCCGGAGGAATTTCGGGTCGTGACGAATCCTGAAACGAGCAAGGAGAGCATGGTCATACCGGGAGAGCTCCGCGAGGAGGCCGTCAAGGTCGGATATCACAAGCCGCCGGGGTATGGCTCACTCAATGCCTTTCTCGACCGTTTCGGTGAATATTATGCACCGGACAGGCATCATGGTGCGCTGAAGCTTGTTGCGGCCTCGGCAGCCCACCATCGGCTGATGTGGATTCACCCCTTCCTCGACGGCAACGGGCGGGTGGCGCGCCTCTTCACCGAGGCATACTTTCACCGGATTCCGGTTCACGGTTTCGGGCTCTGGTCGGTCAGCCGAGGGCTGGCTCGCAGGAACGTCGATTACAAGTCTGCTCTTGCCCAGGCTGATGCACCCCGGCGGAACGATTTAGACGGCAGGGGGAACCTGTCCAATGAAGGGCTGATTTATTTTTGCCGTTTTTTTCTCAATGTGTGCCTCGACCAGGTGGAATATATGGGGGGCTTGCTGCGGTTGGAAGAGCTGGTTGAACGTATCAGGCGGTATGTAGACCTCCGCAGCTCCGGCATGATCCCCGGTCCGGCAGGGGAGAAGGGGCTGAGGGTTGAATCGGCCCGGATGCTCCAGGAAATATTGGTGAAGGGCGAAGCGGCCCGGGGATCTGTTATTGCAGCGTCAGGCCTGAAAGAACGGACCGGGAGAAGCCTCCTGGGACAACTGATCGGGGAAGGGCTGCTGGTTTCGGATACGCCGAAAGGCGACGTTCGACTGGGGTTCCCGATTCATGCCGCGGGATGGTTTTTCCCGGATCTGTATCCCACATTATCTCGGTGAAGTTCTTCTATGAAAAGTAAAAGGGATTCCGTGGTGAATGTCAACGAGTTGCTTGAAAAATGCCGGGCATTGCTCGCCGAAAACACGGCATTGCGGGAAGAGAATGAGATCCTGAAGCAACGATTGGGGATCACCGGGCAATCGAGCGTGAATCCACATCATGATTCCCCAAATGACTTGCCGCTATCGTTTTTTATTCATGAATCACCGGCGGAAAACCTGCCTTCACGAATCTCTGTTCAACCCGACCCGGTGAGGAAGATCCGTCTGTTCATGTCGTTGTTCAAGGGGCGGGAGGATGTTTATGCCAAAAGGTGGCAGAACCGGGAAGGCAGGGCGGGATATGCGCCGGTTTGCCGGAATGAATGGAAATCGGGCCTCTGCAGGAAACCGGCGGTCAAATGTTTCGACTGCCCGCATCAGTCCTACGACGCCTTGGACGGGAAGGTCATCGAAGCGCATTTACGGGGGAATATCGTTGCCGGCCTCTACCCCATGCGCCGGGATGAGACGTGTCACTTTCTGGCGATTGATTTTGACGATGACGGTTGGCAACAGGACTGTGCCACGCTCAGGG
>CAYSSF010000314.1:1572-4259 GCA_964433455.1 uncultured Syntrophaceae bacterium
TCCCCGTGGCGTTGGAGCGTTCCCGTTCCGGAAACGGGGCGCATGCCTGGTTTTTCTTTGCAGATCCCATCCCCGCGAACCTGGCGCGGAAGTTCGGTTTCGCCCTGCTGACCTGCGCCATGAGCCGAAGGCATGAACTGACCTTTAAATGTGCAGAACATTGGGAGATCAAGGGAAGAGATAAAAAGGCTGCGAATTTTTGGAAAAAGGAATACTGATATGAGATCTAGGGAACGCGGGAGGGAACTGATACGAATGATGGAAAAAGCTCAATGGGCATACCAGACAATTTTGTACATTTTAGTTACATTTTGCCCCAAAAAACACAAAAGGTCACAGCCCTGAAAGCTGTAACAAATTGAATTTGTTTGGTGGGTCGTGCGGGAATCGGACCCGCGACCAACGGATTAAAAGTCCGCTGCTCTACCGGACTGAGCTAACGACCCTCGAATTTGAAGCCGAGCTTCTTAACAGGAACGGTCTTTTCTTGTCAAGCATTAATTATGAAAGTCCCGACTACATGGTCCGTCCGTCCGCAAAGGGGTCGGCGAGGCGGATCGTTTCGTCCCGATCCGGGCCTACGGAGACGAGGACCAGCCGGATACCGGCCAAGGTCTCCAGCCGTTCGATATAGCGCCGGGTGTTCCGGGGGAGCTCGTCGACCCGTCTTGCCCTGCGGATATCCTCCGTCCAGCCATCCAACTCCTCGTAAACAGGACGACAACGGGTCATGAGGGAGAGGCTTGCGGGGACGGATTCCGTGAACTCCTCTTTCTCCGTCCGGTAGCCGATGCAGATCTTCAGCTTTTCAATCCCGGTGAGGACGTCCAGTTTGGTCAGTGCGATTCCGGTAATCCCGGAAACTCGGACGGCATGGCGGACCAGGACCATATCGAGCCAGCCGCAACGCCGCTTCCGGCCCGTGGTCGCCCCGAACTCCTGACCGACCTGCTGGAGTCTGGCCCCCGTTTCGTCGTTGAGTTCGGTCGGGAAGGGGCCTTCCCCCACCCGCGTCGTGTAGGCCTTGCAGATGCCAACCACCGATCCGACGGCCAGCGGTCCCACTCCCGTTCCGCAGACGGCGTTTCCGGAAACGGTGTTCGAGGAGGTCACATAGGGGAAGGTGCCGTGGTCGATGTCCAGGTGCGCCCCCTGGGCACCCTCGAAGAGGACCTTCTTCCCCTTTGCGATCTCCTTCTGCAAAATCAGGGAGCAGTCGGCGACGTACGGGCGGATGCGGTCGGCATAGATCCGATACTCTTTTGCAATCGCCGCGCCGTCGATCGGCTCCTCCCCGAAGAGCTTCGTGAGGTAGAAGTTCTTCTCCTCCACGTTCCGGGCCAGCTTTTCCATGAAGATCTTTTCGTCTAAGAGATCGCAGACGCGGATGCCGATTCGCGCGATCTTGTCCTCGTAGGCCGGCCCGATGCCCCGGCCGGTTGTGCCGATCTTCTTGCCGATGCCGTGCGACTCCCGTGCGACATCGATCCGCCGGTGGTAGGGCATGATGATGTGCGCCCTTTCGCTGAGGAAGAGGGGGGTATTGTCGGGGAGAATGCCTCGCTCCCGGAGGGCGTCCAGCTCTTCGATCAGGACCTGCGGGTCCACGACGACGCCGTTTCCGATCATGCAGATCTTTCCCGCGTGCAGTATGCCGGAGGGAATGAGGTGCAGGATGGTCTGTTTGCCCCCGACGACCAGGGTATGGCCGGCATTGTTGCCTCCCTGAAACCGGGCGATCACATCGGCGTGTTCCGCATAAATATCGACTACTTTCCCTTTTCCTTCGTCACCCCACTGGGTGCCGACCACAACCACGTTTGCCATAGGGTTTCTCCAAAAAATATTACATCTCGAGTTCGGTCACCGAGATCATATGGGGCAGCTTTCTCAGCTTGTCGATGACCTCCGGGGACGCGATGCTGTCAGTGCCGAGGACAACCATCGCCTCGCCGTCGACCTGCTCTCGGCTCAGGTGGAGGCGGGAGATGTTGACGCCGTTCTGGCCGAGGGTCGTGCCGATATTCCCGATGACGCCCGGCTTGTCGTTGTTGTAGAGGACGAACATCCTCCCCTCCGGGATTACCTCGACCGTGAATTTGTTGATCCGGACGATCCGCGGTTCCTGCCGTCCGAAGATCGTGCCGGCGGCGAAGGTCTTTTCTTTCGCGGTTTTGACGGTCACGGAGATCATGCTCGTGTAGTCCTTCACTTCACTGCTCTTCGCCTCGACGATCCGGATGCCTCGATCCTTGGCGATGAGGAGCGCGTTGATGTAGTTGACGCTCTCGTTGAGAATCGGGGTCAGCAGACCCTTGAACAATGAGATGGTGAGGGGGGCGACGTCGTAGTTGAGGATTTCGCCGCTGTATTCGACGGCGACCTCCTCGATGGCTCCGGAGACGAGCTGGGACTCGAATTTGCCGAGTTTTTCCGCCAGATTCAGATAGGGCCGGATCACGGTGAGGATCTCCGCGCTGACCGCCGGGAAGTTCACAGCCCCCTTGATCTCGCCGGTCGTCAGGTAGGCGCTGATCTGCTCTGCGACGGCGATGGCCACGTTGATCTGGGCCTCGTCCGTCGAGGCCCCGAGGTGAGGCGTGCAGATGACGTTGTCCAGGGCGATCAGGGGCGTGTTCTTCGTCGGCTCCTCCACAAAAACGTCCAGCGCGGCGCCGGCAACCTGC
>CAYSSF010000315.1:0-4255 GCA_964433455.1 uncultured Syntrophaceae bacterium
AGCAGGTTTGAATGGCCGCACTCAAGGACATTAAACGGAAGATCACCGCCGTTCAGAAAACCAGGCAGATTACCCGGGCGATGAACATGGTGGCCGCATCGAAGTTCAAGGCCGCCCAAATGCGGATGGAGAACTTCCGGCCCTATGCAGTCAGGTTCATGGAAGTTCTGAACAATCTCGCGCTCCGGGTGGACACCGAATCCCACCCCCTGCTGGCAGTGCGGGAACCGAAACGGATCCGGGTGATCTGCATGACCTCCGACCGGGGGCTCTGCGGAGGCTTCAACAACAACCTGATCAAGGCGACCGAACGGTTTATCCGTGAGAAAACGCGCGAAGGCAGTGAGGTTGAGCTCATCCCGATCGGCCGGAAGGGGCGGGACTTCTTCCGGAAGAAGACGAAAATCATCGACGCCCGGCCCGATGTTTTCGGAAAATTCGACATGAACCTTGCCGTCCTGATCTCCGGAGACGTCATTCCCCCCTTCGTCGAAGAGGCGTACGACGAGCTCTACCTTCTCTACAATGAGTTCGTCAATGTCGCGGTCCAGCGACCCACGGCGGTCCGGCTTTTCCCACTCCCCGCCTTCGATCAAAAGGGAAAGGGCGAACCGGAAAATCTGCTCGACTGCATCTACGAGCCCTCCGCGCAGGAGCTGCTCGCAAAGCTGCTCCCGATGTACGTTCATGTGCTGATCTACCGGGCGCTGGTCGATACCTCCGCCGGGGAAAACGGCGCCCGGATGGCGGCGATGGACAACGCGACCCGGAACTGCGAGGATCTGATTCAGAGCCTGACGCTCAAATACAACCAGGTAAGACAATCGGCGATCACCGCCGAGTTGATGGACATCGTGGGCGGCACCGAGGCGCTGGCGAAAGGATAAGCAAGACGGATAATGGGCGGGCTTACAGCCGGCGCCACAAAAGATCATGTTAAGGAGAAGGGTATGAACACAGGAAGACTTGTACAGGTCATCGGGCCGGTCGTGGACGTGGCATTCGACGAGGGGCAGCTCCCGAACATCATGAACGCCATCGCCATCTCCAACCCGACGATCAGCGACATGGAGGATAACCTGATCGTCGAGGTCGCGCAGCATCTGGGCGACAACGTCGTCCGCTGCATCGCCATGGACATTACCGACGGCCTGGTCCGCGGGATGAAGGCGAAGGACCTGGGCGGACCGATCAGCGTGCCCGTCGGACCCGAATGTCTCGGGCGCATCCTCAATGTCGTCGGCCGTCCGGTCGACGGTCTGGGACCCATCGACGCGAAGCATACCATGCCCATCCACCGCGAGGCGCCCACCTTCCTCGAACAGGATACCTCGGTCCATGTGCTCGAAACAGGGGTCAAGGTGATCGACCTTCTCGTCCCCTTTCCGAGGGGGGGCAAGATGGGAATGTTCGGCGGCGCCGGCGTCGGCAAGACCGTCGTCATGATGGAGATGATCCACAACATCGCGATGCACCACGGCGGCATCTCGGTCTTTGCCGGGGTGGGCGAGCGGACCCGCGAGGGAAACGACCTCTATCTCGAGATGAAGGCCTCGGGGGTCATCAAACAGGCGGCCCTGATCTACGGCCAGATGACGGAGCCGCCGGGCGCCCGGGCCCGCGTCGCGCTGACCGCCCTGGCGGCGGCGGAATATTTCCGGGATGTGGAAGGGCAGGACGTTCTTCTGTTCATCGACAACATCTTCCGGTTTACCCAGGCTGGCTCCGAAGTATCGGCCCTGCTGGGCCGCATGCCCTCCGCCGTCGGTTATCAGCCGACGCTGGCCACCGACCTGGGTGAGCTTCAGGAACGGATCACCTCCACCGACAAGGGGTCCATTACGGCGGTTCAATGCGTCTACGTGCCGGCAGACGACCTGACCGATCCGGCGCCGGCGACGACATTTGCCCATCTTGACGGAACGGTCGTTCTCTCCCGGCCGATTGCGGAACTGGGCATCTACCCGGCCGTGGACCCGCTGGATTCAACCTCCCGCATCCTGGACCCGAACGTACTGGGCGCGGAACACTACCGGGTGGCGCGGCAGGTTCAGGTAACGCTCCAGAAATACAAAGATCTCCAGGACATCATTGCCATCCTCGGCATGGACGAACTCTCCGAGGAAGACAAACTGACCGTAAGCAGGGCAAGAAAGATCCAGCGGTTCCTCTCCCAGCCCTTCTTCGTCGCCGCCCAGTTCACCGGCACAGAGGGGAAGTTTGTCACGGTGGCCGATACGGTCCGCGGATTCAAGGAGATCCTGGAGGGGAAACACGACGAGCTGCCCGAGCAGGCCTTCTACATGGTCGGCGGCATCGAAGAGGTCGTCGAGAAGGCGAAAAGACTCGCCGAATGATCGGAGGCGTTTCAAGATGGCTCGCGAATTGACACTGGAAATCGTAACTCCCGAAAAGATCGTCTTCACGGGGGTCGTCGAAGAGGTGACCATCCCCGGCACGGAAGGCGAATTCGGCGTTCTGAAGGGCCACGCCTGCATGCTCAGTTCGGTCGATGTGGGGAAACTCAGTTACACAAAAGATCACAAGAAGACCCATTATGCGGTGAACACGGGTTATGCCGAGGTCTCAGCCTCCAAGGTCACGGTCCTCGTCGAATCCGCAGAGAGAGCGGATCTGATCGACAGGGAGAGGGCAAAGCGCGCCAGGGAGAGGGCCGAGGAGAAGCTGAAGAAACTGTCCAAGCACGACATGGAGTTCGAAAAGGCCCGTCTGGCCCTTCTGCGGGCGATCATCCGAATCAATGTCGCAGGAAAAACTTAGTGCTGAGGACTGAGTGCTGAGGACTAAGAACTCAGTACTCAGCACTCAGCACTCAGTCCTTATTCTTCTTGTTGGACGGTGATGCCGATGATTTCAAATTCACGGAGGCCGCCGGGCGTCTTGACACTCACCTCGTCGCCGACGCATTTGCCGATCAGAGCCCTGCCGATTGGAGAAGTTACGGATATCCTTTCTCTTTCAAGGTCCGACTCAAGGGGACCGACAAGCTGATAGGTAATCGCCTTGCCGGTACCGATCTCCTCGATGGCCACGGTGGAACCGAAGACCACCTTCTCACAGGTCAGGTTCTTCAAGTCGATCACGTTGGACATCGCCAGGTTGTTTTCCAATTCCTGCATTTTCCCGTGCAGGAAGGACTGTCGCTCCTTGGCCGCCGAGTATTCCGCGTTTTCCGAAAGATCCCCGTGCCCTCTGGCAATCTCGATGTCCTTGATGTTCTGAGGAATGGAAACCGTCTTTACAACCTCCAGTTCCCGCTTCAACCTTGCAAATCCCGCCCTGGTGATCGGTATCTTGTCCATCACTTCTTCTCCCGCCCGGATATTCTGGGTACGGCAGCAGGCAGGCCATATCCCGCCAGCCGGCTCCCGCACGAAGTTCGATCCTTAATCGAGAAACCACGGGCTGTCAAGGAAGAAATGGCGCGGCACTTGTCACATCCCGGAAACTGTGTTAGAAAAATCCAACGCGCTCCGGAACCTTTTGGGAAAGGAACATCCGAAAGCGCCATCCGGTTTTCCACACGGGAAAGGAGAGTCACAAGGCATCCATGTTCGATCGATATGATCGTGATATCAATTATCTGCGTGTTTCCGTCACGGACCGGTGCAACCTCCGTTGCAGCTACTGCATGCCCAAGGAGGGGCTCTCCCGGATCGGCCACGACGACATCCTCCGGTACGAAGAGATCCGCCGGATCATCCGGATCGCGGCGGGGCTCGGGATTACGAAGGTCCGGATCACCGGCGGCGAGCCGCTGGTCCGCCGGGGCGTCGCCGCGTTTATCGCATCCCTCCGCGCGATCCCGGAACTGAAGGATATCAGCCTGACGACGAACGGCATCCTTCTCGAAGCCTGCGCAGAGGAGCTCTTTGCCGCGGGCGTCCGGAGGATCAACATCAGCCTCGACTCGCTGAACGCCGACAAGTACGCCCGGATCACGCGGGGCGGGGAGATCCGTGCGGTCCTCAACGGCATCCGCAAGGTCCGCGAAATCGGCTTCTCCCCGATCAAGATCAACATCGTGGCCATCAAGGGGTTCAATGACGACGAGATCGTGGAGTTCGCCCGGTTGACCCTCGACCACCCCTATCAGATTCGATTTATCGAACTGATGCCTCTCGGCCATGCGGGAATCGAAAACAACGGCCGGTATATTTCCAACGCCCTCGTCCGGGAGCGGATCGAAACATTCGGCCAGCTTGAACCGGTCAACGGTCGGGGGAACAGGGGA
>CAYSSF010000316.1:0-4243 GCA_964433455.1 uncultured Syntrophaceae bacterium
TGGGAGTGGTTGATGATCTCCACCTCCTGTTGCCCGGTCCCCACGGTCTCCACCAGGACAAAGTCCTTTCCCATCACGTCCATCACGTGGACGGCGTCACCGACCGCCTTCGATAGACCGCCCAGAGCGCCGCGGGTGGCAAGGCTGCGGACGAAGACGCCCGGGTCCTCCGCGTGCCGCTGCATCCGGATCCGGTCGCCGAGAATCGCGCCGCCGGTGAAGGGGGAGGTCGGATCGACGGCAAGAACGCCGACGGTCTTCTCCCGCTTCCGGAAAGAGGCGATCAGCGCGTCGACGAGGGTGCTCTTCCCGGCGCCGGGTGATCCGGTAATCCCGACAACGTGGGCGCGGCCGGTGTGGGGGAAGATCCGCCGGATGGCGTTCTTCGCCTCGGGAAGTTCGTCCTCCAGGTTTCGGATCAGGCGGGACGCGGTCCGGACGTCACCCGCCCGAATTTTGCGGAGCTGTTCAATCCCTTCGAATTCTGTGATCATAGAAAACCCTTATCGCATATCCTGTTCCCCTTCCCTTGACGGGGGGGGGGGCATGGGGCGGGTGAAACGGCACCACGTTGATTTTATGCCAACCTCACCCTCCCCCCCACCCTGGCCCTTCCCCGCCAGGGGGGGAGGGAATTCAGGAGGGGGAACTTGTGGGTACTTTTGCAATCACATCTCCACGTTATGATTTCCGCGGCTGAACGTTCGTCCGGACCCACTGGACGATCGTGTCGAGCGGGGCGCCGGGGGTGAAGATCGCCTTGATGCCGGCTTCGTAGAGCAGCGGAAAATCCTGATCGGGGATGATCCCGCCGCCGATTACGGTGATATCCGCCGCCCCCTGCTCCCCCAGGAGTTCGACCACGCGGGGAAAGAGGTAGCGGTGGGCGCCGGAGAGGCAGCTCAGGCCGACGATATCGACGTCCTCCTGTATCGCCGCCGCGGCGATCTGCTCCGGGCTCTGGTGGCAGCCCGTATAGATCACCTCGAAACCCGCATCCCGGAAACAGCGGGCAAGAACCCGCGCGCCCCGGTCGTGGCCGTCCAGACCCGGTTTGGCCACCATGATCCGTATCGTTCTCTCCGCCATCTCGTTCCTTCTTTAATTAATACAGCCCCGGATCGCGATATTCGCCGAAGACCTCGCGGTAGACGTCGCAGATCTCCTGCACCGTGGCGAGTTCCTTCACCGCCTGAATGCAGCAGGGCATCACGTTCTTCCCCGTTTTGCAGGCCTGCTTCAACCCGTCGAGCTCCTTCTTCACCGCACGGGAGTCCCTCCTCCGCTTCACGGCGGCCAACCGGGCGATCTGCTCCTCCTCGACCCGCTCGTCGATATCCCGGACGGGGATCTCCTGCTTCGCGCTGTTCGCGTATTTGTTGACGCCGACCATCGTCTTTTCGCCCGCATCGATCTGCTGCTGGAAGCGATAGGCGGCGTCGGCGATCTCCAACTGCGGGAACCCCTTTTCGATCGCCGCGACCATCCCGCCCATCGCGTCGATCTTTTCAATGTATTCCAACGCCTTTGCCTCCATTTCGTTCGTCAGGGACTCGACGAAGTAGGAGCCGGCGAGCGGGTCGATCGTGTTGGCGACGCCGGTCTCCTCGGCGAGGATCTGCTGCGTGCGGAGGGCGATCTCGACCGCGTGGTCGGAGGGGAGACAGAGGACCTCGTCGAGGGAGTTCGTGTGGAGGGACTGTGTCCCGCCGAGGACGGCCGCGAGCGCCTCGACCGCCGTCCGAACGACGTTGTTGTACGGCTGCTGGGCCGTGAGTGAACAACCTGCCGTCTGGGTATGGAAACGCATCCACCAGGAACGGGGGTTCTTTGCATGGAACCGGTCGCGCATCACCCGCGCCCAGATCCGCCGGGCCGCGCGCATCTTGCAGATCTCCTCGAAGAAGTCGATGTGGGCGTTGAAGAAGAAGGAGAGGCGCGGCGCGAATTCATCCACGTCGAGCCCCTTGCGGCGGATGACGTCCTCGACGTATTCGATGCCGTCGCGCAGCGTGAAGGCCAGCTCCTGGATCGCCGTCGAACCCGCCTCCCGGATGTGGTAGCCGCTGATGCTGATCGTGTTCCAGTTCGGGACATACTTCGTGCCGAATTCGACGGTGTCGCTGATCAATCGGACCGACGGCTCCGGCGGGCACATGAAGGTCTTCTGGGCGATGAACTCCTTCAGCATGTCGTTCTGGATCGTCCCGCCGATCTTCGAAAGCGGCACCCCCTTGCTCTCCGCCGCCGCGCAGTACATAGCCCAGAGGGCGGTCGCGGGGGGGTTGATCGTCATGGAGGTGGTCACCTTATCCATCGGGATCCCCTCCATCAGCGTCCGAAAATCATCGAGGGTGTCGATCGCGACGCCGCAGCGCCCGCATTCGCCGCGCGCCTTCGGGGAGTCGCTGTCGTAGCCCATCAGCGTCGGAAAATCGAAGGCGGTGCTGAGGCCCGTCTGCCCCTCCTTGAGGAGCATCCGCCAGCGGGCGTTGGTGTCCTTCGCGCTCCCCATCCCGGAAAACATCCGGAACGTCCAGAAGCGGCCGCGGTAACCGGTTGCCTGGTTGCCGCGGAGGAACGGAAATTCACCGGGAACGCCGATGTCCCGCGTGAAATCAGTTTTCTCCATGTCTTCGGGTGTATAGAGACGTTTGATCTCCAGGTCGGAAACGGTGGAAAAGCGGGCCTTCGGCTCGGGGGTCCGCGCAACGGTTTGCCGCACCTCCCTCTCCCACTTGCCGGAGAGCTCTTTCGATTGATCCAGCGTATTTTTGGTGAAATAGACGGTCACCCGGTCACCACCTTCCAACAGGCTGTTGAAAAACGCCCGTCTGCTCAAGTTTCCCTCATCCTTCGCTGTTCAATGTACCAAATCGTACGCCTCACGGCCCAGTATCTCGGGGGCCTTGCATCCGGACATCCCGTATCCGGTACGGGACAAGCTTTTGAACAGCCTTCTTAAGCGCGGGATAAGTGCCCGAATCGCAATCGGTCTCTATCGTTAGAATGCATAATCCCGAGGCGTGATAAAGCGGATCATCCCTATCCCAAACCCCCGTTCATTGTCAAGAAATTTTGTCCCCCCCAAGGGGATGCGCCGGGTCAAGCCGTTGCGCGCCTGTTGCGTCATCGATCAATGCTGCCGAGAGATGTTTGTCGGGAGATGAATTCTGCTTGAATTCTCCGGCCGCAACGTTTAGAGTTGCGCCTCCACGGGGAACCGGAGGAAAAACCGGGGCGCGAAAACGAGGGGCAGGTTCCCCCTTTTTCCCCTTTTCTTGGAGATGGAGATGCAATCGGTGGGAGTTCTGGTCTGCGGGTACAACAAAGAGGATGCGCAGGCAATCAAGGCCTTTCTCGATAAGACCCTCGATACCTATGTGATCCTGGTCGGCGCTTCGCAGAAAGCGGATGAGAAGATTATCGACATCCTCCGCGGCGGGCCGGCGGATTGCTTCGCCGACGAGGAGACGAAGATCATGATGTTCCTCGGCTTTACGGAGACGCAGACCCATATGGTTCTACAGGAATTTCCCAGCGGAGAGGGCGGTTTGAAGCGGCCCATCTTCTGCAGTCTGACCGCCCAGAACCGGCACTGGCCGCTTCGCGAACTGATCGAGCACCTCGTGGAGGAGCACCGGCATTGGACCGAAAAAAAGGGGATGTGATCCCGATGGTCTCGCTATCCATCACTTGTCATTGGGAGGAACAGAGTGACGAAGCAATCCGGCGCAATCGTTGCGTGGCGCCCGAAGCAATCTCGTGCCGGCGATATGCGGTAACGCGAGAGATTGCTCCGCTTCGCTCGCAATGACCATGATGGGCGAATTCCGAAAGGGGGAAATACCGATGGCGCAGGATGCTGAAAGGGCAGAGGAACTGAGTCAGGAGGAACTGGTCCGTCTGGCGGCCGATTACTTCCACCGGACGATGGTTCACCACACCCTCTGGTTTGCCGAGGTGGAGCATCAGATGGGGATGGCCAAGGCGCTGGAGCTGCTGGGGGCGGTCTGGGAGAAGAGCAGCGCCATCCAGATGAAGCGGCTCTCCGAGGCGTTCGGCTTCGAGATGGTCAACGGCGTCCCGAAGGCGCTCGCCGAAATGCCGAAGGAGAAGCTCCTGCTGCTGCTCGGCGATCTGGGGCGGAACTGGCTCGCCGGCGACGGCGTCTGGTTCCAGGCAGTCGAGGCAAGCGATGGGATCTGGGACGCCAAGCGTTGCAACGACTCCTGCTGGGCCC
>CAYSSF010000317.1:0-4242 GCA_964433455.1 uncultured Syntrophaceae bacterium
GGTCAGGGGCTGGTGCTTGCCGGCATCATGCTGGGCGAAGCCGCGGTTCTGGAGGGCCGAAATGTGGTCCAGACGCAGTCCTACGGCATTGCCAGCCGCGGCGGCTTATCGCTGGCGGAGGTGATCATCGATCGGGAGGAGATCATCTATCAGCAGGTGCAGGAACCGGACATCATCCTGGCGCTGACGGAAGAGGCCCTCGAAAAGTACGCGGCGCTGGCGGAAAAAGGGGTCCGCATTTTTTATGATGCAACGCTTGCGAAATGCAGGGCGGGGGCAAACCTGACCGGTTATCCCTTTACAAAAATCGCCAGTGATTTCGGGAATATGGCGTCCGTCAACATCCTTTCCCTGGGAACGATAACCACCGCGGTTCCGATCGTGAAGATGGAAAGCCTCGCCTGCGTGATCCGGAAGCGCTTCCACGGGAAGGCCCTGGAGATGAATCTGGAGGCGTTGCGGAAGGGCGCGGAGCTGATCTGAGTTTTGAAAGGAGAACAAGCACGTGGGAGCGATGAAATGCAGCGATTCGACCACAGCCCCCTGCCGGGAAGCCTGTCCGGC
The DNA here is from genome assembly GCA_964433455.1 of uncultured Syntrophaceae bacterium. Lineage (GTDB taxonomy): Bacteria > Desulfobacterota > Syntrophia > Syntrophales > UBA5619 > UBA5619. The sequence goes on from CAYSSF010000317.1 coordinate 565, forward strand.
GGGTATCGATGTCCCCCGATATGTCCGTCATATCCGGGACGGTCATTTTGAAAAGGCGCTCGCCGTGATCCGGGAGCGGATACCGTTTCCGTTTGTCTGCGGCTATGCCTGCGTCCATCCCTGCGAAACGAAGTGCGCGAGATCGCAGTTTGACGAGGCGATCGCGATCCGGATGCTCAAGAGGGTCGCCGCGGAGAAGGGGGAGAGGAAGAGCGGGACGGCGAAGATCACCAAACGGCCTCCGACGGGCAAGAGGATCGCCGTCATCGGTTCCGGCCCCTGCGGCCTGACGGCCGCCCACTATCTGAACATTCAGGGTCATCGGGTAACGGTCTACGAGGCGCTCCCTCTGCCCGGCGGCATGCTGCGCTACGGCATTCCCGAATATCGCCTCCCCGAGGAGATCGTCGATCGGGAGATCGGGTTGATCCGGGACGGCGGCGTCGAGATCATTGCGGGCGCGCCGGTCTCCTCGGCGGAAGCCTTGAAGGAGAAGGGCTTTGACGCGGTTCTGGTTGCGACGGGCGCCTGGAAGCCGGCCCGGATGGGAATCCCGGGCGAGGATTCACCGCATGTGATCGACGGCCTCTCCTTTCTTGCGCAGGTCAACGGAGGGAAGAGCCCGGCCATCGGCCGGAAGGTGGTCGTGGTGGGCGGCGGCAATACGGCCGTCGATGCAAGCCGGGCCGCGATCCGCCTCGGCGCGGAGGTGGTCCAGGTTTATCGCAGAACCTTCTTCGAAATGCCGGCAAGCGGCGAAGAGGTGATCGAGGCGGTCGAGGAGGGGGTGCGGGTCGACTATCTGACGGCGCCGGTGAAGATCGAAGAAGGTCATATGACCTGCATCCGAATGCGGCTGGGGGATGCCGATGCAAGCGGCAGACCGGCGCCCGTTCCGATTGCCGGCAGCGATTATCACCTGCGCTTTGACACGCTGATCGTCGCGATCGGTCAGTCCGCGGATGCCGCTTCGGTAAACCTGGAAGGTGGCAAAAACGGGACGGTTTGCGCCGATCCGGGCAGTCTGACGACGTCGAAGCGGGGGATCTTTGCCGGCGGGGATGCGGTAAAGGGCCCCTCGACCATCATCGAGGCGATCGCCCACGGGAGACTGGCCTGCATTTCCATCGACCGGTTTTTGGGAGGCGCCGGGGTCATCCCGGAGGCGCTGTCGGAAGAGGGGAGGTCGGAGCCGCCGGAAACCGCGCCGCGGGGCGCCGGGCGGCCGGAGACCCGAAAGATCGCGCTTTCGCGGCGGCGGGCGGCCTTCGATTCCGTGGAACGGGCCTATTCCGGAAAAGCGGCGGCGGCGGAGGCGTCGCGCTGTCTCAGTTGCGACCTCCGCGACTTCGATGTGGTCATCAACGATCTGGTCTGCAAGGACTGCGGTTACTGCCGGGAGGTTTGCAGCTTCGATATCTTCAGCCAGTCCGCGGATTTCAGCCCCAGCGGTTACAAACCGGCGGTCGCCGCGAATACGGACCGCTGCGTGGGTTGCCTGCGATGCCTCTATATCTGTCCCGATTTTGCGATCACGATCCGGGAATTGGAGCCCCGAACCGGGAACAGGGCGGACCGGAAACCGGCCGGCATCAACGATGGATCGGGAGGGTAATATTTCACGTTGACAGGGACCATGTACTGTTATAGAAAAACCTGCCGGCCCCTTGAATGAGGATCCTGCGTCAGGAGCCATTCCCGGCGGCGCAGGATGCCGGCCAAGTGAACAACATATTCATCGATATCACCGATTAGGTTTTTCTCGACGCCCATAGCGCTTTTATCAACACCTGTGGTTGGATTGCACGATTCCGCACAGGAGGAAAAAGTCGGGGTTCCGCGTAACCGGGTGTGGACAAACGGCCACAACCGGCGGGCGGTTGCGATAACAGAGAAGGATTACTACCCAAAGTCAAAGGAGGAGGCGATGAAGATGAGATTCACGATGAAGGTTGTGGCGGTGGTGACCGTCGTCCTGCTGGGCGCCGGCGTTGCGTCGGCGGCGCAGATCAAGATGATGACCGGCCCGCAGGGCGGATCATGGTATCCGCTGGGCGGCGCGATTCAGAACATCATTGAGAAAAACGTTCCCGGCGTCAGCATGATGGTGTTGCCCGGCGCCGGCATCTCCAATGTCAAGGGTGTGCAGACCGGCAAAGCCGATCTCGGATTCGGCAATTCCGTCTCCACGGTGGACGGCGTCTACGGACGCGCCCCGTTCGATGAAAAAACCGACAACGTTCGCCAACTCGCGACGCTCTACTTCCAGTATTTCCATATGGTGGCCCTGGCGGACGCGGGGATCAAGACGCCGGCCGATCTTCGCGGCAAGGCGCTGACGACGCAGCAGAAGGGAAACACCGGCGAACAGATGACGCGTCAAACACTGGAGGTCTATGGTCTTGGCTACGACAAACTCTCCAAGGTCAGCCACGGCTCCTATAACGATTCGGTGGCGCAGTTGAAGGACGGTCAGGCCCAGGTCTACACGCTCATCACGACCGTGCCGGCCTCATCGGTGATGGATCTGGCGAGCGCCCGCGACATCATCGTCCTGGAGATCCCCGACGAAAAGCTCAAAGCGTTGCAGAAGATCAACGGCGGATATGACAAACGCATCATCAAGTCCGGAAGCTATCCGAAGCAGGGCCGGGATATCCAGACCATCGGCACCTGGACGCACCTGCTCGTCAGCAGCAAGCTTTCGGAAGACATGGTCTACAAAATGACCAAGGCCCTGGCCGACAACGTCGTCGCCCTCGGCGACGTGGTCCAGGCGGTCAAGGGCCTCACCGTCCAGGATATGGCCGCCGACGTCGGCGTGCCCTATCATCCGGGCGCCCTCAAGTACTACAAGGAAGCCAAAGTGATCCGGTAATTTCCGCATGCCGAGCCGCAGGGGGATTTGCCCGCTGCGGCTCAGCATGCCCCCGTTTCCTTACTCAATCCATTGGTGAACTCTATGTCTTTTGAACGCATTCTCAAGGCGGTCATCCTTGTGCTCGCGGTCGGCATGTCGGTCTATCATCTCGTGGTCGCCTATATCGGGCCGCCCGAGGCGTTTTTCTTTCGCGGCGCCCACCTTCTGCTTGCCATGGTGTTGACGTTTCTGATCAATCCAACCTTCAGGCAGCGCGGCGCCAAACAGCCGGGGATCGTCGACTACCTGCTGGTGTTCCTCTCTGTGGTTACGATCGGCTATCTGTGGCTCAATATCCCCTATCTCTACGATCGCTTTGTTTTCGTCGATGATCTGCGAACCATCGACCTCATCTTCGGCGCCATCTTCATCGTGATTGTGCTGGAGGCGACGCGCCGCGTGATCGGCCTGGCATTGCCGATTACTGCCGTCTGTTTTGTCGCCTACGCGCTGCTCATTGCCAGGGTGCGTTTCGAATCGGTGATCGAGATCAATTATCTGACCACCGAGGGGATCTTCGGCATTCCGTTGAACGTTTCGGCAACCTATGTGATCCTGTTCATCCTGTTCGGGGCGCTGGTGGAGCGCAGCGGCACCGGCAAACTGTTCATGGATTTTGCTTTGAGCATCACCGGCCACGCGGTAGGCGGTCCGGCCAAAGTGGCGGTCATCACCAGCGGCATGTTCGGCACGATTTCCGGCAGCGCGGTCGCCAACGTGATGACGACCGGCACGTTCACCATCCCGCTGATGATGCG
>CAYSSF010000318.1:0-4235 GCA_964433455.1 uncultured Syntrophaceae bacterium
TGGTGGCGTTGAAGATCCGCTCCTGCCGGTCATCAAAGGTGTAGATGAGGCGCTGGGGGTCGCCCAACTCGGGAAAGGAGAGACCCTGCGTGACCATGTCGTCTTTGAAGAAATTGACAACCTCGGAGCGGGTGCGGCGGACCATGACGTATTTGAGCACCTTTTCCCGCACGTCGCGCGAGACGCCTTTGATCTCACCCGCATACCCGGGATCCGTCTTGGTGTATCGATCCAGGCGGCTTTTGAGGCCGGCAAAGAATTTCTCCAGGTCGGGAACGCCGGGGATCGTGCTCTTTTTGGGTATCTGGAACAGCTTGAGCTGGCTGTAGATGTCTTCCGCCGTGTTGTTGAGGGGCGTGGCCGACACGAGGATCACCTTCTTGCCGAAGCAGATCTGGTGAAGCTTCTCGTATCCCTGGGTGACTTCGTTGCGGAAGCGGTGTGCCTCGTCGATGAAGATGAAGTCGAACTTGGCGGCTCCCTCTTTGATGACGTGATCGAGCTTGCCGAGAGACTCCACCTTGTAGCCGCGCACGCCGAAATCGAAGAAGGTCTCCTCCCAGTAGTCCTTCAGCACGGGCGGGCAGATGACGAGGATCTTGCCCCGGAGCTGCTGGGCGAGCATGGAAGAGATGAAGGTCTTGCCGAGGCCGACCACGTCGGCCAGAAAAACGCCGTTGTAGGCGTCGAGGATCTTCTTCGCGGCGATGACGGCCTGCTTCTGGTAGTCCAGGTCCATGAAACCTTCCGGCAGGAAGGTCTCGAAATCCTCATCGATGTTGATGTCTTCCCTGAAGTGCTCGTAGAGAAATTTCAGGTAGAGATGGTAGGGGGTGATCTCGTCGTTGAGCCAGGTCTTGTCGTGGATGGTGTCCACGTATTCGCGGGAAAGATCGACCGCGTCCTTCCAGAGCTCCTCGAATCGGGCCTGGGCGAATTCCACGTCCGCCCGGTTTTTCAACTCCACGTTGAACTCCCGGTTGGCGACAAAGCCCGCCTCGGAGAAGTTGCTGGAGCCGGTGATCACCCGCCCGAAATCGCGGTCGTCCTCGCCGAAACGGCTGATGTAGACCTTGGCGTGGAGGTTGCCGCCGGGGTAGGCCTTGATCTCCATCTTGCCGGATCGCAGGAACTCGATGAACTTGCGGACGCCCAGTTCGGTCTCGAAGCTGTCCGGCGAGCGGTCCATCTCTTCGGTGACCGCTGCGGAGAAGATTTCCTTTGTTCGCTTGTGGGATTCGAAATCCAGCGTGGATTGAGACTGGTAGGCGTCGATGATCTCGAAGGCCTGCCGATCGACGTTCAGACCGACGAGGATGCGGATCTTGTCGATGGAGGCGAATGACTCGTGGAGCCTGTCAAAGCCGCTGGTGCGGAAGTAGCCCACCAGGATGTCGAAAAATTTCACGTCCCGGAGGGTTCGCTGGAACCGGTCAAGCAGCGTGGAACCTGGGTCATTGGTGAAGAATGTCAGGTCGTTTTGCATGGATGGGTTCTCTGTCGGTCCAGTGTGTGAAAGATGCCGTGCAAAGCTGCAATTCAATAGCAGATATCAAGTGGGAATGCCAGAAGTTTGCGGTATCTTTTTACTCTTGAAGTAATTCACCATACTGCTGAGTGGAAATGGTGCCGAAGTTCACTATTACAGACGACATTCAACGGACAAAAACGAATACTCTGAGTGTACCTTTGTATTTGGAGGGTGCATGCTCATGGTAGGAGGTAAAGTTAAGGGGTACATTTTGTTATTTTCTGATCGCTTCTGACAATGTCTGCAATCCTCTTTGCATGTTCCGAATAAAGTGCAATGTTCCCCCAGTCTGTTTCGCATTTAACCTTCTGCATCAGCAAACCATCTCCATTGAACCATTCTGGCAGCAGACCACCGATAAAGTAGCCATGCATGCGCAGGATATCCGTTGCCGCAGACGCGAATGGCGAGGTAAGGGGCAACCAGACTTGGAAGATCTCGGTGTCTTTGTCACACGCCTCGTTTTCCAGCCGCAAGATAAATGTCTCAAAATCAGACCCGATGCGATGAATTGAGATACGTGCGACTTGGGCAAAGACGAAAGTATCTATTTTCCCCTGGCTGTCTCCCGCTGCCGGCAACTCTCTATTGGTTCCTGCAAAAGTGCGCTCGACTCCCATACCTGCGTATATGTATTCCAGTTCATCCCGATAGACCGGCGGCAGAAAAACGGTTCGCGGAACGGGTTTGTGAAGAAAATATCCCAGTAATACAGAAACCCTGCCATGCGCACTCTGCTCCTTGGTATAGGCTGCTGCCGGCATCAGGTCCACTTCCATCCCCGTTTCCCGGTAGCCAAGCTGAAGGCACATCTTCTGCAACTGTAGATGGTTGCATACGGGCTCGCCGAGTATCTCCTGCAGGCTGAAACGCTTTGCGTAGTCGAAGACGTTGTGCTTCATAAGATGGAAGAATACACCCTGTCCGCGAAACCCGGGCAGAACCACTCCCGCTGCATTTTCGTAAAGCCGGGTTGCGGGGTCCAGGAGAACGAGGGCATCATGGCCAACAATTTCGCCGGTCTGTGTGCGCGCCACGGAGGAGAGGACGCGACCTGCGGTGTTCTCCTCGATCAGCCGCTCGGGGTGGTAATAGATGTCGATGGGATACCCTTCGCCGTAGACTTGGCGAAAGAGTCGGGCCACGCCGGGTGCGTCATCGGTCCGGAAAAAATCAATCTCTGTTACTTGCATCTTTGCATCCGACATTGGTGTTTCGTTCCTTGACCATCCACATTTTTCTTCCCAACATAACGGGGAGGATCTCTTAACAGAACTGTGAAAATACCATCACTCTTCAGAAAAGGCCGCCTCCCATACCTGCATCGACCGCAATTCAATAAACGGAGATGACGACTGCCACTAAAGATTTGTATTTGGAACTTCGGGAGCAACGCAGTACAAAAATCGGCTTGGCCTTGCTATCGGCTTAGCTTGGCTCCGGCAATCCTGTTTAGGCTGACTCCTGATTCCGCTGCTTGAATGGCGAGGTTTCTATGAACTTCAGGAGGAACACGAACCATAAATTTACCACTGTATCTCTTACAGGCAATCGGTTGAGGTATCTCTTCGCCGGTATGCGTCATGTCCTTGATAACATTCTCGACAATCTCTCGAATACCTTTTAGAGCCGATTCAGGCCCCTCATCCAGCCAGCTCAAACTGGGAAATTCGGAACATAAGCCTACATATTCCTGATCATCTTCAGACCAGGTTACTCGGTATGTATAACGATCATTTTTCAGCGGCATGTTCAACCTCCAACTTCTCAATAGCCAACAGCACCTGCTTTACCTGGTACTCTTTTCCCTTTCCCTTATGATTTTGTATGTTGATCCGCGGATCTCCTTGCCACGGTGTCTTGTAAACATGGTGACTTCCGTCCTTCTGTCGCGCCTGACCGAAATAATAAATACAAATCTTGCTCAAGTCAGAAAATCGAACATCCGATGGATTTTTTTTCATCTGTATCAGAATATCTTCGATCTTTGCCATGGTTTATATAGTATCAATATTGATATTTATGTCAAGCACTTTTTGTATGGTCTGACATCTGCACATTTCCATTGGAATTCATTGGGTTCAATCTACAAGCTACATCGAAGATTTGTATTTCTGCGCAGGGTCGATAAAAGGGGATGTTCGTAGCTCATAACGGCCTTATATCAAATGACTTCAATCGATCCAAACAATTTTACTCAATGACTGAGTAAAATTACTCAATCGTAACCTGTGACGGCATCATGTCGCCGCGGGAATACCCGGGGGAGATCCCGGTCCGGGGCCCTCGTCGTGTACGTGATGAAGCGAATAAATGTAAATCATTTGTTATATCTGTGTCGTCCTGCCGGTCGGCAGCGGGGCGGGCTACTGCCTTCGGGGAAAGACCGATTCAGCGGGCATCGGTCGCCGATGATCTCCGGAGGTCATGGATGACGCAGAATGTCGAGACCGCGGACACGGTCGATCAGGTAGATGAGGCCCCGCCCGAAGAAGGGATTCGTGGTTTCAATCCTTTGTCATCCCGGCCACCTTTCGCACGATCTCCTTGCGGGTTTCGATATCGTACTGGCTCGTAATGGCAATCGTCTCCATTCGCGGCGATCCGCCGCCGTGGAGCGCGCCGAAGCAGGCGATTCCCCCCTTGGCGGAGCAGGCCAGGTCGCCGATATGGCGCCAGAGTTGCGCCTGATTCTCCGGCGACA
>CAYSSF010000319.1:0-4124 GCA_964433455.1 uncultured Syntrophaceae bacterium
CATCCTGGCCGGCCTGATCCCGATCATGTTCAGCCACGGCACCGGCGCCGACGTGATGAAACGGATCGCCGCGCCGATGGTCGGCGGCGTCGTCACCTCCACGATCCTTGAACTGGTAATCTACCCCGCCATCTATATGATCTGGCGCGGGAGGCAGTTCAAGGCCGGGAAAGACAAGATCGATCAAGAAGGTTCGGCCGGCTCAATCAAGACATGAAAGATCGATTCAAAAACTGGAGCGCTCGCGTCCGCAGCTCCCAACTCTACCTGGCGCTCAAAACCAACCGGCTGCTGGTGTTGCTGATTTCCATCACCATGGTTGCACAGACAGGATTGATCCTGGTGCAGCCATGGCCGGTTCGCATGATGATCGATCACGTTGTGGATAATCCGAGCCATACCCAGGATATGGCGGTAAAGTACAATCTTTTCCGATTCATCGTTTCCACAATAAAAGGCCTTTTTTACTCCAACGATTTTGATTTTCTCTACAAGGGTGTGGGCATCCTGTTTGTCATTCATCTGACCAATACCTTTTTGCTCTATTTTCAAAACCTCTCGCTCAGCCGATTGGGGCAGCAGGTCGTGCTTCATATCCGGAAAAACCTCTTTGCCCAGATGATGGCCCTGCCGCAAAGCTTCTTTGAAAAAGCCCAGACCGGAGATCTCACCAGCCGCATCTCCAAGGACACGGCGGACACTCAGGACATTCTGGAGTCCTTCATCACAATATTCGTCCGCAGTGTGCCCACTGTGATCGGGATTTTGATTATCAGCTTCTCCATAGACTGGATCTATGCCCTGACCTTTGTCTTCGTGATTCCGGCAGTCTACCTGGCCAATCTGATCCTTACCCGCCGCACAAAAGATGCGATGCGCCACCAGAGACGCACGGAAGGAAGGATGGCCTCCAACGTGCAGGAGGTCTTCTATTACCGCAAGGCGATCGCTACCCTTTCGATGGAAGACGACATCATGGACGATTTCATGGAGAGCAGCCGCAAGAGCGCTTCGCACGGAATGGAGGCCGGCCGCTCCCAGGCTATTCTCACATCGGTACTCTCTCTGATGGTCGGGATCACTTCGCTGTTTGTCCTCTTTGTCGGCATTCTGCGCATCCTGCATGGATGCCTCTCCGTCGGCCAACTGATGGTTTTCCTCGCCTATCTCAACAGCCTCTTTGGCCCCATTCGGGAAATCAGCAAGTTCTCGGCGCGTATCGCCAAATCCGCAGCAGCCCTGGAACGGATCGAGGAGATCGCCCGTTTAAATCCCTCGGAAATCGGCGCTGTCGAAATGCCCGGCGCTGTTGAAGCGCCTTCCTTCCGTGGGAGTATTGCGTGGAAGGATGTGACCTTTGGCTATCGGCCCGACCAGACGGTGCTGCAGAACTTCAGCCTGACAGTCTCTTCAGGCCAGAAAGTGGCTTTCGTGGGCGAATCGGGAAGCGGAAAATCCACGATCCTTCAATTGCTGATGCGTCTCTATGATCCACAGCACGGAACCATTTCGATCGACGGCGTGAATATCCGCTCCCTGAAGCTCCCTTCCCTCAGAAACCAGATGGCTGTTGTTCTTCAGGATTCATACATTTTTACGATGAGCATCGAAGAGAACATTGCCATCGGGAGGCCGGGCGCCACGCGGCAGGAAATAGAGGAGGCGGCAAAAGCCGCGGAAGCGGACGACTTCATCAGGATGCTCCCGGAAGGTTACGAAACCACGCTTGGTGAAGGCGGCGTCGGACTTTCCGGAGGGCAAAAAAGACGGTTGGCCATCGCTCGGGCTTTTCTGCGCAATGCCCCGATCACGCTGCTGGATGAGCCCACGGCAGGTCTGGATGCCGAGTCAGAACAGAAGGTTGTCGAGGCGGTCCAGCGCCTGTCGCAAGGCAAGACCACCCTGATCGTCTCCCATCAGCTTGCGACCGTCGCAGACGCAGATCTGATCGTGGTCCTTTCCGCAGGCAGAATTGTGGAATCCGGAAGTCACAGGGAGCTTATCGAGATTGCGTGCCATTATAAGAAGCTTTGGGAAACGCAGCAAGGCGAAGCACCGCAACTGTAAGAGAACAAAGTCTATCCCAAGTTATAGAAAATAGCTGTTTGCAGTGCCATAGCGTCTTTCAATAAATGATGAAGAAATTCACATTTTCCTCTTTGTACCGATCAAAGTCCGCTCTGCCGTCGCGTCAGCGTTTCACCACGACCGTGCCGATCATACCCGCTTCGAAATGGCCGGCCTGCAGGCAGCCGTAATGGAAGGTGCCTTCCGTAGTGAATTGCCAGACGAGCTCGCCGGATTTGCCGGGGTCGAGGGTAATTTGGTTGGGGTCGGCGTGTTCCATGTCCGGGAACTTGCGCATCAATTCTGCGTGTTCCTTCAGCTCCTCCATGTTGCCCAGGACCATCTCGTGCTTGAGCTTGCCTGAATTCGTCACGAGGAACCTGATGGTTTCTCCCGGCTTGATGGACATCCTGTCAGGAATGAAGCGCATGGCATCGTTCATGTTCACCCTGATCGCGCGCGAGACCTTGCTTGGATCGCCGGGCATGCCCAAGGCTCCGTTTTGCTGCTTATCGCGGTCATGGACGACATCGGCAAAGGCGCCGGTCAAGACCACGCTCAGCACAACTGCGAAGGCGATGAGAAGTTTTTTCATGCAGTCCCCTTTCCTGATTAATCCGGCGTGGATGTTCCTTGCAGTTCATACGCGCGCGAACCCGGGGGGTGTCCATACCACCCGGGGTCTCTGTAGTCGTCCCTCGCAAGGCCTTTGCGCACCTTGACCACGGTGAACATGCCGCCCATTTCGATCGGTCCGAAGGGACCGGAGCCGGTCATCATCGGCAACGTATTGTCGGGCAGCGGCATCTCCATTTCGGCCATGTCGGCCATCCCCTTCTCACCCATGATCATGTATTCCGGCACCAGCTTGTTGATCTTCTCGGCGATGCCTTTTTGATCGACGCCGATCATCGTCGGCACGTCGTGACCCATGGCGTTCATGGTGTGGTGCGACTTGTGGCAGTGAAGCGCCCAGTCTCCGGGCGCGTCGGCAATGAACTCAACGGCGCGCAGCGCCCCGACCGGCACATCGACGGTGGTTTCCGGCCATTGGGCGCTTTTCTGCACCCAGCCGCCGTCGGTGCAGGTCACTGCAAAGTTGTGGCCGTGGATATGGATGGGATGATTGGTCATGGTGAGATTGCCGATGCGGATGCGCACCCGGTCATCCTTTCTCACGACCAGATGGTCGATGCCCGGGAAAACCCGGCTGTTGAAGGTCCACATGTTGAAATTCAACATCTGGGCAACCCGCGGGGTGTAGCTGCCGGGATCGATGTCGTAAGCGGCCAAAAGAAACACGAAGTCCCGGTCGACGCGATACCGGTCCGGGCTCTGCGGATGCACGACGATGAAACCCATCATGCCCATGGCAATCTGCACCATCTCGTCGGCGTGCGGGTGATACATGAAGGCGCCGGAATGCTTCATCTCGAATTCATACACGAAGGTCTTGCCCGGCGGGATATGCGGTTGGGTTAAGCCCCCCACGCCGTCCATGCCGTTGGGCAGCAGGACGCCGTGCCAGTGGATCGTGGTGTGTTCCGGCAGCTTGTTGGTGACAAAGATGCGCACCTTGTCGCCTTCCACACATTCGATCGTCGGCCCGGGGCTCTGACCGTTGTAGCCCCAGAGGTTAGCCTTCATCCCCGGCGCCATTTCGCGAACGACCGGTTCGGCGACGAGGTGGAACTCCTTCCAGCCGTTTCGCATCCGCCACGGCAGCGTCCAGCCGTTGAGCGTCACGACCGGGTTGTAGGGTCGGCCGTTGGGCGGAAACAGCGGCGGGTCCAAGGTCGCTTTGGTCCGGATGGGCGCCTCGGGGAGCGCAGCCGCCTGCGCCTTGCTCACCAGGACGGCGCCAAGCACGGCGGCACATGAATTGCGCAGAAAATCTCGACGGGTAGACATGGCTATCCTCCACTTCCGGGTCGGCGTCGCGGATCGAACCGAGGGTCCCGGCCCGATCCCCGGTCCCGCATGAGATGGCCGGCCTGTCCGGCGGACGGTGCCCCGGCCATGACCATCTTCAAATCGCCATCGGCAACCCAAAATGA
>CAYSSF010000320.1:0-4124 GCA_964433455.1 uncultured Syntrophaceae bacterium
TCGAAGCGGGAGCCGATGGTCCAGATGCTGGATTTGTCGATGATCAAGTATGTGGGGCCTGCCGATAGAGAAGTTCCCAGTCAGGCCGAGAGACAGGAATACGCCCGCAAGCAGAAAGAGGAAGGAGAATACAAGAAATGGATAATTTAGACGATCCGAGACTCATGTTCAATTACCGGACCCGCGAGCGCGGGACGATTCCGATGGACGAGAAGCGCGCGCGCTTCCAGTGGGTGTCCGAGGTAGCGTACAAGAATGTTCACCGCATCGTTGCCCGGGGCTACGACACAACGGAGCTGGTGGAGCAGGGTTACGGTCTGACGGACCTCCTGTTCATCGATTTCCAGGCACGGATTCCTCTGTTCGAGGAAGACAAGATGCTCAACTACGTGATGGTCTGCATGTTCGAGGACGGGCTTTCCTCTCCGGCGAACATTGCGCGGATCGTTGGCAGCGGCAAGACTTTGCTGACGCAGGCGGCCGGCGCCTCCATTCTCGCCTTTGGCCATGCCTATGGGGCTTTCCAGACCTTCGGGAAGCTTCTGGACGGGATCCTGGCCCGTCAGGCAAAGGAGGGCAAACCGCTGGCTGAGGTGGTTGAGGCGGTGGTGAAGGCAAAGCTCGACGACCCGGCGCTGGGTGTTTCCAACCTGATGCTGAAGGATCCGATGGCAAAGCGGATGATCGCCCGGGCGGAGAAGTCGGGCGTGGCGGGAAAGTATGTTTCGCTGATGAAAGAGATGGTGAAGGCGGCGCAGAAGCTGAGCCCGGAGCCTGTGGACATCGATCTTCTGGGGGCCATGGGGGCGGTGATGTTCGACCTGGGCTTCACCCCCGAGGCTGCCTGGTGCATCCTGTCGGTGACCCGAGCCTTTGCCACCGGCGCCCATTATTGCGAAGAGAATGAGCAGGAAGCGCCGGTCCGCCTTGGCCAGATCCTGACGCCGAAGGAGTGGTACGACGGGCCGGCGGACCGGCCGGTGCCGACGCTGGAAGAGAGAAAGAAGGTCGCCAAGGCGATGGAGGCCCAGACGCCCGAGGAGTGGAAACGGATCTTCCTCGAACGGCAGAAGATCAAGGGTTCCGGTTGGGCGATCGTGGAAGAGATCGACGATCCCAAACGGAAGATCTGATGATTTCGGGATTCCCCGCCCGCTCGGATGCGGGCGGGGACCGGTCATTTTATCGCGGCTTGAGGTTTTTCTTTTTTGAATGTGAGGGGTAACGATATGGAAGACAATATTCAGGAAATGTACGAGAAGGCGCGGGCGGCGTTCAAGTCGGTCGAGTACTGGTCGCAGGAGAAGGTCGACGAGATGGTTCTGGCCGTGGGTTGGGAGCTGCAGAAGGCGGAGACGGCGGATGAACTGGCGCGCCTGGCCGTCGAGAAGTCGGGCCTCGGCGTCTATGAAGACAAGGTGCACAAGATCGGCACGAAGGTGCGAGGGACGCTTTACGATCAAATCGGTATCAAGACCTGCGGTCTGGTGAGCGAGGACAAGGCGAAAGGAATTCGGACCTACGCCAAGCCGATCGGCGTGATTGCGAACGTTGTGCCCTGTACGAACCCCGAATCGACGGTGTGCTGCATCGCGCTTTCCACCCTCAAGACGCGCAATGCGATCATCTGTTCGCCCCACCCGCGCACGGAACTGGCCACCTATGCGACTGTGGAGCACATCCGCAAAGCGCTCGTGAAGGTCGGCGCGCCGGTGGATCTGGTCCAGTGCATCCGCCATACGAGCAATGAGAAAACGCAGGAATTGATGGCGAACTGCGACTATGCCGTAGCCACGGGAGGCGCGGCGCTGGTGAAGGTCGTCTATGGCGCGGGCGTCCCCGCCCAGACCGTGGGGGCCGGAAACGTAATCTCCATCGTCGATTCGACGGTGAAGGACCTTCCGGGGGTCGCCTTCCGGCTCCGGAAATCCAAGACGGCCAACAACGCGGCCTCCTGCTCCTCGGAGAACGCGGTGGCCATCGAGGAGAGCATCTTCGATACGATGATTGCCGCCCTCAAGGCCGAGGGGGGCTACCTTTGCAGTACGGAGGAGCGCGAGACCCTCCGCAAGACGATGTGGCCGGACGGTCATACCCTCAACCGGGAGATCGTGGCGAAATCGGCGACGTTCATCGCCGATCTGGCCGGTTTGAAGGTTCCCAAGGACACGAAGATGCTGATGGTCATGGGCGAGAAGATCGGCGGCGAGGACCGCTTTTCCGGCGAGAAGCTCTCTCCGGTTCTGACGGTCTGGAAGTGGACCGATTTCGACGAGATGCTGGACCGCATGGAGAAGATCCTGAAGTTCTCCGGCGAGGGGCACTCGGTGAACATCCAGACGTCGCTGAACGAGCGGATCGACAAGATCGGTCTCCGGGCGAACGTCAGCCGGGTCGTCTGCAACATGGGGCACACCGAGGCCAACAGCGGCGGCTGGACAAGCTGTCTGGGATTTACGGATACGCTGGGCTGCGGCTCCTGGGCCGGGAACATCAGTTGCGAGAACATCAACTGGAAGCAGTTCCTCATGTACACCCGTGTCGCCGTGCCGGTGGCGGATTACCAGCCGTCGGACGATGAGCTCTTCGGCGCGTACCTGAAAAAGTACGGCAAGGATTGAAATTATAATTGAATTGATAAGAACTTCCTTTTTTATGATGGGAGTCTATGGTGACTGTTTTGGCTTGTGACGGCGCCGGGGATGGGATCATTTTCGGGAACCGCCTCCCGGAGAAAGACCTTCAGGGATTCCCAAGCGTAGCGGCTGAGATCGGCAAAAAGCTTCCGATCTTATGCCCTATGCCCTGGCGGACGCCGGCCCTGAAAAAAGTCGTCCGGTTCCCACACATTGCAGTGGCCGCACTTGCCGACCCCGCACTTCATCCGCATCTCCGGCAGGCGAGGAGGCGATGCCGATCGGCGATTTTCCCCTTGCTTCTCTCTTGACATGGACGTACATAAGGCGTATATCATACGCATGCATAATCATGGGAGGTGTCGCTAACGATGCAAAAGAGTAAGATCAACATCACAATGGATCAGGACCTTATCGAATACGCGAAGCTTTATGCCTCGACGCAGAGAACGACGGTTTCGGAGGTCTTTACACAATTTGTTCTGAATCTGAAGCGGGTCCATGAGGATGACCCCATGCAGATTATCCTTGCTGATCCCGGATTCAGTGACAGCCTACTGGCGACGATGGCGAAGATCCAGTCCGGTGAAACGAAATGGTCGAGTTATGACGAGGTCTTCGGATGATTGCCCTTTTCAGCGATGATTTTGGCGATTCTCTGAAAAAACACTCCGCCCTGAAAAAGATCGTCCAGAAAAAGGTGGATATGATTCTCGCGAATCCCGCCGGATTCGGTGAGCCCTTGAAGGGAAATTTTCGCGGTTATTACAGCGCTCCGGTGAAGAAAAATTTTCTCATTATTTACCTCTATTGCATGAGTTGCCGGCGAAGAGGGGATCACGGGATTGTCCTTTGTCATGACTGTTCAAGCTGTGAAGATGAAACGGTAAAGTTCGTGCAGCTTGGTCCGCATGATCATGTCTATGATCAATGAACACGGGAAATGCACGCATGGATCAAAGAGAAGTTAAAAAACGGCTGCTTCCTACGCTTCGAGCCGCAGTGATAGAAAGGATCCAGCAGGATCATTTTGGCAAAGGGCTTGTAGAGGACTGCCGTAATTTTCGGCTCAGCGTTTCACCTCTTGAAGCAGCGCATGAAGGATCAAGACCCTTTGAAAATGACAGTCCTGGAAAAAATAAAGGTTTTTGAACGATTTCGATGTGGTGGCCTACCTTATGATTTTTTCGGAACCCGGTCAGGAGGCGTGATAGGGCTGGTCAATAGCGATCATTGAAATATCAAAGATAGAGCTTGATATTTCAATATAAATCCTCTACGCTGCGACCATGAAACTGATCGACAGAAAAACGGATCGGACCACATTGGCGAAACTCATGTCCCTGTTTCCCGCCACGGCCATTCTTGGTCCCCGGCAGTGCGGAAAGACGACGCTGGCCCGCACGCTCGCAGCCGATTCCTATTTCGATCTGGAAAACCCCCAGGATCTTGCCCGTCTGGAACAGCCGCAGCTTGCCCTGGAAGACC